>CANQGU010000016.1 GCA_947623465.1 uncultured Clostridia bacterium
ATAAGTATTGATATAAGAGGATTTGGAAATTCTGATGAAACAAGTAATGGATATAATTATAGTCAATTTGCAACTGACTTATATTATGTAATATATGCTTTAAATTTATCAAATTTTGATTTACTCGGTTTTTCGATGGGAGGAGCAATTGCTACAAAATACATGCAAATGTATAATGGATATGGTGTTAGAAAATTATGCTTGCTTGATTCTGCTGTTCCTTCATATTCAAAAACTGTAAATAATCCTTATGGTCAAACAATAGAATCTACCAATGATTTAATAAAACTAGGATATAATGACAGACCATCTTTAAATGAAAATTTTGGAAATATGTTTTTTTACAAAAAGCCTTCGATAGCATTTAAAAATTGGTTTCAAAATTTAAGTAATAGTGCTTCTGGAATAGGAGAAATGAATTCTTTGATTGCTCTTAGAGATGAAGATATATTTGATTCGTTAAAATATATTCATGTTCCAACAGCTATTTTTCACGGAAAAGAAGATAGAATATGTCCTTTTCCTATGGCAGAAATTATGCATAATAATATTCGTTCTTCAATTTTGTTTCCACTTGAAAATGCTGGGCATGGTGCTTTTTATGATGTTAAAGATGAATTTAATAGGAATTTAATAAAATTTTTAAATTTATAAAAGCCAATATATTTTAAATATACTGGCTTAACATTTGATTACTTAATTTTTATTTATTACAATTATTCATATAAAAATTTTTATCTTGAAGTTTATCTTGAACTTTACGAAGAGCTTCACCAAATCTTTGGAAGTGTACAATTTCTCTTTGTCTTAAGAATTTAAGTGGGTCTAATACATCAGGGTTATCCCTACATAAATCAATTAATTTTTCGTAAGTTGCTCTTGCTTTTTGTTCTGCTGCTAAATCCTCTTGTAAGTTAGCTATTGGGTCACCTTTACAGGCAATATAAGCTGCTGTAAAAGGAGTTCCACCTGCAGATTGTGGGTATACATCAACACCACGGTCTGTATAGTAGCTACCAAGACCTGCTGCTTCAATTTCTTCTATTGTAGCATCTTTAGTTAATTGATGCACTATAGAACCAACCATTTCTAAGTGAGCTAATTCTTCAGTACCAATATCATTTAAAATAGCTTTAGAAGTTTGGTCAGGCATTCCAAATTTTTGAGATAAATATCTAAGAGAAGCGGCAAGTTCTCCATCTGGACCACCATATTGAGATATTATAAATTTAGCTAAACGAGGGTCTTTACATTTAATATTTACAGGGTATTCTAATACTTTATTATAAGTCCACATTAGTTCATTCCTCCTTCCCAAGGCCATGGTTCTTCAAGCCATCTCCATTTATTACATGGATAGAATATAGTTAAAGGACCATAAACTTTTTGATATTTATCTGTTATATCTTTATAATCTTTACTGTATTTATTGTGTAAACATAAAGCTTTTTCATCATCAGGATGAGTATCTAAATATTCACCTAATTCTATAACTGCAAATCCAAGACATTTAATTTGTTTAAGCATTTCCTCTCTAGTTAAATTATCTGAATCACATTTGTCACACATATTATCAGTCATCCAATTATTATTTAATGCTACTGGGGCATCTTCCACATTATTATTATTCATTGTATTCATCATCATATTATTATTTTGACAATTACAATTTCTATTTTCATTTTCTACTGACATTTGTTACACCCCTTTCCAATAGTATTTGTTTTTTCCAAATATTTAATTTGTTTCATTGAGTCACCTGGCATATAAGGGCTAACTAACTCAGGAAAAATAGTACCATTTTTTAAACCAATACATGGTTTAAATGTTTCATTTAAAAATTGAGTTGGAACATAACTTTGTGCAAGCATAGGATTTTCAGGGAAAACATCATTATAATTATCATCATCAAATCCGCAACTACAATTTTCATTGTATTTTTGATTATCGCAGTATACATTATTACATTTTTTTTCTAGCATATCTTGATTACAATTTGAATGCCAATTATTGTTCATACAGCAACATCTTCTACATCTGTTTCTCATATTGAATCTAACCTCCTAAAATAATTTTATAGTATATATTATTTATTTTTTAGACCAAATGTGACAAATTTCTTATAAAATATATAAGTTTTTAAAAAACAAAAATACACCTCAAAATATTAGATTTAACTAATATTTGAAGATGTATTTTTATATTTAGATTCATTTATATTTTTATTTTTATTTTAAACAACTTTAAAAATCTATTTAATTAAACAATTCTAAATAAATTTCCCCAGCTTGCAAAGATATTTTTACACATAGTAATAAAGTTTATTTTAGAAACATCGTCACTTGCTATTAAATTGCTTTTACAAATTGTTTCACCATTTAATACATAATTTATTTCACCAACTGTTTGATTTTTAGATATAGGAGCTGATACAGAATTATTTATAGAAATATTTTGTTCAATATTAACATCATTTCCTTTTTCAATTATAACTCCGCAATTATTTTCTACAACTGCATTTATGGAAGAAGGAGTACCTTTAGAAATATTTACACTTTGAATAACATCTCCTTTAGTAGCTAAGCTTTTATATTCAAAATTTGTAAAACCATAATCAAGCAGACTTGTAGCATTACTAAAACGAAGTGCGGATGTAGGAGCTTTCATAACAACTGCAATTAGAGACAAACCATCACGGGTGGCACTTGCAGATAAATTATATAAGGCTTTAGATGTAGAACCAGTTTTTAATCCTGTACAACCATTATAATTTCTTACAAGTTTGTTTGTGTTTACTAAACTAGATTTTCCGGTCACGAAGTGAATCCATATAAATTGTTGTATATTGTGTCACCTCAGGAAAATCGTTTAAAAGAGCCCTAGATAAAATTGCTATATCATAAACTGACATCACATGACCATCTTCATCAATTCCATGGCAATTTTTAAAGGTTGTATCTGTCATACCAAGTTCTTGAGCTTTTTGATTCATCATATTTACAAAGTTTTCTTCAGATCCACCAATATATTCTGCCATAGCAGTTACACAGTCATTTGCAGAAACAACGCATATTGCTTTTAGCATTTCATTTACAGATAATGTTTCTCTTGTATCTAACCAAATTTGTGACCCACCCATAGAAGATGCATTTTCTGAACACGGAATTTGTGTATCTAAATTTATTTTTCCTTGAGATATAGCTTCCATTATTAAATAAATACTCATTAATTTTGTAACACTTGCAGGGGCAAGGGCTTCATGTACATTATATGAATATAAAATTTGACCTGTTGTTTGTTCCATTAAAATACATGCGCCACAATCTAGGTTTAATGGGTTAGAATTATCTTTGTCTGAAATTATAGGGCTAGAAACTTCAGTAGTTAAATCTAATGTTGACCAAATATAATTTGAAAAACTAGCAGAGACCAATCCAGGCATGCTAAATATAAAAATGATAGATATTAATATAAAAACAATTTTTTTTGCATATTTCATAAATTTTAGAACCTCCAATATTAATAATATAATATATGAAGAAGAATTCTGTTTTATTCAATTTTAAAAATTTTTGTATAAACATAATTTTTATCACATGAAGCAGAAATTTTAATTTTTGCTCCTAGATTGTTAATGAATTTAAAATCATAGCTACCGATAACTTACGGCAGCATCTTGCCCTTTAGATACATATGGAACTGTGTTGCTATGTTCATGTCTTTCTGTAACATTTAATTCAGGAACTTTAAGTACAGCATTGTATAATGTAGAACTTACTTGGCAATTACCACCACCTAGAGCTTTAACTTTTTCGCCATCTTTAAAAACATCTGCTTTTTCATAGCCTTTTGATGAAGTTGCTTTTCCAACTGTGTTACAAAAAGAAAAAGTATCACCAGGGTTTACAATGGTATCATTTAGAGAAGAACAAGTAATAGAAATGTTATTTTGTCTTTCTGAATCTTTTGTATATATTTTTGTTGTAAAATCTGCAATTTGAGTTTCTGTTTCTTGAGTATTACTGTTATTTTCTGAATTTGATGTATCATTAACATTAGATGCATTTTGACTATCTGTATCTGAGTTTGAAGAATTTTCGGTTGAGGTAGATGTTTCATTTTCTGTAGTACTTAATTTTGAAGAACTATATTCATCATTGCCATTTGATGAATTTTTTTTAGAATTATAGAAAAAAATACCCACACCAATTCCAATTAAAATTAAAACAATTATAAAAAAGATATATGATTTTTTCAAAATAACCTCCAATATTTAAATTTGTTAATATTTTGTGCATGTTTATATTTTTTTATACAACAAATATTACATTTATATTACAATTTTAAAAAAAATATTGAAAAATTTAGATAAATAATATAAAATAATGTCAAACAAATGAGAAAGACAATAATAAAAAAATACTTAAGAAGGAGTTGGAAAAATGAAAAAAGAAGAAAAATTATCACCAATAGTTGTTGTAGGAATGCCAGTAATTGCTATAATAGCAAGCTTTGTATCACATATACATATACCAATATTAAATTCATATATAAATGTAAGCGTATTTTTTTATCCACTATTAATGTTATTTTTAGGATTAATAGTAAAAAAAGAAAATTGTTCAAAAGCAATTAGTTTATTAGCTGTTACTTTACTTATACAAAGTTTAACATTTGTACTTAAATGGGTATTATTAGATATTATGGATTATTATTTAATGATATACACATTTTTATCAACCCTATTTTGCGGAGCGATTTTCGTTTTAGCTTATGAATTTTTAAGAAAAATGAAAATAGATACATATGTTCCAATGTTTATCGTAATTGCAGCTATTACATTAGTAGATAATGAAATGTTTTCATTATTAATAAAAGAAAACTTTATTAATGTATCAATTTTAGTTAGATTAATTTATGCTGTTGTAATACCAGTATTTTTAGCAAAAAATGCAACAAAAATCACAACAGAAAAAAAAGTAAAAAAAACAACAAAAAAAGAAACTAAAAGTACAACAGAAAAATAAAATAAAAAAAGAAATATTAAAAATATTTCTTTTTTTTAAGGTCTATGTTATTAAAAGATAAGAAAAGTAGATAACTTTTATCTACCAACAGAAAGGAATGAATTAAATGAAAGGCTATTTAGTACTAGAAAACGGAAATGTTTTTGAAGGAGAAAGAATAGGTTACAATAAAGATATTATTGCAGAAATAGTATTTAACACATCAATGACAGGATACTTAGAAATTTTTACAGACCCATCATATTGTGGCCAAGGTGTAGTTATGACATATCCTTTAATCGGAAATTATGGATTAACTTTAGAAGATAAAGAATCTAGCAAGCCATGGGTACAAGCAGTGTTTGTTCATGAACTTGCAGAAACAGAAAGTAATTTTAGATCAAAATTACATATTGAAAAATTTTTAAAATACAATAAAATTCCAGGACTTCAAGGTGTAAATACAAGAAAACTTACAAAAGTTTTAAGAGATAATGGAACAATGAGAGGAATGCTAACAGATGATATTTCTAACATAAATTTAATACTAGAAAAAATAAAAAATTATAAAATCGAAAATGTTGTTGATCAAGTAACTTCTAAAACAATCTATGAAGTAGGCGAAGGAAATTTAAATATTGGCCTATTAGATTTTGGTTCAAAACAAAATATTATAAATTCATTAGTAAAAAGGAATTGCAAAATAACTGTACTTCCAAATAATACTGATTCTAAAACTATTTTATCCAAAAATTTTGATGGCTTAGTATTATCTAATGGTCCGGGAGACCCTGAGAATAATAAAGAAGCAATTCAAACTGTAAAAGAAATATATGAAAGCAATTATCAAAAACCAATACTTGGAATATGTTTAGGACATCAAATTATGGGATTAGCTACAGGATGTAAAACATATAAACTAAAATATGGTCATAGAGGGCCAAATCATCCTGTAAAAAATATCAAAAAAGATAGAATTTTTATAACATCACAAAACCACGGATATGCAATAGATGAAAAAACAGTAAATCAAAATATTGCAAAGGTTTCAGATATAAATATGAATGATGGAACTGTTGAAGGTTTACAATATCTTAAAAAAGATATTTACACAGTACAATTTCACCCAGAAGCATGCCCAGGACCTGAAGACAGTAGCTATATTTTTGATGAATATATAGAAAGAATAAAAGCAAATAAAAAATAGAATTTTATAACAAATGTGCAAAAATTATATAAAAAGCCATTAAATAATAAAATTAGAAAGGAACATCAAAATGCCAAGAAATAAAAAAATAAAAAAAGTGTTAGTAATAGGTTCTGGACCAATAATAATTGGACAAGCTGCAGAATTTGATTATGCAGGAACACAAGCTTGTAGAGAATTAAAAAAGGAAGGAATAGAAGTTGTTTTAATTAATTCAAATCCTGCAACTATAATGACAGACAAAGAAATGGCAGACAAAATATATATAGAGCCAATAACAGTAAAAACAATTAAAAAAATAATAAAAAAAGAGAAGCCAGACAGCATACTTCCAAATCTTGGGGGTCAAACAGGTTTAAATATAGCAATGGAGCTATATGAAAGTGGATTTTTAAAAGAACAAAATGTAAGACTTTTAGGAACATCTCCTGAAAGTATAAAAAACGCAGAAGATAGACAAGCTTTTAAAGATATGATGGAATCAATAAATGAGCCATGTGTTGCAAGTAAAGTTGTACAAGATGTTGAAGAAGCAGTTAACTTTGCAAAAGAAATAGGACTTCCTGTAATTGTAAGACCAGCATACACATTAGGTGGAACAGGTGGAGGAATAGCACATACTGAAGAAGATCTTCGTGAAATTGCATCATCAGGTTTAAATTTATCAAGAGTTCATCAGGTTTTAATAGAAAAATGTATAAGTGGATGGAAAGAAATAGAATATGAAGTAATGCGTGATAGCAAAGGAAACTGTATAACAATATGTAACATGGAAAATATAGACCCTGTTGGAGTTCATACAGGAGATAGTATAGTTGTTGCACCATCACAAACTTTAGCAGACAAAGAATATCAAATGCTACGTACATCAGCAATAAAAATAATTTCGAAACTAAAAATAGAAGGAGGATGTAATGTTCAATTTGCATTAAATCCAAACAGTTTTGAATATGCAGTAATTGAGGTAAATCCAAGAGTAAGTAGGTCATCAGCTTTAGCTTCAAAAGCTACAGGTTATCCAATTGCAAAAGTTTCAAGTAAAATTGCTATAGGTTATACTTTAGATGAAATAAAAAATGAAGTAACAGGTAAAACTTATGCATGTTTTGAACCGGTTTTAGATTATGTTATAGTAAAAATTCCAAAATGGCCATTTAATAAATTTAGAACAGCAAATCGTGAATTAGGTACTCAAATGAAAGCAACAGGAGAAGTAATGGCAATAGCACCATCTATTGAACAAGCATTAATGAAAGCTATTCGTTCACTAGAAGAAAATTTGGATTCATTAGAAATGGAAAAATTAAAAGATTTACCAACAGAAAAAATATTAGAAGAACTTACACTTGTTGATAATGAACGTATATGGATGATTGCAGAAGCTTTAAGACGCGGAATTACAATAGATGAAATACATAAAATCACTACAATAGATAAATTTTTTATAAGCAAAATTGAAAGAATTGTGAGAATCGAAGAAGAATTAAAAACTTCAAAATTAACTCTTGAATTACTTTTAAGAGCAAAGAAAATGGGATATTTAGATAAAACAATATCAAACTTAACAGGAATCAAAGAAGAAGAAATAAAACAAAAAAGATATGAAAATAACATAATTGCAAACTTTAAATTAGTTGACACATGTAGTGCAGAATTTGAAGCAAAAACGCCATATTATTATTCAAGTTATGATGAAGAAAATGAGAGCATAGATTCAAAAAATCCTAAAAAAATAATTGTTTTAGGATCAGGACCAATAAGAATAGGACAAGGAATAGAATTTGATTATTGTAGTGTACATAGCGTGTTAGCATTAAAAAAATTAGGATATGAAACAATAATTATAAACAATAACCCAGAAACAGTTAGTACAGATTTTGATATAGCAGACAAATTATACTTTGAACCACTAACCCCTGAAGATGTAGAAAACATAGTAAAGGTGGAAAATCCTTATGGTGCAATAGTTCAATTTGGAGGTCAAACAGCAATAAAATTAACAAAAGCTTTAACAAATATGGGAGTAAAAATAATAGGAACAGAAGAAGTAGATATGGATAGAGCTGAAGATAGAGAATTATTTGACGAAGCTTTAGAGCATTGTGGAATTTTAAGACCAAAAGGAGAAACAGTATATACTGCAAAAGAAGCAAAAGAAGTAGCAAACAAATTAAAATATCCTGTTTTAGTTAGACCATCTTATGTACTTGGTGGACAAGGAATGGCAATATGCTATGATGATAATGATGTAGATGAAATGATTAAAGAAATAAACAAAATAGCACAAGAGCATCCAATACTTGTAGACAAATACATGATGGGAAAAGAAATGGAAGTAGATGCAATTTCAGATGGGGAAAATGTATTAATACCAGGTGTTATGGAGCTTTTAGAAAGAGCAGGAATTCACTCAGGAGACAGTATTTCTGTATATCCTACAAGTATTATAGAACAAAAATATATAGACAAAATAGTTGAATATACAAAACTAATTGCTAAAGAATTAAATGTAAAAGGATTGTTTAATATACAATTTATTATATCAGATGGAGAAGTATATATAATAGAAGTAAACCCAAGAGCAAGTAGAACAATACCATATATAAGTAAAGTAACAGGTTTGCCAATAATAGATATAGCAACAAGAGTAATTTTAGGAGAAAAATTAAAAGATATTGGATATGGTACAGGATTATACAAAAAATCAGACTATGTAGCAGTAAAAATGCCAATATTCTCTTTCCAAAAACTAAAAAATGCAGATACATCATTAGGTCCTGAAATGAAATCAACAGGAGAAGTACTAGGTGTTTCAAAACATTTTAGTGAAGCAATTTTAAAAGCATTTATTGCAAGTGATATAAATGTTGTAAATAGAGGAAAAATTTTAATAACTGTAAATGATAAAGATAAACCAGAAATATTACCAATAGTTCAAAACCTAGAACAAATGGGATATACAATAATAGCCACTGCAGGAACTGCAAAATTTTTAACACAAAATGGAGTTCAAAATGTAGATATTGTGCAAAAAATATGGGAAGGAGCTAACAGTATTCCGGATTTAATTCACTCAGGAAAACTAAGTTTTATAATAAATACACCAACAAAAGGAAAAGAATCAGGAAGAGACGGCTTTAAAATAAGAAGATTAGCTGCTGAAAGCAAAGTACCATGTTTTACAGCAATAGATACAGTAATTGGATTTTATGATGCAATAGCCAAAAATTTAAAAGAGGAAGACTTAGAAATAGTAAATATAGCAGAAATTTAAATTATGATTATGAAAAAATTATAAAAAAATAGTAATTTTTGATACTTAAAGAAAAAGACATCGAAAAAACAGATGAAAAGAAAAATTTATAATTAAAATTTTTAAAATATTAAACGAGGTAGAATAAATGATAAAAAGATTAATTTTCGATTTAGACAATACTCTAATAACATGGAAAAAAGAATATGATAATGTAATAAAAAAAGTATTGGATGAATTAGGATTTACAAATACACAAGAATTAGGCAATAAAGTACATGAATTACAATTAGATTATGAGATAGATAGAAAATACTTTAATAAAAAGGAAATGTTAGATTTTTTTAATGAAAGATTAGATACAAAACTACCAAAAAATTTTATAGATAAATGGCTTGAAGTATTGCCAACATGTGTTCCAGAAAGCTTAGAAAAAGAAGAATATGAAACATTAGAATATTTAAGCAAAAAATATGAACTTGTTATTTTAACAAATTGGTTTAGAATATCTCAAGTAGAAAGATTAAAAAAAGTAGATATATTAAAATACTTTAAAGAGATTTATGATGCAGAAAAATATGCAAAACCATATAAAGAAAGTTTTTACCAAGCAATTGGAGATAAAGCACTAGATGAATGTGCTGTAATAGGTGATGATATATATATGGATATTTTGGCTGCAAAAAAAGTAGGATTAAAAAATTTAGTATGGCTAGATAACAAAAATACTCAAGATAAAAACAAAGACTTATTAAATGAGATTAAAGTTATAAAAAAATTAGAAGATTTAAAAGATATATTCTAAAATATTTCAAAGATATATATATAAAGATTTAAAAGATATATATTAGAAGATTTAAAGGGGATATTTTAAATAACAATTACTAATAAAAATTTATATAAATATAAACTATATTATAAGCTGAAGTAAATTTGAAAAAAATAGCATAATACTTGCTATTTTTTGCTTTTTTTAGTAAAATAAAGTCGAATAAGAAAAAAAGGAATGAGAAAATTGAAAGATATATTAACTTTAGGAATAGAAACAAGTTGTGATGAGACTTCAGTTGCAGTCGTAAAAAATGGTAGAGAAGTTTTATCAAATATAATAGACACACAAATTCCAATACACGAAAAATATGGAGGAGTTGTTCCGGAAATAGCATCAAGAAATCATATAGAAGCAATTTCAAGAGTAACAAAATTAGCTCTAAAAACTGCAAATGTTGAATTAAAAGATATAGATGCAATAACCCCAACATATGGTCCGGGATTAGTTGGAGCTTTACTTGTAGGAGTATCATATGCAAAAGCTTTATCTTATTCAATAAATAAACCTTTAGTTGGAGTAAATCATATAGAAGGACATATTGCAGCAAACTATTTAACATACAAAGAACTAGAACCACCATTTTTATGTTTGTTAATATCAGGAGGAAATACAGCAATAATTAATGTAAAAGATTACACAGAGTTTGAAGTTTTAGGAAAAACTAGAGATGATGCAGTTGGAGAAGCATTTGATAAAGTTGCAAGAGTAGTCGGGTTAGATTATCCGGGTGGACCAAAAGTGGATAAACTTGCTAAAGAAGGAATAGCAAACATAAACTTACCAAAAACACATTTTGAAAATTCATTAGACTTTAGTTTTAGTGGAATAAAAACAGCAGTAATAAATACAAACCACAACACGAAAAATATAAATAAAGCAGATTTATGTGCAAGCTTTGAAAAAGCAGTTACAGAGGTTTTAATAGAAAATGTAGAAAAAGCTTTAGAACAAACAGGTTTAAAAACATTAGCAATAGCAGGAGGAGTTTCTGCAAATTCTTATATAAGACAAGCTATTTTAAATTTAGGAAATGAGAATTTAAAAGTATACATGCCAGATTTAAAGCTATGTACAGACAATGCTGCAATGATTGCATCAAGCGGATACTATAACTTTATAAATGGCAAAAGAGACGAACTAAACTTAAACGCAATACCCAACTTAAAAATTTAATTTACAAAAAGGAGGTGAATCTAATGGCTATATATATTATTGGAGACTTACATTTATCTTTTGGAGAAAGCAAGCCAATGGACATTTTTGGGGAAAATTGGACAAATCATGAAGAAAAAATAAAACAAGACTGGATTTCTAAAGTAAAAGAAGAAGATACAGTTGTGCACCTTGGAGACTTTTCATGGGCTATGCATTTAAAAGATACTGTTAAGGATTTTAAGTTTTTAGATTCACTTCCCGGAAAAAAGATATTACTTAAAGGAAACCATGAATATTGGTGGACTACAGTTACTAATATGAATAATTTTTTAGAAGAACATAATTTAAAAAATATTTATTTTTTACAAAATAATAGTTTTGAAATTGAAGACAAAGTAATTTGTGGTACAAGAGGGTGGACTTTATTAAATGAAGACACCGAAAATTCTAAAAAAATGCTTGCAAGAGAAGCTCAAAGGCTAGAACTTTCAATTCAAGATGGATTAGGTAAAAATAAAGAAATAATAGTATTTATGCATTATCCACCAATTGTTAAACAAAATATAGATACAGAGTTTATGAAAATACTAAAAAAGTATGACATAAAAAAATGTTATTATGCACATCTTCATAGCAAGTCAATAGAAGATGCAGTTGAGGGAGTTATACAAGGAATAGAATTTAAACTTGTTAGTGCAGATGCACTAGATTTTAAATTATTGAAAATAAATTAATGCTAAAAATAATATATAAAGAAGCGGTCAAATAAAAAAAAGATAGGAGAATAAATGGTAGATTTAAATAAACAAGTTCAATATGTAAAAAATGTTGGACCAAATAGAGTTAAATTGTTAAATAAATTAAATATAGATACTATTTATGATTTGATTACATATTTTCCTAGAAACTATGAAGATAGAGGAATTGCAAAAAGGCTTTCAGATTGCCAAGACGGAGAAGAAGTTTTAGTTAAGGGGGTTGCTATAACTAAAGTTTCTGAAATATTTGCAAGAAAGCTTAAAATGTACAAATTAATTGTAAGAGATGGAGATACACCTTTAACTATTACTTGGTATAATCAAAGCTATCTAAAAAACATTTTCAAAATAGGACATACTTACAATTTTTATGGAAAAGTAGAAATAAAAGCCGGAAGATATGAAATGAAGTCTCCTATTTTTGATGAATCAGGAGAAAATAAAAATACAGGAAAAATAATTCCAATTTATCCATTAACTTTTGGAATATCACAAAATACAATAAGAAAAATTATAGAAAATGGAATAAATGAAGTATATGGAAACTTAGAAGAAACTTTACCAAGTTACATTATAGATAGTTACAAACTTATGAACTTAAATGATGCCATAAAAAAAATACATTTTCCAGAAAGTAAATCAGATTTTATAAGAGCAAGATATAGACTCGTATTTGAAGAATTACTTGGGTTTCAGCTTGCACTTTTAAGATTAAGGGAAAACTACAAGTATGAAGAAAAAGGAATAGAGTTTAACAAAGATGTGAAAGTAAGTGATGTAATTAACACACTTCCATTTCATTTAACAGAAGCTCAACTTAGGGTACTTGAAGAAATTGAAACTGATATGGAAAGCTCTAAACCAATGAACAGATTATTACAAGGAGATGTTGGCTCAGGAAAAACAATAGTAAGTATTTTAGCAAGTTACAAAGCTGTAAAATCAGGGTATCAAGTTGCAATACTTGCACCAACTGCAATACTTGCAAGTCAGCACTTAGAAAATTTTCAAAAAACATTAGATAGTTTTGGAATAAAATCAGAGCTTTTAATATCAAGCATAACAAAAAAGAAAAAACAAGAATTAAAAGAAAGATTGGCAAATGGAGAAATAGATATTTTAATTGGAACACATGCAATGCTTGAAGAAGATGTAATATTTAAAAATTTAGGATTAGTTGTAACAGATGAGCAACATCGTTTTGGAGTAAAACAAAGGGCAAAAATTTCATCAAAAGGAAATAATCCAGATGTAATAGTAATGTCTGCAACACCTATTCCAAGAACATTAGCTCTAATTTTATATGGAGACCTAGATATTTCAATAATAGACGAGCTTCCACCAAATAGAAAAAAGGTAGATACATTTGCAGTAGGAAAAGAGCTTGAAGAAAGATTAAATAACTTTGTTGCAAAGCAAATAGAAGAAGGAAGACAATGCTACATAGTTTGTCCGTTAGTTGAAGAAAATGAAGAACTAGATTTAAAATCAGTAACAGAACTTGCAAATAAATACAAAACAGAAATATTTAGTAAATACAAAGTAGAATATTTACACGGAAAAATGAAACCAAAAGAAAAAGACGAAATAATGCTAAAATTTAAAAATGGAGAAATAGACATTTTAATTTCAACAACAGTAATAGAAGTAGGAGTAGATGTACCAAATGCAAATATTATGGTAATAGAAAATGCAGAAAGATTTGGACTAGCACAGCTTCACCAATTAAGAGGTAGAGTTGGAAGGGGAGAATACAAATCATATTGCATACTAAAATGTATGTCGCGTTCAAAAGATGTGAAAGAAAGAATGAAAATAATGTGTGCAACAAATGATGGATTTTTAATATCTGAAAAAGACTTAGAATTAAGAGGTTCAGGAGACTTCTTTGGAACAGCTCAACACCGGAATTCCAGAGATGAAAATAGCAAATCTTTTTGAAGATGTAAAAATTTTAAAAGAAATACAAGAGTTATCAAATAAGATACTTGAAGATGATCCAAAATTAGAAAAAGAAACAAATGCCAAATTACAAAAATTAATTAAAGACAAGTTTACACAAAGGATTGATATATAGATGCTTTTGAGGACGAAGAAAGCGGTCATTTGGGACGTCCTTTTTTGACCGTTTGGTAAATAATAAATTAAAAAATTAAGAAAATTTGAAAACGGTCAAAAAAGGACGTCCCAAATGACCGCATCAGCAAGAGAAAGGGTGAAAATTATGATTATTTTAAAAGTATTATCAATAATTTTAGTGTTAATAGGAGTAACATTTGTTTATGACGCAAGAATTTTAAGTAACTATTGGTTTAGTTTTGGAGACCAAAATGAAGCAACATCAGGACTTAAAATATTAGGATTCCTTTTTGCAATAATTGGAGGAATTATACTATATAATATATTGTAAATGAATATAATAGTATATTGTAAAGAGATATAAATAATATACTGTAAATGAATATAATAAAATACTGTAAAGTAATATAAAAGAAATTTGTAAAAAAAGTATTGATAAAAAAAAACAATTTGTATATAATACAAAAAGAAGAATTATATGGAGGGAACAAATGAAAAATAAAAACGAGTTAAATTATAAAAAACTAAAAATGAGATTTGACCCAGAAATTTTTAAATTCGAAACAACAGAAAACTTAGAGCCAATTACTACAGGAATAGGTCAAGATAGAGGAATAAAAGCATTAGAATTTGGTGTAAATGTTAATATAAAAGGATATAACATTTATCTAGAAGGACCAAGCGGTGTTGGAAAAACAATGTATACAAAAAA
The DNA here is from genome assembly GCA_947623465.1 of uncultured Clostridia bacterium. Lineage (GTDB taxonomy): Bacteria > Bacillota > Clostridia > TANB77 > CAG-508 > CAG-269. Next base: position 15,003 of record CANQGU010000016.1, read on the forward strand.
TTACTTAAGACAAGTTGCAAGTAAGAAAAAACCACCACATGATTGGTGTTATATATATAATTTTAATAATCCAAATGAACCAATCGCCGTATCACTTCCTGCAGGACATGGAAAAGAATTTAAAGAAGATATGGATAACTTTATAAAAGACATAAAAAAAGATATAAAAAATACTTTTAACAATGATGATTTCGAAAAAGAAAAAGCACTTATAAAACAGGAATTTGAAGATAAAAGACAAAGCTTAATGGAAAAGCTAGAAAAAGACGCATTAGAATATAATTTTCAAATTAAATCAGCCCAAAATGGAATATACATGATGCCAGTTTTAGATGGAAAAGCTTTAAAAGAAGAAGAATTTGATGCACTAGATAATGAATTAAAAAGTGTATATGAAGAAAAATCAGCAGTTGTGCAAGAAATGATAATGGATATTATTGGTAAAATTAAGCAAATAGAAAGATTATCAGATAAAAAAATATCAGAATGGCAATCAAATGTTGCTTTGCTTACTGTAAATGTTCATATAAATCTTTTAAAATCAAAATATAAGAGAAATAAAAAAATAAATAAATTTTTAAATGATGTAAAACAAGATGTACTAAAAAATGTTCCAAAATTTTTATCAGAAGATACAAATCAGCAAGCTCAAACAGGGACTCCAACAAACCCTCAAATGGCTATGCAGCAGGATCCATGCTTAAACTATAGAGTTAATTTATTTGTAGATAACAGTGAACTAGAAGGTGTACCTGTTATTATGGATTCAAACTATTCATACCAAAACATTTTTGGAAAATTAGAATATGAAAATTATTATGGTTCACTAAAAACAGATTTCACAATGCTTAAAGCAGGACTTTTACAAAAAGCAAATGGTGGATATATAATTTTTCAAGCAAGAGATTTATTAGCTAATGGAATAAGTTATGAAACATTAAAAAAGGCATTAAGAATAAAAGAAATTGGAATAGAAAATATGCCAGATCAACGTTCATCTATGGTAATGGTATCACTTAAGCCAGAGCCAATTCCATTGGATTTAAAAGTATTTTTAATAGGTGATAGTGATATATACCAAGCGCTACTTGCAATGGATTCTGATTTTAAAAATCTATTCAAAATAAAAGTAGAATGGGAAGATGTAGCAGAACTAAATGAAGAAAATGTAAACAAATTAGCAAGAATAATACACGATTATTGTGAACAAGCAGAATTATTACATTTAGATAAATATGCAATGGCAAAAATTGTAGAATACGCATCAAGGATGGCAGGAGATCAAACAAAAATATCTACATTATTTAATGATATATTTGAAATTATAGGAGAAGCTTCAACTTGGGCACAAATGTCAAAAGCAAAAGTTGTTTCTGCAAACTTTATAGATAAAGCTTTAAAAGAACAGAAAGAAAGAGTGAAAAAATACGATTTTATATATACAGAAATGATACAAGATAATTCTTTACTTATATCAACAGAAGGAGCCAAAGTAGGAGAAATAAATGGACTAACTGTAATGACAATAGGAAATTATACTTTTGGAAAACCTGCAAAAATTACAGTAAATACATTTACTGGTAAAAAAGGAATTGTAAATATTGAGCGTGAAGTAGAAATGTCAGGATCTAGCCACTCTAAAGGAGTTTTAATATTAAATGGATTTTTAGGAGAAAGATTTGCTCAAGAAATTCCCCTTAGTCTTACAGCTAGTATCTGTTTTGAACAATTATATAACGGAGTTGATGGAGATAGTGCATCTAGTACAGAATTATATGGATTACTTTCAAGTTTATCAGAAGTACCAATAAATCAAGCAATAGCTGTTACTGGTTCTGTAAATCAAAAAGGTCAAATTCAACCAATAGGTGGAGTAAACGAAAAAATAGAAGGTTTTTATCAAATTTGTAAAATGAGAGGATTAGATGGTTCACATGGTGTTATGATACCAATACAAAATGTTAAAAACTTACAATTATCAGATGAAATAATAGATAGTGTAAAAAATGGTTTATTCACTATATATGCAATATCTACAATAGATGAGGGAATTGAAGTATTAACAGGAGTGCCAGCAGGAAAAAAAGATAAATCTGGTAAATTCCCAGCAGGAAGTATAAACTACTTAGTATATGAAAAATTAAAAAAATATGCGGAGATTAGTGAAAAATGAATGTAAGAAATAATAAAGGTATTACCTTAATGGTATTAATAATAATAATTATAGTTTTAATGATATTAACAAGTATTTCAATATCAAATTTTAAAAGTGAGTTAGATATAAGAAATGTAAACAATTTATATAGTGACATAGAATCTATAAGCACTAAAGTATCAGATTATTATCTTGCAAATGATGCTTTGCCAATTTTAGAAGAAAATACTTATCTAAATAGTAGTGAAGAACTTGAGAAATTATTTTCTTCTAAAGGAGAGGCAGAAAAAGTTATTAATCCAAATGACGAAGGCCCATATTATGTAATAGATTTACATAAATTAGAAAACTTAACATTAAATTATGGAAAAGAATATTCAAATTGGACTAATGAAACTACATCTGAAAGTATAAGTGATATATATATAATAAATAAAGTAACTCATCAAATATATTATCCAAAAGGAATTAAATTAAGAAGGAAAATATATTTTACAAGAGGAGCAATTAGTACAACAGATGTTGAAGAAATATCTGCAGAAGAAAATGCAGAAGAATTTTCAAGAGAATTTGGAACTATAGATATAAAATTTTTATCAGGTACAACAAATAAAATAACAGATGGAACAGCAGCAAATGAGCCTGTTTTAGGAGAAAATATGACACCTGTAAAATATAATGCAGACACAAATACATGGGATGAAACAGGATCAGATAAAAAAGCGTGGGGATATAGTTATAATGATACTTCAAAGACAAGTAAATGGGCAAATGCAGTAGTAAAAGATGATGGTGGAAATATAACTGGTTATTTTGTATGGATACCAAGATATGCCTATAAAATAACATATCATAGTGGAAGTACAGAAGGAGAAATAATTGGATATTCAGATAGCAGAGGAATAGTAGACAAAGACGGAAAAGCAGTAGCAGGAAGTCAAAGCGATAGAAGAAATGCAGGAGATAACTTTATAGTTCATCCAGCATTTACAAATGATGTAGATGTTGGTGGTTGGGATAAAGAAGTATCTCGGAATTTGGGTTGCAAAATTTGAGGCAAGTGAAGAAGAAAGTGGTGGAGTAAATTTTCTACCAGGTGTTTCAAGTTTGAGAAATTTAAATATTGGAGATATGTATACACGATCTGAAGATTATAATACAAAACTAAACAGCCATATGGTGAAAAATAGTGAGTGGGGAGCAGTTGCATATTTAAGTTATAGTAATTATGGAATAGGTTCTAAAGATAAGATTTCAATAAATAATAGTAAGGATTATTATACCGGAGGAAGTAATGATACTAAAACAATTTATTCAACAAATGTAAATCAAAGCACAACAGGAAATGAATATGGAGTGTTTGATATGAAAGGCTGTTGTTCAGAATATGTTGCAGCATACGTAAATAATGGAAACAGTAAAATAAGGTCAAATGGAAAATCGTTGACAAAAAGCGGAGAAGAAGATGTTACCAAAAGTACAAATAAAGTAACTGTATATGAAGCATCAAATAGCAAAACAGAAGAAACTGTGGATGATCAAGGATCAAATTATGATCTATCAGGAAAAAATAATTTTGGAGATGCATTATATGAAACATCTACAAGTGGTACAGTTGATAAGGGTTGGCAAGGAGGAGTTTCACAGTATCCGTATCAAGAAAAACCATTCTTTCTTCGTAGTGGTATTTACAATAATGTTGATAATGGTGGTAATTTCTATTTTTATCTTTCTGGACGGAGAATCTTTAGATTATAGGTCTTTTAGAATTACATTATGTATCAATTAAAATAAAAAACAGAATATATTCTATAAAATAGGATATGTTCTGTTTCTTTGTTTATGGTTTAACATATTCCAAAGGATTAACATATTCGCCATTAATTCTCATACCAAAATGTAAATGGGGCCCAGTTGTGGCTCCATTTGTGTGTCTTCCGAGTACTATCTGTATATTTATTTCCGAGGGACATTATCAACATATTTTGGACCAACTTTCCCAATAATTTGACCTTTTTTTATTTTATCTCCAACACTCACAATAAAATTAGGATTTGAGTGACAGTAAGAATATTGAATTTTACCATTATCTAAATTATCATCAGTTAAAGTAATTGTGTAACCACCTCCACCTAAAAATCCGTACAAAAGTAATGGTTCCATCTGTTACAGCAATGAATTCAAAACCTTCAGGAGCACCAATATCAACACCTTTATGATATGTTGATGCACCGACCTGTTGGAGCTTTACGCTTTCCAAAAGGTGAATTAATTCTTGTAATTCCGGGGTGCAGGCCACAAAAGTTCACCATTATCTACAAAATCAATAATACGAATATCATTAGAATTAGAATATGTTGGAATAAAAAATACACAAATAAAAATAGTTAGAATTAATACAATAATAAAAAAAGTATTAAAAATTTTATTTATAATAATCGCCTCTTTTCCAAAAAGGCATGAGAAAAATATATAAATAAAGTATAAAATGTAAATTTAATTTTGTCAATATGTAAGTAAGGGAAAGAATATTTATTTTTTTATATATACATGACAGTTCCAATCACTTCGCAGGGGTCAAAAATCGAGTTATACCTCGTAGGGAGGGACCGCAGATTTTTGACATTGACCCTGCTATGGAATGTATATATAAAAAAATAAATATTCTTTCCCTTAGGGATTTATTATAAAAAAATCTTGCTATTTTTTTTAATTTAGAGTAGAATATAAATTGGTTAAAAATGCAAATGAAAAAAACATATAAAAAATAAAAAGAGAGGGATATATGAGGAGAAAAACAAGAACAAAAGTAAAAAAATATCTAAAAATAATAGGAATAATTGTAGGAATAATTTTACTAGTTATAGGAATAATTTTTGCAATAAAATTAAGTAGAAGACCTGAAATATCCTATGAAGATGGATTAGTTGGAAAAAATCCATTTATAGAAATTACAATAGATTTAGCAAATAAAGAAGTAAAAAGAGATAATACAGAAACTTCATTAAGGGATGAATTTGATATTACAGAAGAACAAGAAAATTTGGCATATACATCAGTAGAAGAAATGCAAAATTTGTTATCAGATTCTGTGTTTGACATTTCTCTTGATGGTCAAAAATTCACAATAAAAAATCAATATCAAACCAAAAAATTTATAGTAGAAGCAAATGAAGTAAAGCACAAAGTTGAAGGAGAAGAAATTACAGAGTTATCTCAAGGTATGTATCTTTTAAGTTTCTATTCAGAAAGACTTACAAAAGCAATGTATAACTATTACCAAAATCAAGAATATATAAAACAAATATATAATGACGAAATCTTCATAGATGAACCTATTAATGACATCTCACAAACAGTTTATGGAGATACTCGGAGTTACTCTAACTAAACACTCTTTAGGTGCAACTCAAATTGGTTTAGATAATTATCACAAAATAATAGATGAAAATGGAAATCCAAGAGATGTTGTAATTGGAATAGTTGGTTATGGAATAAATTATAGAAATGAATTTTTTGCATATAGAGTAAGTGATCAAAGCTATAATTTTATGTTAGAAAACCAAAATATTGCAGAAACAATTCCTCAAGGAAGTAGAATTGCAGAAGTTTTAGTAGATTCAACAACACCTAATGTAAAAATTATGCCATTAGTTACAGTAACAAAAGAAGGATATACTTCAATATGTAGTATAGCAAGAGCTATATCATTTGGAATAAAAAATTCAAATGTAATATGTTATGAATTAATAAATAAAGAAAATGAAGTAATAAATAAAATGTTAGAAAGTGCTTTTAGAGAAAATGTGCCAGTATGTTGTGTCGCATCTTCTGAAAAAGATAATTACCCATCAACACATGGAATGACAATAGCAACTTCATCTGTAGACAGAGATATGAATTTTTCAGATTATTCAGGTCAAGGAGATTTTATAGACTTTACTGCACCAAGTACAGATATAGAAGAAATTTTTAATCCAAATTCAACAGTATCAAGATGGTCAGGACCCGGATATTCAAACGCTTTAATTGTTTCTTCAATTGCTTTAATTAAAACTTATAACATAGATGCTACAATACTTGACGTATACAATTTCTTAAGAAACTTTTGTATTGACTTAGGAGATGAAGGAAAAGACATACTATATGGATATGGTTGCCCTAATTTTAAAGAAATAAAAATTTCAGATATAGATAAAGAAGCACCACAATTTAAACAAATTGAATATGAAAATGAAAATTGGGAAGTTATAAAGCAAGTAAAAATTGTTGCAGAAGATAATATTAGAATAAAGGCATGGGCTATAAATCAAACAGAAAATGAAGTAAAAGAAGAAGAATGGAAAGTTTTAGAAGAAGTTACTCCAAAATTAGATACAACCTATGATATTACAGAAAACGGAAAATATTATATATGGTTACAAGATACAGCAGGAAACACTACTCGCGAGTCAATTCAAATTGATAAAATTGATAATAAACCACCTCAAATTGCATACACAATTGATACAAATACTTTATCACAAGGTTATGTAACAATAAATGTAACTGCAGAAGACAGTGAAGTAGGTATGTATGACAGTCCATTTAGTTGGGACAAAATAACTTGGTCTCAAGAAAACGGTTCAAGAAGAGTAACAGAAAATGGAAGATATAAAGTTTATGCAGAAGACAATTTAGGAAACATTGGTGAGCTAGAAATATTAGTAAATTGCTTCCCTGAAGAAGGAATAGCAGAGATTCAAGAAGGAGATATTATAACAAATATAGAGGTTCCAGCAAATTGGACAGGAAATACAAATAATGCAGTTAAAATTACTTTAAATAAAGATATAGATATAGCTGGATGGCAAATTACAACAGCAGCTTATGCACCATATGATTTTGTTCAGGTTGAACAAAATACACCTCAAAATAACAATAATGAAAACAACAATAATAATGATAGTAATAATAGTGAAAACAACGATCCTTCAATCAACGCAGTTTTACCAAACAATGTTGTAATAGATAATATAGTAAGAAGAACAGAAAACAACCAACCAAACATAGAACCAATTGCTAATTTTGTACCAAGAACAGAACCGATAGTTATTACAACATCATTAGATGTTAATGTAAATTATTATTTATGGATAAAAGATAGTAATGGAAATACTAGATATCAAAATTTCAAAATAATGAAAAAGAATATATAATGAATAAAGGAAAAGTATTTTAATGAGTAAATTATAAACATAATTAAAAACAAAAAAGGGAGGTATAGGAATATGCAATTTATAGAACAAATAAAACAAAGAGCAAAACAAAGTATAAAAACAATAATTCTTCCAGAAGCAGAAGATGTAAGGATTTTGAAAGCAACAGAGCAGGTACTAAAAGAAAAATATGCTAACATTATTTTAATAGGAAATGAAGAACAAATAAATAAAAAAGCTAATGAAAATAAAATAAACATAGATGGAGCAAAAATTATAAATCAACTAACATCTGAAAAAAAAGAAGAATATATACAAAAACTTTATGAATTAAGAAAAGAAAAAGGTATGACAATAGAAAAAGCGGAAAAACTTATAGAAGAACCAATATATTTTGGTATGATGATGCTAAAAGAAAACGAAGCAGATGGCTTAGTATCTGGCGCTGCACACTCAACATCAGATACTCTAAGACCTGCACTTCAAATATTAAAGACAGCACAAGGAACAAAACTTGTTTCAGCATTTTTCGTAATGTGTGTGCCAAATTGTGAATATGGAGAAGATGGAGTGTTTGTATTTGGAGATTGTGGATTAAACGAAAATCCAAACTCTGATGAGCTTTCAGAAATTGCAATATCATCAAGTAAAAGCTTTAGACAATTAATTGGAAAAGAACCTAAAGTCGCAATGCTTTCATATTCAAGTAAAGGAAGTGCAAAATCAGAATTAACAGAAAAAGTAATAGAAGCAACCAAGCTTTTAAAAGAAAAAGCGCCTGATTTAAAAGCAGATGGCGAATTACAAGTAGATAGTGCAATAATACCTGAAATTTCAAAATCAAAAGCACCTGAAAGCGAAATAGAAGGAAAAGCAAATGTTTTAATATTTCCAAATTTAGATGCAGGAAATATAGCTTACAAATTAGTTCAAAGATTAGCTAGAGCAGAAGCTTATGGACCACTTTGCCAGGGAATTGCAAAACCGGTAAATGATTTATCTCGTGGGTGTTCAGCAGAAGATATTGCAGGAGTTGTAGCAATAACAGCTGTCCAAGCACAAGAACAAAAGTAATTACATAGATTTTTAATTTTTAATAATAGAAAATAAAAAATATTAAGTTTATTACAAAAATTTAAGGAGGAAATAAAATGAAAATATTAGTATTAAACTGTGGTAGTTCATCACTAAAATACCAATTAATCAACATGGAAACAGAAGAAGTTTTAGCTTCTGGAAAATATGAAAGAATAGGAGAACAAGAGGCATTTATTACACACAAAGCTTGTGGAAAAAAAGTAACAATAGAGCATGTTGCAATGGACCATACAGAAGCAATAGACTTTACTTTAAAACAATTAGTAAATCCAGAATATAAAGTAATAGATAGTCTAGACGAAGTAAATGCAATAGGACACAGATTAGTTCATGGAGGAGAAAAAATAACTCAGTCAGTTGTAATAGATGACAATGTTGTAGAAGTATTAAAAGAATGCACAGACTTAGCACCACTTCATAATCCAGCAGGAATAATGGGAATAGAAGCATGTAAAAAAGTTATGCCAGGAAAACCAATGGTAGGAGTATTTGATACAGCATTCCATCAAACAATGCCAAAAGAAAATTATATATATCCAATTCCATATGAATATTACGAAAAATATGGAATAAGAAAATATGGATTCCATGGAACATCACATATGTATGTATCAAACAGATTAGCCGAAATTTCTAATAGAGATATAAAAGACTTAAAAATAGTTACATGTCATTTAGGACAAGGTTCTAGTATATGTGCTGTAGATGGCGGAAAATCAATAGATACATCAATGGGACTTACTCCACTTGGAGGAATTCCAATGGTTACAAGATCAGGAGATTTAGACCCATCAGTTGTAACATTTATAATGAAAAAAGAAAATTTAACTGCAGATGAAGTAGAAAGTGTATTAAACAAAAAATCTGGAGTACAAGGTATATCTGGATTAGCACCTGACTTTAGAGAAATAGAAGCTGCATCTTATACAGATAATGAAAAAGCTCAAATTGCTATAAAAGAATTTACATATGCAATTGCAAGCTATATTGCAAAATATGCAGTAGCAATGGGAGGAGTAGACTCTATAATATTTACTGGTGGTGTTGGAGAAAACCAAATAAATATCCGTAAATGGATATGTGAAAAATTAGAATTTATGGGAGTAAAATTAGATATAAACGAAAACAATATGCGTGGAGAAGAAAAGAAAATATCAACTCCTGATTCAAAAGTAGAAGTTTATGTTATTCCAACAAACGAAGAACTTATGATTGCTAAAGAAACAGAAAGATTAGTAAAATAGTTATATTATAGAAAGGAATGCTATTTAAAAGTGAGTTTAGAAAAATTTTTTACTAAGTTTTATTTAGACAAGGAAAAAGATGTTGTTGTGAATTTATATAAATCAAATGTTCCAGATGAATTAGTATATGTTTTAGAAACACCAAATCATCATACAGGAAATTTAATAACAAATTTAGCTAAAGTTGCAAATGTAGAAATAAAAAAAGACGAAAATGATATGAAAATCATTTCAGATGTATTGCAAGCATGTATTAATGATGATGGAGAAGAAGTATATATTTTTAGACTTGGTGGAATAAAAATTGCAAATATATATCCAGATGGTAGAATAGAAAGAAAGGCAAAAATACCAGCAATTATTAAACTTCTAATGGCTCAAACAAAAGACTATAATTTGCCAATAGAAAAGACCATTGTAAAATCATATATATTAAAAAAATCAAAATTTAGAACAGATTTGCATTCACACTTAAACCAAATTCTTCAACCAGATTTACTAATAGCATTAGGAATAAAACATCAAATAGGATATTCATTATATTATATAAAAAAATTAGGAATAAAACTAACTAAAAATCAAGAAAAAGAAATTTACAATAAAAGACATCAAATTGAAAAAGAATATAAAAAATCTGAACTTAACGAAAAGAAATTAGAAAGAAAAATAGATGATAAAACTTATATAAATATGGCAGATTTAATACTAAACAATATAGAAGATGCAGAAGAAAACATAATAAAAATAAGAAATAGTTTAGTATTAATGAAAGATGGGCAAGCAGTTTTTACAAATTTAGAAAAAGTACTTTTATATAGATACGCAATAATAAGGGGTAGTAAAGTTCCCGAAAAAGAACAAATTAATATAACACAAGAAATGGTAGATAAAATACAAGATTTAGATGTAAGAAGTGCTTTAACAAAAATGCTTATAGATGCAGAAGAAGGAAGTATATATAAAAATAATACATTTTATCAAGATAAGCTTTTGTGGATTGCAAGAGAATATCAAAAACAAGGAATTGAATATGTTGAAATTGCAAATTCTTCTTTAACTAAAAAACAAGAAACGGGAATTATTCATATTGCCGAAATGCATGAAGTAATGCCAAAAATAGAAGAGGAGACAGGAGTTAAACTTAGATATTTAGCAGCTGTAAGTAAAACTTTATTTACAGAAGAAGAATTAAGAGAAAGTCCTGCTATTATAAAAGCATTGGCTAAAAGCCCTTATGTTGTTGGGATGGATTTAATTGGAGAAGAAATAAACGATGTTACAGATTTTGTAGATATTATAGAAGAAATAGTAAAATATGCAGTATATGAAGACGAAGGTTTCACAATAAGGCTTCATGCAGGAGAAACAGATGGATTTAAAGACAATGTTGAAAAAGCATTAGATTGTATAAAAATATGCACTCCAAATGGAAGAAAAGCACCACTATTTAGAATAGGCCATGGACTATATGTGCCAGATTTAAGTTCCAAAAATGGTAAAAGAATAATAAATAAAATGAAAGATTTAAATACAGTATTAGAATTTCAGCTATCTTCAAATATAAGATTAAATAACTTAACAAATTTATATAGACATCCAATGAAAAACTACTTAAATGCAGAAATAAAATGTGTTCAAGGAACTGATGGATGTGGATTTTATGGAATAGACACGATAGACGAGCAAATTGCTTTAAAAAATCTTTTAGGAATAACTGATTTCGATTTTGCTAAAATGAGAGAAGTTGAAGACGAAATTTTACAACAAAGAAAAAATTATTTTGAGCAAAAATCAAAGAAATTTGCAGAATTTTTAAATGGAAGAAAAATATATGAAGCATTAAAAGAAGAAGAAGAAAAGAATTTAGCTAATATTGATTTAGAAGAAAATAATATAAATAACAATATATTAAATTCTAACACTGTATTTAAAGAAAAAATTGTAAGTCTCCCAACAGAAAAAACTCCAATTGTAATTGCAGGAGGAAGTTTTAATTCAGAAGGCAGAGTAACAATACCAAGAGAAGAAACAAGAAAAGCATTAAAACAATTACTTGAAAAAGTTGATGATAAAAAAGCTTATATATTAATAGGACATAAAGTGCAAGGATATGAAAGAGCTATTTTAGATATATCTAAGGAGTTAAACAAAAACTTCAATGTTATTTCTGTTGTTCCAAAATATATATCACAAGATATAAGAGCAAATATAGATAATAACTCAGGAATAAGCGGAATATATGTTTCTCCGGATCCATCTGAATTTGGAATATACAAAAGCTTTAATTATGAAATTTTTGAAAGAAGAAACTCAATAGTAGTTGCTTTTGACGGAAACTCTCCTGTTTCTAATTTAATACAAGAAGCAAAAAATGGAAAAGGAAAAGCAAATATATATGTAAACTCAGATGTAGAACTACTTCAAGAAAAAGCAAAATCTTTAGGTGGATATGTAAAAGCATTTAATAGCAATATTAATTTATCTAATGAAGTTTTAAAAGATAATCCAGAAATTAGATATAAAAATTAAAAATAAAATTTTTATAAAAAATATTAAAGAAAAAACTACTATTAGTGTATAGAAACTTTAAAAATAATCTTGCAATTTACCAAATTTATGATATAATAGAAAAGCGTATGAAAAATTACGCTTTAAATTTTAATAAAAAAAGACAAAAATGAAAGGAAGATTTTATAATGAATTGTAAAGTAGAAAAAACAAAAAATGCAAATGAGGTTGAATTAGAAATTACAATAGAAGCAGAAAAATTTGAAAATGCAATAAAAAAGGTATATTTCCAAAGCGCTAAATATTTCAACATACCAGGATTTAGAAAAGGAAAAGCACCACAAAATATAGTAGAAAGATATTATGGAAAAGAAATATTCTATGAAGATGCATTTAATGACTTAGTTCCAGCTGAATACGAAGAAGCATTAAAATCAAACAACATAGATGCAGTATCAAGACCAAAAATTGATATAGTAACTATGGAAAAAGGACAAGATCTTGTATTTAAAGCAACAGTTCAAACAAAGCCAGATGTTGAACTTGGAAAATATAAAGGTATAGAAATTGAAAAAATAGAGTATAATGTTAAAGATGAAGACATAGAAAATGAATTGAAAGATATGCAAGACAAAAATTCAAGACTTGTTACAGTAGACGATAGAGCAGCAAAAGATGGAGATACAGCAAACATCGATTATGAAGGATTTATAGATGGTAAAGCATTTGAAGGTGGAAAAGCTGAAAACCATGACTTAGTTCTTGGAAGTCATTCATTTATAGAAGGATTTGAAGATCAAATTGTTGGGATGAAAATAGATGAAGAAAAAGAAATTAAAGTTAAATTCCCAGAAGAATACTTCTCTAAAGATTTAGCTGGAAAAGATGCTACATTTAAAGTAAAATTAAATGGATTAAAGAAAAAAGAATTACCAGCATTAGATGATGAATTTGCAAAAGATGTTAGTGAATTCGATACTTTAAAAGAATTAAAAGACTCTATAAAAGAAAGATTAGAAAGACAAAACAAAGAAAGAGAAAAATATGAAAAGCAAGATGCAGCAATAAAAGCAGTAGTCGATGAAATGAAAGTAGATATTCCATCAGGTATGATAGAAATGGAAACAGAAAACATGATGCAAGATATGGAACAAAGAATGTCATATCAAGGTCTTAAATTAGAACAATACTTAAAAATGATAAACAAAACAGAAGAAGAGTTCAAAAAAGAATATGAACCTCAAGCAATAGATGCAATCAAATCAAGACTAGCAATAGAAGCAGTAGTTAAAGCAGAAAAAATAAAAGCAACAGACGAAGAAATTAAATCTAAAGTTGAGGAAATGGCTAAAAATTATGGTAAAAAACCAGAAGAATTACAAGATAACGAAAACCTTAAAAACTACATAAAACAAGGAATTGAAAATGAAAAGGCATTAGACTTTTTAATAGAAAACAGTAAAACAAAAAAAGCATCTAGCAAAAAAGACGAAACAAAAAAAGAAGAAGCTAAAAAATAAAGAAAACAAAAAGCCTAAAAATTCAAAAGTTAAAATATAAAATAGCTTAAAAAAGCTAAAATAGGAGGGATTTATTATGTTAGAAAAAGATAGCTTAGTACCATATGTAATTGAGCAAACAAGTAAAGGGGAACGTTCTTACGATATTTTTTCAAGATTACTTAAAGACAGAATAATATTTTTAGGGGAGGATGTAAATAGTACAACAGCAAGTTTAGTAATAGCTCAAATGCTATTTCTAGAATCAGAAGACCCAGACAAAGAAATATTTTTCTACATAAATTCACCAGGAGGAAGTGTAACAGATGGTTTAGCTATTGTTGACACAATGAACTATATAAAATGTCCTGTTTCAACATTTTGTTTAGGTTTAGCTGCAAGCTTTGGAGCAGTTTTACTTGCAAATGGAGAAAAAGGAAAAAGATTTGCAATGCCAAATGCAGAAATATTAATACATCAACCATTAATTGCAGGTGGAGGAATTCAAGGTCAAACAACTGACATAAAAATTCATGCAGATCAAATGATAAAAACAAGAGAAAGATTAACAAAAATCTTAGCAGACAGAACAGGAAAACCATTAGAGCAAGTTATGAAAGATACAGAAAGAGATAACTATATGACAGCAGAAGAAGCCTTAGAGTACGGTTTAATAGATGAAATTTTGTATAAAAGAAAATAAAGGAGAATTTTATGCCAAAAAATAATGAAACAATAAAAAATGTATATTGTTCTTTTTGTGGAAAACCACAAGTAAACGTAAAGAAAATGGTGGCAGGCCCAGGAGTATATATATGTGATGAATGTATAGGGCTATGCATGTCAATATTAGAAAATGAAGGTTTTGCAGATGAAGACGAAAGATATACTTTAAACGAAGACGAAAAAATTCCAAGTCCAAAAGAAATAAAACAAGTTTTAGACGAATATGTAATTGGACAAGAAAATGCTAAAAAAGTCTTATCAGTAGCCGTATATAACCACTATAAAAGAATAAATCATGAAGAAAATACAAAAGCTAAAGAAGATGAAGTAGAAATTCAAAAAAGTAATATCTTACTTTTAGGTCCAACAGGATGCGGAAAAACATTGCTTGCAAGTACATTAGCAAGAATTTTAAATGTTCCATTTGCAATAGCAGATGCAACAACACTTACAGAAGCAGGATATGTTGGAGAAGATGTTGAAAACATATTATTAAAATTAATACAAGCAGCAGATGGAGATGTAAAAAAAGCAGAAAAAGGAATAATTTATATTGACGAAATAGATAAAATAACAAGAAAATCTGAAAACCCTTCAATAACAAGGGATGTAAGTGGAGAAGGAGTTCAACAAGCTTTACTTAAAATAGTAGAAGGGACAGTAGCTTCAGTTCCTCCACAAGGAGGAAGAAAACATCCACATCAAGAGCTTATACAAGTAAATACTTCAAATATATTATTTATTTGTGGAGGAGCTTTTGAAGGACTAGAAAAAATAATACAAGACAGAACAGGAAAGAAAACAATAGGATTTGGTTCAAACATCCAATCAAACAGAGAAATAGACAGATACAAAATATTTGAAGAACTTTTACCACAAGATTTACTAAAATTTGGATTGATTCCAGAATTTATTCGGAAGACTACCAATAGTTGCAACATTAAAAGAGCTAGACAAAGAAGCCCTAAAGAAGATAGTTGTAGAACCAAAAAATTCTTTAGTAAAACAATACAAAAAACTATTCGAAATGGATGGTGTGGAATTAGAATTCCAAGACGAAGCAATCGAAGCTATTGTTGATAAAGCAATAGAATTAAAAACAGGTGCAAGAGGTTTACGCTCTATAATAGAAGATATAATGACAGACATAATGTTTGAAATACCATCTGATAAGCGAATTGAAAAATGTATTATAACAAAGGAGACAGTTAAAGAAACTAAAAATCCTGAAATTATTATAAATGAAAATAAAAATGTTAAATCAAAAGAAAATATAAAAATAACAAAAACAAAACCAAATAAAGCAAGTGCTTAATTGTACTTGCTTTTATTTGTTGAATTTTGTCGAAAAGTTTTTAACAAATTTTTATAAAATCCACTAACATTTGTAACAATTTCAAAATTTCATATTTGTTCAAAAAAATCTTGTAATTAAAAACCATCTATGATAAAATGACAAAAGATTTTATACGAGGGAGAAAAAATGAAAAAAATATTAAAGATTAAAAAAATTATAGTAATAGTTATAATTAGTATAATAACAGAATTAATTTTATCTAATATTACATATTTAAATTTGTTATATTGTAATATAAAGAACGATATTGCTGATTATACGAGTATTTATACAGAAGATGGCACCCTTAATTTAGTTATTAATACGAAAGAAACTCAAATACAAAATATAAAAATTTATTATAAAAATGAAAAAAGTGAATCCAAAATTATTAGTTATACACCTGTAATTATTGTTTATGGTTTACAAAGTAACGAAAGAACATTAAGTTCTAAATATACTTCTAGTAACACGAACACAAAAATAAACATTAATTCTGAAAATAAATGTTTATCATTAACATTAGAAATAAATGGTTTATTAAATGAAAATGAAATTGATAAAATAGTTATAAATGATACGCATATAGAATTTTCTTTATTGAGATGTTTTATAATATTAGTGCTTTTAACATTTATCTACATGTTAAAAATGGTAAATAAAGATATTGAATATGATGATAAAAATAAAAAACAATTATTTATTTTATATGCAATAATAGGAGTAATAATAATTGGTATATTCATAGAGATGAAACTTAATTTTATAAATTCCGATTTATATCAAGAAGATTTAACTTATATTAGAGATTTTTTAAATGCTCAAGTTGAATCAATTTTGAATAATAGAAGTGCTATATTATTGGAACCAAGTGAGCAACTTTTGAGTTTAGAAAATCCATATGATAATTCTCTAAGACAAGATGAGGTATTAGAACCTTATGTAGATTACTCACTTTATAAGGGAAAATTTTATTCTTATTTTGGAATTGCACCTTTAATTTTATTAATGCTACCATTTAAAATAATAACAGGTTATTATTTAACAAATGTGGCAGCAAATTTTCTATTGCTTGTAATTATGATTTTGGTTTTTTCTAAATTATATAGAATGTTAATCAAAAGATATATAAAACATATAAGCTATTTTAATTTCATACTGGGATTCTTAACTATATTTTTCTCTGCTATAATAATGTATTTAGCAAGAGGAATGGTTTATGATATAGAAGTCAATAGTGGTATTATATTTACAATGTTATCTTATATATTGATTTTATCTATATATAATCATCCCAAAGAAAAAGTATATAGAAAGATAGCTATGTGCAGTATTTGTATGGGATTAATGGTCTTATCAAAACCAAGTTTTATTGTATACTATGTATTATTATTTTATTTATTAATAAATTTAAGAAAAAAACTAAATGTAAAAGAATTTGTAAATTGTATAAAGATATTTATTATTCCAATATCTATTATAGCGATATTTCAAATGTGGTGGAATTATATTCGATTTGATTCTATATTCTGTTTTGGTGCAAAATACCAACTTACTATATTTGATATGGAAAATTTAACCTATTTTTCGCCAATAAAAATATTAAAAGGAATATTCTATTACTTATTTACATTACCAGTTTTAGATATTACTAGATTTCCATTTATATTTATTAAAAATTATGGCTGGATAAATAGCGAGTTAAATGTTATCACATTTAATAAAGATGTTTTTGGAATTTTTGTAATTCCACTCCCATGGATATATTGTATATATAGTAGTCTAAAAAGAAACTTAAAATTACCCAAAGAATTAAGAAAAACAATTTCATATTTAATAATATCTTGTATTATTATATTAATAATCAACATTAGAAATGGAGTGACGGAAGCATATGTCACAGACATCAAAATTTTTCTATATACATTTGCTATGATATTATATTTTAAAATATTAGAAAACACTAAAAATTCAATTGCCCAAAAAATTTTCTGGCTAATATGTATTACTTCAATATTATTAACAATTCCAATGAACATAACTCTTGGTACAGAATACTTATATAACGTAGATACTAATTTTGATGTGTATCTAAAAAATATATTTGAATTTTGGGTATAAATTTATTGAAAAAATAAAATAATATTATAATATAAAAATAAAAAAGATGATGTTAGAGAAGGTAAATAAATGAAGGAAAAAGCTGTAAAGATAAAAGAAATTATATTCCGATTTACAATTTTAGTTATTCTTATTATTTCGCTAATGTTTGTATTTGAAAAAGTCATAGAAATTGTAAATAAGAATGCAGAAAGTCAAGATTCGGAATTAATAGAATATTGTAAGGATTATAAAAATATAGTTAATCAAATCAATGATTCTATAATTCAAGTTGGTTTTTGGAATTATGAAGCATTGGATTATACAGTTATTAATTATGGCGAGAAAATTATGCCTAAGACGAATAAAAAAAGAATATTGGTTGTAGGTGACTCTTTTGTGTGGGGATGGGCACAAGACAATTTAAACAATCTTTGGTGGAGACAACTAGCTTATTATTTGAAGAAACAAGGATATCAGGATGTAGAAATAATAGCAGCAGGCATGAATGGTTTTAGTCTTGTAGATGAAACAGAAAAAATTATTTTAAATGAGGAGTATATTAATTACATACAACCAGATCTTATTTTAGTTGGATTTGTATACAATGATTGGGAAATACAGGATGCTAGAGATGAATATTATGTTGAAGAAATATCAGATGAATTTAATGAACAAGAGTATATTAACAAGAAATTTAATAGAGGAATATTATCCAAAATGCAAACAATATTTCCTAATGTTCATCAAAAAATAATTCAATTATTAATGAAAAAAGAATATCACAAAGAGGAATTTAAACAGCTGTATGGATATTCCTATGAAGAAAAGAAAAAATTGTACTTATCCGATGAATATTTAAAAAGAGTTGAGAAAAGAGCAATTGAGCCTTTATCAAAATTGCAAATACCTTTGCTTGTAGTGAATTTTCCATTTGATGAAACATATGCTTGGGCAAGTAAAGAATATCAAGAAAAAGTATTTGATTTATTAGATCAATACAATATTGCAAATTATGATATGAGAAAGGAATATGATGAAAAATTTGGAAAAGTAAATTATAAAACTGAATTACAAGTCACTGCAGAAGATTATCATCCCAATGCGAGATTAATGCATTTTTATTGTGAAGAAATAAATAAACTTTTGCAACAAAATTATCCAGAAATTCTTGGAGAGCAAACAGAAAAATTAGAAAATGTAGATTTTTTAATACAATATACATTACCTAGTCAAATAGGATTAAAAAAAATAGGAGAAAATGAGTATGAGTTTGATTATCAAATAGTAGAAAATATGCTATTTTATCCTTATACAGATGAAAAATATATCAAATTAAATCTGCAATATCCGACTGACATTGAAAATATTCATATTCAAACACAAAATGCAGACAATGTAAAAATTACAGTAGATTTATACAATGATGAATTGGGATATGAAGATGAAAAAACTGTAAAAGTTGATCTATCTAAACTTAATAATAAAGAATATTTGGGAAAAATCGTAGATGGAAAAAAGGTGACTTCCATCAATATTTCAGCGCAACCAAGTAGGTTAGAAAATAGTAAAATTAGATTAAAAGTAGAGGAATAAAAATGAAAGAAACTATTATTTTAGGAATATCTTGCTATTATCATGATTCAGCAGCGTGTTTATTAAAAAATGGAGAAATATTAGCAGCATCAAGTGAAGAAAGATTTTCGAGAATAAAAGGAGATAATTCCTTCCCACATTTAGCCATCAATTTTTGTTTAAATAAGGCTAATATTTCTTTAGAAGATGTCAATTATATTGTTTATTATGAAAATTATTTAAAAAAATTTTCAAGAGTTATGATATCTACTCATTTGAATGCGCCTAAAGGATGGTTAAACTATATATATGCTATGCCGAAATGGATTAATTCTAAATTATGGTTGGAATCAAAGATAAAAAGTGAACTTGGAATTTCTAAAAAACAAGAAATATTATTTTTAGAGCATCATCTATCACATGCAAGTAGTGCTTTTTTTCCTTCTCCTTTTGAAGAAGCTAATATTTTAACAATAGATGGAGTAGGAGAATGGGCAACAACTACAATAGGGATTGGAAAAAAAAATAAAATTAAAATTTTAAAAGAAATGTTATATCCTGATTCTATTGGTTTGTTATATTCTGCATTTACTTATTATACAGGATTTAAAATTAATAGTGGCGAATATAAACTAATGGGACTAGCTCCCTACGGTAAGCCAATTTATGCAGAGCTAATTAAAAAAGAATTAGTAAAAATATTTGATGATGGTTCTATCCAACTAAATCAAAAATATTTTAATTATTCGACGGGACTAACTATGACTAATAAAAGATTTCATGATTTGTTTGGTGGGAACCCTAGAAAACCAGAAAGCCTTATAACGCAAAAAGAAATGGATATTGCAGCAAGTATCCAAAAAGTTCTAAATGAAATCATGCTAAAACAAGTAGAATATACCTATCAACAAAATAAGTGTGATAACTTGGTTTTAGCAGGAGGAGTAGCTTTAAATGTTGCAGCTATTGGCTATATCCGACAACATAGTTCTTATAAAAATATATGGATTCAACCAGCAAGTTCAGATGCTGGAGGAGCATTAGGTGCTGCTTTATATATATGGTATCAAAAATTAAATTCGGAAAGAATTGTTAAATTAGAAGATTCAATGAAAGGTGCTTTTTTAGGCTATTCTATAAAAGAGGAAGACAAAGAAGTTGATGAAATAATAAAGCATAATGGGGGTGTTTTTGAATATCAAAAAGAAGAGGAAATAATTGAGCAATTAGCGAAAGATATAGATTCAGGTAAAGTTATAGGAATTGCACGAGGAGAGGCAGAATTTGGACCTAGAGCATTAGGACACCGTTCGATTATTGCAGATGCAAGATCAGAAAGTATGCAAAAGAAATTAAATTTAAAAATTAAATTTCGTGAAAGCTTTAGACCATTTGCACCAATGGTTTTATTAGAAGATGCAAAGTCATATTTTTCCATGAACGACGAGTCACCGTATATGTTATCAACTTATGAGGTAGTTGAGGCACGAAGAAAAGATTACAATCGAGATTTACAAGGTTTAGATTTATTAAATGAAGTAAAATCAGACATTCCGGCTGTTACACATGTGGATTATTCAGCTAGAGTACAAACAGTTGACGAAAAAAGAAATCCATTTATGTATAAAGTATTAAAAAAGTTTAAGGAAAATACAGGATGTAGTGTAGTTGTGAATACTTCATTTAATGTAAGAGGAGAGCCTATTATCAATTCAGAAATAGATGCATATCGATGTTTTATGGAGACAGATATGGATATTTTAATCATAGGAAATAGATATTTTAAAAAAGAAGAGCAGAACAAGGAACTGTACAAAGAAAATAATAAAAAAAGGAGAGAATATAAACTTGATTAATAAATATATCAATAGTGTAAATGAAAGAAGAGAGAAAAAAGAATATAAAGAACTTTGCTTTTTTGGATATGGTTTTGGAATTTTTATATGTGTATTATTTTTAAGTAAATATTTATTTAATAATAACAATTTAGATTATGATAAATATTATAAAATTGGAATACTATTTGGAGCTTTTATTCTTTTGATGGTTGTGATAAATCCATATAGTTTAATAGGAATTAAAAAAGTGATTAGCAGTCTGATATATGGAATTTTTAATGGCATATTTATAATTTTACTTACTATATTATATTATTTATGTATATCTCCAATCGGTTGGATTATGAGATATAAAAGCAAGAAAAATAATGAAATAACAAGCAATTTTGTCGAAAAAACGGATGAAATTGATAGTTCACTAAAAATCAGCAAAAATAAGATTTATCAGGTATTTCAAATTATAAGTATGTTTTTCAAAAAAGAATATATGATTTTATTACCTAGCATTATCATAATGGTTATTTTTGGAATTTTATTTGTATTTTTACAGTCCAATATTGTGGCCCCATTTATTTATACATTATTTTAAAATAAAGCAAGTGCCTGTACTTGCTTTTATTGCGCAAAAGTATAGATAAATAAAAAAATTCTTGTAATTATAAACCATCTATGATAAAATTACAAAAGATTTTAGAAAAAGAGAGGAACTAAAAATATGGAAAAAAATATGATGGACGAATTAATTGAAAAAATAAAAGAAAAGAAAAGTCCAATAGTTATGGGAATAGACCCAAAATATGAAATGTTACCAGATGTTGTAAAATCAAAATATCCCAAAACGTTAGAAGGATTTGCTAAAGCCACAGTTGAATTTTTTAAAAACTTAATTGATGAAATACATGATGTAATTCCAGCTGTAAAGCCACAACTAGCATATTTTGAAATGATGGGACCATTAGGCTTAAAAGCATTTAAAGAATTAGTAGATTATGCAAAAGAAAAAAATTTAATAGTTATAGCAGATGCAAAAAGAGGAGATATAGGTACAACATCTCAAGGATATGCAAATACATTTTTAGGAAAAACATCATTAGAAGAATATGAAGAAGAAATATATGGAGCTGATTTTGTAACAGTAAATCCATATATGGGGACAGATTGTGTAAAACCATTTATAGAAGATAGTAAAAAATATAACAAAGGAGTATTTGTACTTGTAAAAACATCAAATAAATCATCAGGAGAATTACAAGATTTAAAGTTAGAAAATGGAAATAAAGTATATGAACAAGTAGTATCACTTGTAGAAAACTGGGGAGAAGATTTAAGAGGAAAATATGGTTATAGCAGTATATCAGCAGTAGTTGGAGCAACATATCCTGAGCAATTAAAAGAAATAAGAGAAAAAGCACCACATACATTTTTCTTAATTCCTGGATATGGAGCACAAGGAGGAAAAGCAGAAGACATTGCTTTAGGATTTGATAAAAATGGAATTGGTGGAATAGTAAATGCATCAAGAAGCTTAATGACAGCATATAAATCAGATTTGTGGAAAGACAAATTTACAGAAGAAGAATATGCAAAAGCGACTAGAGCAGAAGCAATAAGGATGAGAGATGAACTAAATCAAGCAATTTACAAATAAGGACAATTTTTAAATGTAGAAATTTACATTTGTGGACAGATGTTTCAAAAATCAATAGTAATATTATGTAAACGAAAAAAAGGAGGAATTATACTATGCCAAAAGTACAAGTACTTAGTAAATTAGTAAAAGTAGAAAAATTAAAAGAAGATATTTTTAAATTTAGTGTAGAAGCTAAAGAAATTGTATCTCAAGCAAAAATTGGTCAATTTATTGAAATTAGAGTAACAGATAGTGTAGAGCCATTTTTAAGAAGACCTATAAGTATCCACAATTTAGATAAAGAAAATGGAATTTTAGAATTTATTTTTCAAGTAAAAGGAAAAGGAACAACTTTACTTTCTAAGAAAAAAGAAGGAGATTTAATTGATATTATAGGACCTTTAGGATATGGAAATTTTGATTATTCAAAATATCAAAATTTAGGAATAATTGGAGGAGGAATAGGAATATTTCCATTATATGAACTTGCAAAAGAAGCAAAAAATGATGAAAAAAATGTAAATACATATTTAGGTTTTAGAAATAAAGATTTAGTAATTTTAGAAAAAGAATTTAATGAAGTTTCAAATAACTTAGTAATTGCAACAGATGATGGAAGCTATGGAAAAAACGGTTTTGCAATTAACTTCTTAAAAGAAGATATTGAAAATGGAAAAATAGACAGCATATATGCGTGTGGACCACTTCCAATGCTTAGAGCTGTAAAAGATTTAGCAGTTAAATTAAACATACCATGTGAGGTATCATTAGAAGAAAAAATGGCATGTGGTATGGGAACTTGTGTTGGATGTTCAGTAAAAACAGCACAATCACCAAAAGATAATCCGGAATATGTAAATGTTTGTAAGGCAGGACCAGTGTTTGATGCAAATTATGTGGAATTTTAGGGGTTGAAAAATAATTACAATTTTGGCTGTGTCAAATACAACAAGATTATAAATTAGGAAGGAATGTGATAAAAATGAATTTAGAAGTTAATTTAGCAGGAATAAAACTAAAAAATCCAGTAACAGTTGCTTCTGGTACTTTTGGATATGGTAGAGAATTTAGTGATTTTTATGATTTAGGAAAAATCGGTGCAGTTATAACAAAAGGAACATCTTTGAAACCTAAAAACGGTAATAAGCCACCAAGAGTATGTGAAACTCCAGCAGGTATGTTAAATTCAATAGGATTGCAAAATCCAGGAGTAGAGTATTTTGCACAAAATGATTTACCATTTTTAAGAAAATTTGATACAAAAATTATAGTTAATGCTTGTGGAAATACTGTGGAAGATTATGTTGAATTATGCAGAATTTTAAATACATTAGATATAGATGGAGTAGAACTTAATCTATCTTGCCCAAATGTAAAGCAAGGATGTTTAGCATTTGGAACTACATACGAAGGTGTAAAAAATGTAACATCAGAATGTAGAAAAGTATTAGACAAACCTTTAATTGTAAAATTAACACCAAATGTAACAGACATAACAGAAACTGCAAAAGCTGTAGAAGATGCAGGAGCAGATGGAGTTTCTTTAATAAATACTTTGCTTGGAATGAAAATAGATATTGAAACACAAAAACCAGTTCTTGCAAATAATACAGGAGGTTTATCTGGACCTGCTGTAAAACCTGTTGCAGTAAGGATGGTATATCAAGTGGCTCAAAAGGTAAATATTCCAATACTTGGATTAGGTGGAATTGTAAGCGGAGAAGATGTAGTTGAATTTATGCTTGCGGGTAGCACAGCTATTTCTATAGGATGTGGAAACTTTATAGATCCATATGCAGCACCTAAAGCGGTTGAGGGAATAGAAAGTTATTTAAAAAGACATAATATTGATGATGTAAATGAAATAATAGGTAAGGTAAAAATGAATTAATAATTTATATAATTTTGTTATTCATATAAATAAAGGAGAAATGAAAAATGAGAACAAAATCAACATTTAGGAAAACAATGCAGAGAACTATAGAGTACAGAGGAAGAATAGGTGATTAAATAATATGTGTAAATTAAAAGAAAAGATAAAAAAATTTGGAATATTTGAAATAATAGTGTTTGCTATATATATAATAATAACAATAATAATAGCGGTAAATCATGAATGTTTGGAAGATGAGGCTCAGAGTTGGTTAATCGCTAGAGATTTGAATTTTTATGAAATGATACAGCAAACAAAATATGAAGGACATTCTTTTTTATGGTATTATATAATAGCACCATTTGCTAAAATGGGATTTACAGCGGATGCACAAGTATATATATCAAGTATATTTGCGATTGCTACAGTGTATATAATATTAAAAAAATCACCATTTAATAAATTCACAAAAATATTATTAGTCTTTAACGGGGGTATGATATATTTGTATAGTATAACTCCAAGACCGTATTGTTTAATACCTTTTTTATTAGCATGTATATCTATAATATATAAAGATAAAGCAAAACATGCTTATTTATATGGATTTTTGATTGCTCTACTTGCAAATACACACTTAATAATGCTCCCCACGGCAGTGATGTTAGCTGTGTTTTTCTTTACAGATGAAATTTTAATAAAAAGAAAGGAAAAATCTAAGAACGAGAAAAAAAAGATATATGTAGGTTTATTAATTGCTAGTGTTGGAATAATTACTATTCTTTTAATAGCAATAGTAGCTAAA
>CANQGU010000017.1 GCA_947623465.1 uncultured Clostridia bacterium
AAAAGAAAAGCTTAAGAAAAAATACTCTAATAAATAACGAAAAGAATCTAAAATCTAGGAAGGTAAAAGCCTAAAACAAATTTCATCTATGTATTTTTGAGTGTGCTAGATACATTAATTATAATACAAAATAAAAAAATTAAAAAAATTTGAATAAACTATTGAAAAAATAGGTATAATGTATTATAATACCAAATGTATTAAGTAGACATTAATTTTCTAGTGATGATTACATAGAGGAAATACCTGTTCCCATCCCGAACACAGAAGTCAAGCTCTATTGTGCCGAAGATACTTACGGGTTACCCTGTTGGAAAAATAGGTTGTCGCTAGTTTTTATATATTCCTCATTAGCTCAGTTGGTAGAGCGCTCGGCTGTTAACCGATAGGTCGTTGGTTCGAGTCCAACATGAGGAGCCATTTACAAAAAGAAAAATCGTTGTAATTCTTGAAAATAAAAGGATACAGCGATTTTTTACTTTTGCAATTTTAGTGGTAAAAAGTGGTTAAAATGGGCTTTTTTTGACACAGATTACCCAAAAATTACCCAAATTTATTACCAAAATATGTTATTAACATTACAGAACAATCTTATTAATTATATAGTAATATTTACATTTAATATAATTTATGGACGAAACAAAACGAAAATAAAGATTGAAAATCGATGGAATATCAACGACTTTTTTCTTTTTTATAAATTTGTATTATAATTAAATATGGACGAAACAAAACGAATATGGTCAAATATAAATATAATATAAATTTAGAGTTTATATTTTATATTTTTACTACACGGATGTGCTAAATGAGCCAAAAATGATAACAGATAAGAAATTATCTGTTTTTTTTATTTGTTCGCTTGTTTTTATAGAAAAAATGATATATTATATAAAATAATGTGGTAAATATAAAAAAATATGAGAAATTTGTAATGAAAAATTTGAAACATTTAGAATAAAAGTTAAAATAAAAATTTAAGGAGCAAGATATGAGAAAACTAAATTTAGTGGTAGTATTTAATACTGATTTAAAAAAGGCACTTTTTTGCATTAGATCAAAAGAACCATATAAAGGTTTATATAATTTTGTTGGTGGTCAGGTTGAAAATAATGAAACCAACGACGAAGCAGCATATAGAGAATTATTTGAAGAAACAGGAATATCTAATAAAGATATAGAATTAGACCATTTTATGGATTTAAACTATTTTAAATATGAAAATAATATACAAGTTTATTATGGCATTTTAAAACACGAAGTAACATTAGTAGAAGAAAAAAATAAGTTGGAGTGGGTAACAATAAACGATGAATTACTAGATAACTCAAAATTTGCAGGAAATTATAATATACCTCATATTATCAAACAGATAAAGGTATATTTAGAAAATTAAACAATAAAATAGAAGCAATATTTTTATTACAATAAAAAACATACATGAAACTGCTAAAAAATAAATTTATAATAGGGGGAAAATAAAATGAAAGAATACTTAAAAAAATCAGGATGTGTAGATATAATAGTATCTATAATATTTGCAATAATTGGAATATTTATGATAGCAAAAACAGACTTAGCAATTAAAATAATATCATATATACTAGGAGGAACATTTATAGTAATAGGACTTATAAAAATAGCAGATTATTTTTTAACAAAAGAGAAGTACGATTTTTTAAATTACAACCTAATATATGGAATAGTAGCCATAATAATTGGGTTAATCACAATATTTTGTAGTGGATTAATTGAATCTATATTTAGAATAGTAATAGCAGCTTGGATAATATATAGTGGAATTATGAGATTATCATTATCGTTAAAATTGCATACTGCAGAAATCGATATGTGGAGTATATCGTTAATATTATCAATTATAATGATAATAGGTGGTTTATATATGCTTTTCCAAAGTGGAGCATTAGTTTTAACTATAGGAGTAATAATGCTTGTATATTCAATAATTGATTTAATAGAAAGTGTAATTTCATTAAAATATGTAGATAAGTTATTATAAAACACATTTCAAACAGGCAAGTAAACGAATTAATATAAAACAATATTACAAAACATATTTCAAAAAAGGGGAGAAAAAACATGGAAAAACTAGCAATATTAGACTGTGGTGGACAATATACAAAAGTTATAGATAGGAGAGTAAGAGAACTAGGTGTTAAGTCAGATATATTTCCTATAAATGTAAAAAGTGAAGATTTAAAAGAATATCAAGCAGTAATATTATCAGGTGGACCAAATAGTATAGCATCTGATGAAAGACTTATATTTGATGAAAAAATTTTTGAACTTGGAGTTCCAGTTTTAGGAATATGCTATGGAATGCAACTTATGTCAGACCATTTTGGAGGAGTAGTAGATAGCAATGTAGTAAAAGAATATGGACAAAATGAAATTTGGGTAAATACATCTATGCCTATTTTTGATGGTTTAGATGAAAATCAACAAGTTCTTATGAGCCATGGAGATACTGTAAAAGTAGTTCCAAATGGATTTGAAGTAATTGCAAAATCAGGTAATGCAATTGCAGGAATTGGAAACAAAGAAAAGAAAATGTATGGAGTTCAATTCCATCCAGAGGTAGACCTAACAGAAAATGGGATGAAAATGTTAGAAAATTTTATAAGAAAAGTTGCAAATTATAAAGATTTTTATGCATTAGAAGATAGAATAGAAGCATCTATAAAAATGATACAAGAAAAAGTAAAAGACAATAAAATTGTAGTATTGGTAAGTGGAGGAGTAGATTCAGCAGTTACTGCAGCACTTCTTGTAAAAGCTTTAAATCCAGAGAACATTTATGCAATTCATATTGATTCAGGATTTATGAGAAAAAATGAAAGTGACATTATATGTGAAAACTTAAAGCAATTAGGTCTAAAAAATTTAATTAGAGAAAATGCAAAAGACTACTTTTTAAATACTGTTGTAGAAGTTAAAGGTAAAAAAATAGGACCACTTTCAAACACAATAGATCCGGAAGAAAAAAGACAAATTATTGGAGAAATTTTTATAAGAATTGCAAATAATGTAATAGAAAGATTAGGTTTAGATAAAGAAAAGACATTTATTGCACAAGGAACATTAAGACCAGATTTAATAGAAAGTGGAAATCCTGAAATAAGTGGATTTGCACACAAAATAAAAACACATCATAATGATGTGGAAATTGTAAGAGAAGCAAGAAAAAAAGGATTAATAGTAGAAACAAATAGTGATTGGCATAAAGATGAAGTAAGGAAAGTTGCAAGAAAATTAGGACTAGAAGAAGAAATAGCATCAAGGCAACCATTTCCAGGTCCAGGCTTAGCAATAAGATTACTTTGCCATGATAAAGCAGAAGAAGTGGAAATTTCAACAGAAGATGTAGAAAAATTAGCAGAAATTCTTAAAAATACAGAAGAAAAAGGATTTATACTTCCAATAAAATCTGTAGGAGTTCAAGGTGACTGTAGAAGCTACAGAAATCTATGCTTAATAGAAGGAAACAAAATAGATTTTGATTGGAAAGAGATTACAACTAAAGCAAAAGAAATTACAGACTCAATTTCTTCAATAAATAGAGTAGGTTATATATTAAATGCAAGTAATATAACAGATATGCCTAAATGCTTTGATATGAAAATAGAAGATGAAAACATAGAACTACTTAGAGAAATTGATAGTATTGTAACACGCAATTTAGAAAAAGCAAAAGTAAATCAAACATTTGCAGTACTAATTCCAATAGGAATAACCAAAAAATATTCTATAGCAATAAGAACATTTGTAACAAATGACTTTATGACAGGAAGACCAGGAGAAGTAGGAAAAGAAGTTACAAAAGAAATGCTAGAAAAAAGTGTAAAAGAAATAACAGATAAATTTGAAGATAAAATAGAATTTATAATTTATGATGTTACAAGTAAACCACCAGCAACATGTGAGTGGCAATAAAAAATTTAAAAATTACTAGCAACATGCGAATAGAAATAAAAAATTTTAAAATTACCAACAACATGTAAGTGGCAATAAAAATCCTTGAATTTTTAAGCTTGGGAAAGGAATAATAATGCAACAAACTAAACTAATAGAAGAAGTTTTTAGTGATTATAAAACAGAAGAAAACATAAAAAAAGCAAAAATTCTAAGTTTAAATTTTTTGAAAAAAGCAAATATTCTAGAAATAAATCTAGAAAGTGAAGACTATATAGAATTAAAAGAATTATGGTATTTTGAAAAATTCTTAAAAGAGCGTTTTCAGTTTTCTAATATAGATATAAAAATGAAATATAGCGAAGATGTAAAAATAAAGCCTATTGAAAAAGAATGGGAAAATTTAATTTGCTATATGGTTCATAAATACCCATTAATGCGCCCAATGATTTTATTAAAAAGTACAATTGAAGTTCAAAATAACAAGATAACAGTAAACATGAAAATTAGAGGAGCAGATTTTTTAAGAGCAAGAAAACTAGATAGAGAACTAGAAAAGGTAATGAACAATCTATTTGGGTATAATTATAAAATAGAATTTGTTGAAGTAATAAATGAAGAAGACGAAAAAGCTTTGCAAGAAAGTAGAAAATTAAGTCAAAAACATGCTATAGAAAGAGCATTGGAAAATATGGCAATAGGGGAGAAAATTGCAAAAGAAAGAGAAGAAAAGAAAAATGGCAAAAATGAAGCAAATAAAAAAGAACAAAATATGCAAGAAAATATGCCACCTATTCCGCCACCTGAAGAACCTCCTGAGTTTGAAAAAATAGAAGAAACGCCATTAATTGTAGGAAGAAATCCTAATTTTAAAACAAATATTATAAAAGTTGCTGACATATCTCCGGAAGACGATATGTCAGCAATAAGTGGAGAAATTTTATCAGGAAGTATAGAAGAAAAAGAATTAAAAAGTGGAAAATTTTTAATTTCATTTAATGTATATGATGGCTCTAGTACTATAACAGCAAAAATATTTGTTAAACCAGAGGACAAGAAAAGAGTTTTAAAAAGATTAAAAGATGCAAAAGGTGTAAAACTTGAAGGTAAATCTGGAATAAGCAATTTTACTCATGAAATGGAAATTTTAGCAAATGTAGTAATAGAAACAGAAGGAATTAAAAGACAAGTGAGACAAGATTTAGCAGAAGTAAAAAGAGTAGAACTTCATATGCATACTCAAATGAGTCAAATGGATGCAATTTCATCTGCAACAGATTTAATAAAAAGAGCAATGAAATGGGGTTGGAAATCTATTGCAATTACAGACCATGGAGTTGTACAAGCTTTTCCTGATGCACATAAATTACTTGGTGTAGATAACCCAGATATGAAAGTAATTTATGGAGTAGAAGCATACTTGGTTCCAGACGATTCACCTGTTGTAGTAAATGATAAAGGTCAAGATATAGATACTACATATTGTGTTTTGGATTTAGAAACAACAGGAATTTCTGCTAAAACAGAAAAAATAACAGAAATAGGAATAATGAAAATTCAAAATGGAGAAGTAATAGACAAGTTTTCTGAATTTGTAAATCCTGAAAAGCCAATACCTCTTAAGGTTCAAGAAATTACAAATATAACAGATGACATGGTTGCAAACGCCCAAACAATAGAAGAAATATTTCCTAAGGTTTTAGAATTTATAAAAGGGTCTGTTCTTGTTGCACATAATGCAACATTTGATATAGGATTTTTGAAAAAATTTGCAAAAGATTTTGGATACGAATTTGACTATACATATATAGATACTCTTCCTTTAGCTAGAAAATTATATCCGGAGCTTAAAAAGCACAAATTAGGAAAAATTGCAGAACACTTAAAAATTAAAGTAGAAGTAGCTCATCGTGCATTAGATGATGTAGATACAACAGTTAAAGTTTTAAGAGAAATGATGAAAACTTTAAAGGAAAGAGGAGCAAAAAAAGTAATAGATATTGCCTTAAAATGTGAAGACGAAAAAACAAAAGCTGACGAATATAAAAGGTTAAGGCCATATCATGCAATAATATTGGCCAAAAACTATGTAGGACTAAAAAATTTATATAAATTAGTTTCTTTATCACATTTAAAATATTTTTATAAAAAACCAAGAATTCTAAAAAGCTTATACAAACAATATTCTGAAGGATTAATACTTCGGAAGTGCATGTGAAGCAGGAGAGCTTTACCAAGCAATAGAACTTGGAAAATCTGATGAAGAAATAGAAGAAATAGCAAGCTTTTATGATTATTTAGAAATTCAACCAATTGGAAACAACAACTTTTTAATTAGAAATGGTGTTGTAAAGGACGAAGAAGGCTTAAAAGATATAAACAGAAAAATTGTAGAACTAGGTGAAAGATTAAACAAACTTGTTGTTGCAACATGTGATGTGCATTTTATGGATCCACAAGATGAAGTATATAGGCGTATTTTAGAAGCGGGACAAGGCTACAAAGATGCAGATGAACAAGCACCTTTATATTTAAGAACAACAAATGAAATGTTAGATGAATTCAAATATTTAGGGGAAGAAAAAGCATATGAAGTTGTTGTAACAAATACAAACAAAATAGCAGATATGTGTGAGCAAATCTCTCCAATATCAGGAGAAAAATGTCCACCACACATACCGGGATGTGAACAAACAATTAAAGAAATAGCTTATGATAAAGCACATAAATTATATGGAGAAAGCTTACCTGAACAAGTTCAAACAAGATTAGACAAAGAGCTTGATTCAATTATAAAAAATGGATTCTCTGTAATGTATATAATTGCACAAAAATTAGTATGGAAATCAAATGAAGATGGATATATAGTAGGCTCAAGAGGTTCTGTACGGTTCATCATTTGTTGCAAACATGACAGGTATAACAGAAGTAAATTCACTACCACCACATTATAGATGTCCAAATTGTAAATATCTAGATTTTACAGATTATGGTTATGGAAATGGATTTGACCTGCCAGACAAAGAGTGTCCTAAATGTGGGGCAAGACTTGCAAAAGACGGAATGGATATACCATTTGAAACCTTTTTAGGCTTTAACGGAGATAAAGAGCCAGATATAGACTTAAACTTTTCTGGGGAATATCAAGCAAAAGCACATAAATATACAGAAGTAATCTTTGGAAAAGGAACAACATTTAAAGCAGGAACTGTAGGAACTGTTGCAGATAAAACAGCATTTGGATATGTAAAAAAATACTTTGAAGAAAGAAGCATACCTGTATCACAAGCAGAAGCTTCAAGGTTAGCAGTTGGTTGTACAGGAATAAAAAGAACAACAGGGCAACACCCAGGAGGAATAATTGTTGTACCAAAAGGAAGAGAAATATATGAATTTACACCTGTTCAGCATCCAGCAGATGACCCAAATTCAGATATAATAACAACACATTTTGACTACCACTCAATAGACCAAAACTTATTAAAACTAGATATACTAGGACACGATGATCCGACAGTAATAAGAATGTTACAAGACTTAACAGGAATTGACCCAACAAAGGTTCCACTAGACGATAAAGCAACAATGTCACTATTTAGGTCAACAGAAAGTTTAGGAGTAACGCCAGAACAAATAAAATCACAAGTAGGAAGTTTTGGAGTGCCAGAGTTTGGAACGAAATTCGTAAGAGGAATGCTAGTAGATACAAAGCCAACAACATTTGATGAATTAATAAGAATATCAGGTCTTTCACACGGAACCGATGTATGGCTAAACAATGCTCAAGAATTAGTTCAAAATGGAACAGTTACACTAAAAGAAGCAATATGTTGTCGTGATGATATAATGATATATTTAATAAAAAAAGGACTAGATCCAAATAAAGCATTTAAAATAATGGAATCAGTACGTAAAGGAAAAGTTGCAGGTGGAAAAGAGTCAAAATGGGAAGAATATAAACAAATAATGAAAGAACATGATGTGCCAGATTGGTATATAAAATCATGTGAAAAAATAAAATATATGTTCCCAAAAGCACATGCTGCAGCTTATGTAACAAATGCATTTAGAATAGCATGGTTTAAAGTTCATGTACCAAAAGCATATTATTCAGCATTTTTCTCTATAAGAGCAGCAGACAATTTCGATGCATCTTGTATGATACTTGGAAAAGAAAAAGTAAAAAACAAGATGAAAGAAATAGATATGAAAGGAAATACTTCAACCAAAAAAGAACAAGATATGTATGCAGTACTAGAACTTGTACTAGAGATGTATGAAAGAGGAATAAACTTCTTGCCTATAGATTTATATAAATCTCATTGGAAAAACTTCACCATAGAAGATGAAGGAATAAGACCACCATTTTTAGCAATAGCAGGATTAGGTCCAATAGCAGCAGAAAATTTGTGGAAAGCAGCTCAGGAAGAAGAATTCATGTCAATAGATGAAATAAGAATAAGAGCAAAACTTGGTGATTCAAATATAGATTTATTGCGTGAATTTGGAATTTTAGATGGAATGCAAGAAAGTAACCAAATTAGCCTTTTTGGATAAAAAGAATACCAAAATTAAACTTTAAGTTTAGTTTTGGTATTTTTTGGTTTTATATTTATAAATTAAAATTAAGCATATTATGTTTCATTATCAGAAATATTTTTTTTATTTGATAAACCTACAATATAATCTATGGAAGTACCATAATATTTAGCTAAAGTGATTAAATGAACAATAGGTATAGTTCTTTTTCCATTTTCATATTCTGAATAATATTGTTGAGAAATACCTAGTAAGTTTGCAATATCTTTTTGATAAATATCATGATCCTCTCTTAAATCTTTAAGTCGTTTAAATTTCATTTAGACCTCCTAATAAAAGAGAATTATATTAATAATTTTAACAAAAAAATAAGCAAGATTTACCACATACATAACAAATTATGTAACAAAATAATTACAAATTAATGACATTTATGTAATAATTCAAAAACGAATTGACAATATAGTCACTTTGTGGTTATACTTAATATGTACATAATAAATTATGTACGAAGTAGAGGAGGAAACAAACATGAAGCAAAAAGAAAGTAAATTTAAGGCAAAAAATGAAAAAGCTAAGAACAAAAAGGGAATCACCTTAATTTCATTAATAGTAACAATAATAGTATTATTATTACTTACAGGAATACCGATCGTAATGATGGTAGGAGAAGATGGAATTATACAAAAAAGTCATGAAGCAAAAGCACAAGTAGAGCAAGCAGAAGAACAAAAAGAGCTAGACTTAAAGTTATCAGAATATGTGCTAGAAAAAGAAACAACAGATATAGAAATAGGTGACTTTGTAGATAGGTTAGAAAAAGAGGGAAAAGTAAAAAGCCATACACAAAATGACGATGGAAGTTATGACGTAGAAACAGATGGTGGATATAGTGCAGAAATAAAACCAGATTTTGATAATCCGGGAGATACAGTAACAAATGTAGAAGGAAAAAAAGACGAGTTACCACCAAAAATTACTTTATTTGATTTAAAATCAACAACAAACAGCATAACGGTAAATGTAAAAGTAAATACAAGGGAAAAAGAAACAACAATAAAATGTTTTTATAAAGAAAATAAAGAAGATGAATATAAAGAAATAGATGATATAGAAGAAGTAACAGGAGATCCAGAAGTGGCTCAAAAGATCTGGACAATACAAGAATTAACACAAAAAACAGTATATGATATAAAAATAGAAACAACAAATGATAGGGGAACAACAACAGAAGAAAAAAGTATAGAAACAAAAGAAATGCCAAGTGGAACAGATAAAAATGAAGGACTAGAATTTGCAAACTTAAAATGGAATGAAAAGACACATAAAGCAAGTATAGATATAAGTAAGAAAAATAAAACAACAGATTACAAAATATGGTATGAACATGTAGTAGAAGGAGCAGAACCAACAGACCAATATAAACAATTAGGAGAAGAGGGAACAGTAGAAGATTTATCATTAAATGATAAGGTATATGCAAAACTATGGGATGGAACAAACTTTGGAGCACCAGCAACAATAACAATAACAGATAAGAAAGCACCAATAATAGTACTAGCAAAAACAGATGCAAAAACAAGTGAAATAACAACACATGTAACAGCAAGAGACTTAGAAGCAGGATTGCCTAATGAAGTAGAATTTAAATATTATATAAAACTAAAAAATGAACCAGAATCAAGCTATAAAGAAGAAATTAAGCAAGTACCAAATGCAGAAAATACAAAAGGAGAAGGAGGAACAAGAACAGAAGATAACAACACATTTGAAGGATTAAAACAAAACACAGTATATAACATAAAAGTAGAAATAACAGATATAGCAGGAAATAAGGGAGTAAAAACAATAACAGTAAAAACACCAATTATACCAGGAACAGCAGGAGGAAACAATACAAATGGAAAAGATACAGATAAAGACGGAAAAATAGACGCATGGGATACAAATGGAGATGGACAGTTAGATGCATGGGATACAAATAAAGATGGAAATGCAGATAGTTGGGATAAAAATGGAAACGGAAAATTAGACGATGATGAAAATGCAAATAAACATCCTGAACAAAATAACAACGGACGTGACGAAAACGGAGGAAAAGACACAAACGGAGATGGTGTAGTAGACACATGGGATACAGATGGTGATGGGAAAGACGACGCAAAAGACACAGATGGAGACGGAAATGCAGACGAATGGTTAGATCCAAAAACAAGAGAATGGACAAATGGAAAAGGAAATGACCCTGAGCCACAAGACACAAATGGAGATGGAAAGCCAGATAGATGGGTAGATCCTGATACAGGAGAAGACAAAGCAATAGATACAAGTGACCCAAAAGACCGGAAAAGCAGACAAATGGTTTGACCAAGAAAACAACGAATGGAAAGATACAGATGAGAATGGAAACAAATTGTGGGATACAGATGGAGATGGAATTCCAGATGCAAAAGATGAAGACAAAGACGAAAAAGCAGACAAATGGAAAGAACCTGAAGAAAGTGAATGGAAAGATGCAGAATCAAGTGGAAAAGGAAACGGAAAGGATACAGACGGAGATGGACAAATAGATACATGGTATGACGAAGAAGGAAATGAAACAGCAAGAGACACCGATGGAGATGGAAAAGCAGATCGATGGAAAGATGAAAATGGTGAATGGAAAAATGCTGAAGAAAGCGGAAAAGGAAACGGAAAAGATACAACAGGAGACGGTAAAATAGACACATGGTATGACGACAATGGAAATGAAACATCCAAAGACACAAATGGTGACGGAAAAGCAGATAAATTTAAAGAGGACCCAACAGACCCAAATAGTAAATGGACAGAAGGTGGAACAGATAAAAATGGAGGAAAAGATACAACAGGAGATGGAAAAGTAGACACATGGGATACAGATGGAGATGGAGAAGATGATGCAAAAGATGAAAACGGAGATGGAAAAGCAGATAAGTGGAAAGACCCAAGTGTTCCAGGTAATGATTGGAAAGATACAGACGAAGAAGGAAACAAACAATGGGATACAGATGGAGATGGAAAGCCAGATGCTAAAGACACAGATGATGACAATAATGCAGATCAATGGATAGACCCAAATAAGCCAGATGATGAGTGGAAAGGTGCAGAAGCAAGTGGTAAAGGAAATGGAAAAGACACAGATGGAGACGGAAAAGTAGATACATGGTATGACGATAGTGGTAAGAAAGAAACAGCATGGGATACAGACGGAGATGAAAAAGCAGACAGTTTTGATACAGACGGAGATGGCGAGTTAGATGATGAAGAAAATGCAAGTATACATCCAGATTTAAATGGACGTGATAAAAACGGAGGAAAAGACACAAACGGAGATGGAAAACCAGACACTTGGGATACAAATGGAGATGGAAAAGACGATAGTTGGGATACAAATGGAGACGGAAATGCAGATAGCTTTGATAAAAATGGAAACGGTGAGTTAGACGACGACGAAAATTCAACTAAAACCCCAAGTAATAATGGAAAAGATGAAAATGGAGGAAAAGACACCAATGGAGATGGAAAACCAGACATATGGTATGACGAAAATGGAAAAGAAATAGGAAAAGATGAAGACGGAGATGGAAAAGCAGATAAATTTATAGATCCTGAAACACAAGATCCAAATGGAGAAGGAAAATTAAGTGATAAAGACAGAAATGAAAATAAATTATTTGACACAGATGGAGACGGAAAACCAGATGCAAGAGATACAAATAATGATGGAAAAGCAGATGAATGGAAAGATCCAGAAACAGGAGAATGGAAATCATCTAACGAATTACCAGGAAAACCAAAAGATACAGATAGTGATGGAATACCAGATGAATGGGATTTTAATGAAGATAATAAAACAGACGCATGGGATAAAAACGGAGACGGAAAACCAGATCAATGGGATACAAATAAAGATGGCAATGTAGATGCATGGGATACAGATGGAGATGGTATGCCAGATAGTTATGATACAACTAAAGATGGAAGTGCTGATACATGGGTACCATCAGCCAAAGAAGGAAGTATAGAATTTACTTATAAACCAACAGGATGGACGAAAGAAGAAGTAGAAGTAACACTAAGTTCAGACTATACAAAAAATGGATTTGAAATACAATATTCAACAGATTATAATGAGTTAACAAGAGATGGAAAATGGGAAGATGGAACAACAGTTACATTAAAAGACAATGGTCCTATATATGCACGTCTAAAATCAACAAAAAATGAAGATATCGGAGGAATAATAAAAGGCGAAGTAAATAAAATAGATAAAGTTGCACCAACAGTAACTGTAAATATATTAGAACAAACAACAAGTACGATAAAAGTAAAAACAGATGTAGAAGATAAAGCATCAGGATTACCAAACCCAGTAACTTACAATTACTATATAAAAGAAAAAGATGGATCAGAAGATTATAAATTAAAAGGTACACAAACAGTACCAGCAAGATTAGATGTAAAAACATCAACAGATACATTTACATTTACAAAATTAACACAAACAACAGATTATGACATAAAAGTAACAGTAGAAGATTTGGTTAAAAATGAAGGACAAGGAACAGCTCAAGGAACAACAAACACAGTACCATCGGGACAAGAAAATATAGAATTTGGGGATGTACAGTGGGATCCGGATAATAACCAAGCAAGTGTACAGGTATCAACAACAACAAATTATAAAATACGTTATTGGACATCGGTTGACGCTGAAAATGAAGAACATAAAGTAATAGAAACTGGTGGAAAAATAACAGTAAATCAAAATAAGACAACAATATATGCAGAATTATGGGATGAAACAAATGCAAGTACAGTAGCAAAATCACTAACAATAGACGATACTCAAAAACCAACGATGACAATTAAATCAACAATAACAACCACAAGAGATATAACAATAACAGCTAATGCAGAAGACTATCAATTCGGAATGCCAAAAACTCCAACATATAACTTCTATATAATAGATCAAAATACGGGTACATATCCAACAACTCCAACAGGAACAAGTGAGGATGGAACATATAAATATACAGAAGCAGTACATAATACTACGTACAAAATAAAAGTGGAAGTATCAGATTTTGCAGGAAATAAAGAAACACAAGAAACAACAGCAAAAACTCAGGAAATGCCATCAGCAAAAGATGAACAAAATGGTTTAACAATAGCAGAACCACAATGGAATTCCTCAGCACATAATGCAAGTGTAAAAATTAATAAGAGAAATGAAAAAGATGGATATATATTGCAATATAAAACAGGGAATGAATGGGAATCAGTAGGTTCAGCAGAAACATCATCACATACAGTAACTGTATCAAATGATACAACAGTATATGCAAGATTATTTGATGGAAAAAATGCAGGTGTAGAAACATCAAAATTAGTAAAAGATGAAATAGCACCAACAGTTACAGTAAATTGTGATCAAAATACAATAACATCACACTCTATAAGTATAACTGCGTCAGCAGAAGATACAGAGTCTGGAATGGAGACAAAGCCAACATATTCATATTATATATCAGAAACAGATAATAATTGGAATAAAGTAACTGGAACCAACGATACAGGAACATATACATTTGATGATTTAAAACAAAAAACAAAATATTATATAAGAGTAGAAGTAGCAGATTATGTACAAAATATGGGCAATAAATCTATATCAGCAACAACATTAACAATACCAACAGGAGTGGACGGATTATCATTTGGAGATGTATCGTGGAAAGAAGGAAAAGCAAATATTACAGTAAGTAAGAAAAGTGGAAATGATGCATATATTATACAATATAGTATAGATGGACAAAAATATGACTCAGAAAACTCAGCGACAGTACCAACACATACGTTCTCTAACATAGATAACAATACAACAGTATATGCAAGATTAACAGATGGGAAAGGAAAGAACTTTGGAGATCCAGCATTAAGCAAATTAATAAAAGATGAAAATCCACCAGAAGTACAGCAAGCAAATCAAGAGACAACAAACTGGGCACAATCTAAGAGAATAACTGTATCAGCAACAGATGGTGAGACGGGGATAGCAGCATATGCAATAACAAATGGAACCTCTCAGCCTGGAGCAAATTCAGATGAGTGGCAAATAAGTTCTTCAAATTCATGGACAAGTACTAAATATTATGGAAAAGGTACGTACTATGCATGGGTAAAAGATAAAGCGGGAAATATTTCAACATCTGGAAGACAAGTTGATGTAAATAATATAGATACAACAGATCCAACGATAACTGTAGAAGGAAATACAAAATCAACACCAGCAAAATCGCAAGAAGCAATAATAACAATAAATGATGCAGGCGGATCAGGATTACAAAAAGGACAATATAATATAAACTATGTAGTATCTCAAAACGAAACTGTGACAAATTATAACGTAAAAAATACTCAGATTACTGTGGGGGGAGATGGAGTAGTAAATAGTGCATCTACGAGGGTTACAATGAATGATAGTAGTTATACTGGAACATATTATTTACATGTACAGGGAGTAGATATAAAAGATAATGCAGGAAATGTATTCTCTCCAACAAATAAAAATTCATTTGTATTTGATAATTCAGGACCAACAATTTCATTTGATCCAGAATCAAATGAGAATTGGGCAAATAAACAAAGTTCAACAATAACAGTAAAAGGAAATGGACCAGCAACAGAAGATACAAGTACATATAAATATGCATGGGTAAAACAAAATACAAAGACAGCACCAGATAGTGATGGTAGCTATACAACACAATATAATAGTGGAGAAAAGGTAGAGAAAACATTGGATACAGGAAATAACTGGTACTTAATAGCAATGGCAAAAGATAGTGCTGGAAATGTAACAAGACAAGCTGCAGGACCTTTCTACTTAGATAATACAAGACCAACAATAACATCAGCAACAGAAGATCCAGCAAATTGGCAAAATAAAGATAAATCTATAAAAATAGCTGCATCAGATGGAGAATCAGGAATAGGTTCATATGCAATAACAGACTCTAATGTAAACACGGCACCAGCCGAGGGTTCGGCTTGGACACAAGCTAGTGGTACAACATGGACAAGTAGTGGAACTTATGGAAAAGGAAATTATAATGTATGGGTAAAAGATAAAGCGGGGAATGTTGTGGAAGCACCAAGACTAGTTACGATAAGTAACATAGATACAGAACTACCAACGATAGAAGTAAGTGGGGGAACTGCAACACCAGCAAAATCACAAGAAGCAAAAATAACAATAAAAGATACAGGAGGATCTGGATTAGCGAATGCAACGTATACTATAAATTATACAGTGTCTAAAAATTCAAGTGTAACCAATTATAAAGAAAAAACAGCAACAATTAAAGTAAATAATGGAGAAAGTAGTGCATCAACAACGGTTACATTAAATGATAGTAGTTATACTGGAATATATTATTTACATGTACAAGGAGAAAGTATAAGAGATAATGCGGGAAATTCAACATCACCAACAAATAGAAATACTTTTAATTTAGATAATACAGGACCAGACATAACATTTACACCAGATGGAAAAACAACTTATGCAAAATCATATGAGACAACAATAAATGTAAATGATTCAAGCAAAGGTGCAAGTACACTAAAAGAAAGTAGTTTAAAATATGTATGGCAACAAGGAAATAACACGAACCCACCAGGAGATAATTCCTTTAGTGGAAGTTATACAAATGGAGGAAAAATTACTAGTACAGCTAATGTAACCGGTAATAATTGGTATTTGTGGGCTATGGCTACTGATAGTGCGGGGAATACAACAAAGAAATGCTCAGCAGCATTTTGTTTAGATAATAATCCACCATCAAGTGCTGCTCCGACCGGTAGAGTTACATCAAGTTCTAGTATAATTGTATCGTCAAATCAAAACGATGGCGAAAGTGGATTAGATACGAAAACAAGAAAATATGGTATAAAGAAATCATCTAGTTCAGCTTATGAATGGATTACAGATCCAAATCCGTCTCATACATTTACAGGATTAGATATGAAAACGGAATATAAATTTGTGACACAAATTGCAGATTTAGCATCTAATGGACCAACTACATCAGGGGAAATAACGATAACAACTAATGATATAACTGCTCCAACCGTAACGACGAATAACACAGGTTGGACTGGTGGAGATGTTGATGTTAATATCAATTTCCCTAATAGCAGTGGATTAACAAAACAATATCAAGAATCGACAGGTGGGGAATGGAAGGTTGCGAATTCGGATAATGTAACGGTAAAAGTAAAAACGAATAATACAACAGTTTCTGCAAAGCAATTTGATACAGCAAATAACAAAAATATGAGGGCGGCGAGTTATACAGTTAAAAATATAGACAAAGAAATTCCAAATCAAGCGACAATTCAATTAAGTGCAAAAACAGGAGATGAAGGAGGAAAAATAACAGCAACGGTAACACAATCAGACAATCTGAGTGATGTAGAGATAAGTAAATGTAAATGGGTATTTAATACAACTCCGGGAACATCATTAGGGGAGACTGCTTATGTAAATGCTGGTTTTACAACTAAGACAAATAATCAAATACAATTAGATTTAAGTTCAGCTGGAACATATTACTTACATGTACTAACTGTGGACAAAGTAGGAAATAAAAAAGAATCAGTAAGTGATGCGATTACAGTAACTAAAAAAGCAAAAACAGCAGCAGACTTAGCAAATCTAGTAAATGGACAAGATGCGAATGGTACAGGGTCAATAATAGGAAGTAAAGTAATAGGAGTAGAATTATCAGATTCAATATCCGAAGAATACAATTGGACATTATTTGATGTAGCAGATAACCATATATGGTTGATTGCAGATAGGTGTGTAAAATTGGAAGATTGTCCACAACCGATGGTAACCTCGGGAGCTAAGGTAACTCAGTCATCTTATAATGGCAAAGAGAGATATTTAAATTTATCCGTGGGAGGTCGCTATGGTTCAGGTTTGGGAACGGTAGCTAATGACGACATAAAAAAATTACATTCAAAATACTTCGAAAAAGGTTACGCGGTTGGATCACCGGCACAGAAAGGTTCAACAGCGGCGTATGTGCTTGATAGCGACTTATGGACGGAAAAGTTTACAGGAAATAAGGCTGGAACAAGTAAGATAAAATATGTAATAGGAAGTCCAACAATAGAACAAATTGTAAATGTATATAACAAAAGGGATAAAAAGAACTTGAGTGTAGAAGTTGCAGACATTAATGGTTACACAGTAAATAGTTTACCAGATACGGGTGTTATGAACATATGTCCAACGGTAAATGAGCCTTGGTACATAGCTACTCCGTTTAAAACAGAGTCACAATATCCAATTTCGGAATGGTATATTGATCAGTTAAACTCGAGAGTTTATTGGTACAGTTATGCTTACGCCTGCGTAAGTTTAAGACCTTGCATATGCTTAACCTCAGATAC
The DNA here is from genome assembly GCA_947623465.1 of uncultured Clostridia bacterium. Lineage (GTDB taxonomy): Bacteria > Bacillota > Clostridia > TANB77 > CAG-508 > CAG-269. The sequence continues at coordinate 17,965 of CANQGU010000017.1, forward strand.
TGCGATAGAAAAACAAAGTGACGGATCATACAAAATAGAAGGATATGAATTAGGAAAAGCATCTGATTTTTCTAGCAAAGTAAATGGACAAGATGCAAATGGTACAGGGTCAATTATAGGAAGTAAAGTAACAGGAGTAGGATTATCAGATTCAATATCCGAAGAATACAATTGGACATTATTTGATGTAGCAAATAACCATATATGGTTGATTGCGGATAGGTGTGTAAAATTGGAGGATTGTCCACAACCGATGGTAACCTCGGGAGCTAAGGTAACTCAGTCATCTTATAATGGCAAAGAGAGATATTTAAATTTATCCGTGGGAGGTCGCTATGGTTCAGGTTTGGGAACGGTAGCTAATGACGACATAAAAAAATTACATTCAAAATACTTCGAAAAAGGTTACGCGGTTGGATCACCGGCACAGAAAGGTTCAACAGCGGCGTATGTGCTTGATAGCGACTTATGGACGGAAAAGTTTACAGGAAATAAGGCTGGAACAAGTAAGATAAAATATGTAATAGGAAGTCCAACAATAGAACAAATTGTAAATGTATATAACAAAAGGGATAAAAAGAACTTGAGTGTAGAAGTTGCAGACATTAATGGTTACACAGTAAATAGTTTACCAGATACGGGTGTTATGAACATATGTCCAACGGTAAATGAGCCTTGGTACATAGCTACTCCGTTTAAAACAGAGTCACAATATCCAATTTCGGAATGGTATATTGATCAGTTAAACTCGAGAGTTTATTGGTACAGTTATGCTTACGCCTGCGTAAGTTTAAGACCTTGTATATGCTTAACTTCGGATACTATTCTAGCGGGGAAATCTGACGGTTCATACAAAATAGTTAATTAATAAATAAAAAAAGAAGGTGATTAATTTGAAATTTAAAGTATCAAAAGGAGTAGAAAAAATTCCAAAAACAATAAGAATAGAAGACAGGGACTACAAACTAATAGAAAAATTAGCAAAAGACAATAGATGCTCGTTTAATACAATAGTAAACAGTATGATAAAATACGCAATAGAAAATATGTAGTCTTGTAATAACATAAAAAAATAAAATAACTCTCAAGCGAATAAAAAAGCTTGAGGGTTATTCTTTTTTGTTATTACAAATATTATTCAACAGTAACAGATTTAGCTAAGTTTCTAGGTTTATCAACATCTAACCCTTTTTCTTTAGAAACATAGTAAGCAAGAAGTTGTAAAGGAATAATTGTCAAAATAGAAGAAACATAAATATTTGTATCTGGTACTGTAATTACATTATCAAAAATAGATAAATCAATCAATTTAGAAATAGCTTCAGAAACAACAATAGTAGTTATAGCACCACGAGTAATAAGTTCTTCAATATTACTTGCTGTTTTCTTTTCTAACTCTTTATCTGTTATAATTCCAATAACATTAATACCTTCTTCTATTAAAGCAATAGTTCCATGTTTTAATTCTCCTGCTGCATAGCTTTCAGAGTGAATATAAGAAATTTCTTTAAGTTTTAAAGAAGCTTCTTCAGCTGTTGTATAATCAATACCTCTACCAATAAAGAAAACATCTTTTTCTTTAAACATCTTCTTAGCGATAGGTTGAATATTTGAAGAATTTTTCAAAATATCTTCAATTTGATTAGGTATAGAAAGTAAGCTTTGTTTTATTTCGTTTAATTCTTGAGGGTTAGCACTTTCTAAAACTTCTGCAAAATAAATTGCAAGTAAAGTTAAAAGAGTTATTTGAGAAGTATAAGCTTTAGTTGATGCAACAGCAATTTCTGGTCCTGCATGAGTGTAAACACAAAAATCTGCTTCTCTAGAAATAGAACTTCCTATAACATTTGTAACAGCAACAGTTTTTGCATTTTTTTCTTTAGAAAGTTTTAATGCAGCTAATGTATCTGCTGTTTCTCCAGATTGGCTAATAAAAATACATAAAGTTTTTTCATCAACTAATGGATCTCTGTATCTATATTCTGATGCAATATCAACTTGTGTAGGAATTTTGCATAATTTTTCAATAGTATTTTTAACACTAAGACCTGCGTGCATTGCAGTACCACATGCTACAATATAAATTTGATGTAATGAACTTAAATATTCTTTTGTAAAACCTAAATCATTAAAATCACATTTATTACTATCTAATCTTGAACCTATAGTTTCACGCACACTTGTAGGTTGCTCCATAATTTCTTTAAGCATATAATCAGGGTATCCTGCTTTATCTGCAGCCATTGCATCCCAAGTAATAGTAGTTGATGCTTTTTGAATTTTATTTAAATTTTCATCATAAAATGTAATGTCATCTCTTGATAATATTACATATTCAAAATTTTCTAATAAATAAAAATCTTTTGTGTAACTTAAAATTGCAGGAATATCTGATGCAATATAATTTTCTCCATTTCCTTTACCAATAACAAGTGGACTGTCTTTTCTTACAACAATCATATTATCAGGATTATAAATAGATAAAATTTCTAAAGCAAAACTTCCAACTAATTTATCACATGCTTTTTTTACAGCTCTTAAAAGTTTTAAATTATCATTTTGTGAATCATTTTTATAAAAATAACTTATTAAATTAGGTACAACTTCTGTATCTGTAGAAGATACAAATGTATAACCATTTTCTTCTAAAAATTTTTTTAGTTCAATATAATTTTCAATAATTCCATTATGAACAACTGCAAAAGAATTTGTAGAGTCCATATGTGGATGAGAATTAGTTTTTGAAGGAATACCATGAGTTGCCCATCTAGTATGAGCAATACCAATAGAACCTTCTAATTTTTTAGTATCATCTAAATTATAAAGGTTTTCAACACGACCTTTATCTTTAACAACTTTTATTTCACTTCCTTCAATAGTTGAAATTCCAGCTGAGTCGTAACCTCTATACTCAAGTTTAGAAAGCCCCGCCAATAAAATTGGTGTAGCTTTTTGTTTTCCAATGTATCCAACAATTCCGCACATAAAAAATCTCTCCTTATAAAATAAATTTGTGTTATATTAGATTTCCTAATATGACATTTTTATATTGGAATTGAAAGTAAATCACTTTAATTTAATCTTTGTTATAATGTTACCACTATTTTTTAATTAAATTTTTGGTAAAGTGCGTACCACTAAGGCATCCGCCGAATATTTCGATAAACCTTAGACCTCGTCAACATAGATTGATTGCTATGTCCTGGCGCTAAAAAATAAACTCCTTTCTTATAAATTTTTTATACTTTCAATCTTATACAATATATTACAACAAGTTGGAAAATGTTTCAAGTATTTTAAAAAAAATTTGTGTCATTGGAGACGTCCTTTTTTGACAGCTTTAGTATAGAATAAGTTTTTAAGCCGTCTTCATGGAATAAATTCCATTGAAGTCGGCTCTTTTTTATAGTATTTTTATACATTGAAAAAGTAAAAGAAATCTGCTATAATAACAAAGAAAGAGGAGTAAATATGTTTAATATAGAAGAAGAATTAAAAAAACTGCCAAAATCACCAGGGGTATATTTAATGAAAGATGCCAATGATAATATTATATATGTTGGAAAAGCAGTTAATTTAAAAAATAGAGTAAGTTCATATTTCAGAAAGACAAATAAAACAGATAGAATTTTAAAAATGGTATCTTTAATTGACCATTTTGAATATATAGTTGTTAGCAACGAAGCAGAAGCATTGATTTTAGAGTGTAATTTAATAAAAGAAAATAGACCAAAATACAATGTACTTCTTAAAGATGACAAAAGTTATCCATATATAAAAATAGATGTAAAATCTGATTTTCCAAATGTTATTATTACAAGAAGAGTTGTAAATGATGGGTCTAAATATTTTGGCCCATATGCAAACCCTCGGTGCTGCAAAAGAAATGGTTAATTTTATAAAACAAAAATATAAAATTAGGCAATGTAAAAATTTTAAATCAAATACAAGAGCATGTTTGAATTATCACATAAAAAGATGTTTAGCACCATGTATTGGAAATGTGAGTAAAGAAGAATATAAAAAACAGATTGACGAAATAATAGATTTGCTAGAAGGTAAGACAAATAAAATTATAAAAGATTTAGAAAAACAAATGAAGGAGGAAGCTAAAAAACTAAATTTTGAAGAAGCTTCTTACATTAGAGATAGGATGATAGCGATTCAAACTGCATCTCAAAAACAAAAAGTTTCAAATATTTCAGAAAATAATATTGATGTTATAGGAATTGCAAAATCTGAGCTAGAGGTTTGTGTAGAAATCTTTTTTGTTCGTGGTAGCAAAATGATAGGCAGAGAGCATTACTTTTTTGATAATTTGCAAAATATGGAAGATAAAGAAATTATATCTGGTTTTATAAAACAGTATTATATGGAAGGTGTAAATTTACCAAACAAAATAATGATAAGAGAAGAACTAGAAGATGAGGAGGCTCTAGAAAATTGGTTAAGCAATATGGCAAAACATAAAGTTATAATACATAGTACAAAAAAAGGTGGAAAGCTTAAATTTGTTGAAATGGCAGAAAAAAATAGTAAAGTAACTTTAGAAAATAAAGAAAAAAATCAAAATGAAATATTGTTAGAATTAAAAGAAAAATTAAAAATGGATAAACTTCCAAGAAAAATTGAAACATATGATATTTCAAACATTTCAGGAGAATTTATGGTAGCTGCAATGTGTGTTATGGAAGATGGTGTTATTAAGAAAAATTTATCTAGAAGATTTAAAATAAAAGAGGTTTTTGGACAAGATGACCCAAAATGTATGGAAGAAGTAATAACAAGACGATTATCACATAGTGTGAAAAATGAACAAGATAAAGGTTTTGGAAAAATTCCGGATGCCATTTTTGCAGATGGTGGAATTACACAAATAAGAGCAGTAAGAAAAGCAGTTGATAAATATGATTTAGATATTAAAATATTTGGTATGGTTAAAAATGATAAACACCAAACAAGAGCTTTAATGGACGAAAATAGAAATGAAATACAAATTTCCGAAAAACTATTTAATTTGATTACACTATTCCAAGATACTGTGCATGATACAGCAATTATATATCATAGAAAATTAAGAGATAAAAGTATTATTAAATCTGATTTAGATAATATAAAAGGAATTGGAGAAGCTAAAAAGAAAGCTTTACTTAAAAAGTTTGGAAGTGTAGAGAAAATTAAAAATGTAAGTGTAGAAGAACTTATGGATGTAAAAGGAATTAATAGAGATTTGGCAAAAAAAATAAAAAAATCATTAAAATAAAATACATAAAACCTGCAAGAGCAACACTAGGGCAAAATGCCCATATGTGTTGCTCTTGCGGGTTTTACACGATTTGAGAGATGCCGCGTTCGTTTCTTGTCCATTGAGCCCAATGATCAATATTGACTTTTATATATTCGCCTAAATTCTTGGAGACATAAAATGATGCTATGATAACATCGTCGTCCTTATGAACCAATTTGATGTCAACTCGACATACATGGAAGAATCCTAGTATTTCTAATATTGGATTCCAAGATATGTCAATGTCTCTTTTGGCGAGAAGTGCCAAGTCGGTACTATTTTCGCCAAACATCAACCGTTTATCAAACAGTTCAATTTGATCTTGGGTTTGTTTAACCCATATGGTCCTAAATATATTCGGAATGAATGTATAAGGAAAATATGGGTGAAATTTTGGTAACAAGATGCCAATGAAATTTTTATCGGGTTCGATGATAGTTTCATTATCATCCCTAGAATAATGGGGGTTAACTGTTCTTCCATCTCTTGTGCGAAATGGAATCACATTGTCACTCCTATGTTGGGAAGTTGTGACTGTGCTATTGAAAGACATCATCATACCAAACAGCACAGTGGCTATAATGGCAGCGATGACACTTCCGTGGCAAGCAACTGCTCCCCACATCGAGATCATCCAAATAATCTTCAAAGCGAAGAAGCTACGTTGGGTTCTCCCGATGATACCTGCGATGAAAGGAACCAAGCAAAGGACGAATCCAAGCATTGGAAGACCTTTCATGTCATTGTTGACACTTGCTATACCAAAAAGTGATACAACAATTGCCATAATATAGGTTCCTCCCTTGATGTAGGATGACAGCTTATCTGAATCGTTCAGCATAACCACAAGCAAAAGCTTGTATGCAAGCTGAATACCAGCATAAGTTGACATTACCCACACCCACAGACCCATATGCAGCCAACCAAAGGCATAAAAGCCAAAGAGACTGATAAGGACTGTTAGGGCGATAGGGAGTCTCTTAGCATCATCTGATGCTAAGTCCCAAACCTCCATGGGGTTGGTCATGCGACTTAAATACATAAGCCGCATGTCAATTCCCCAAACAATGAGGATGATAATCCCAAGCACCACTTCAAGGAATGATACTTGGAAAAATGCAACATTGATTGCGTTGACAAGTGTCAACAGAATCAATGTAATGCTACTGGCTACACGGTATTCTCCCATAGACCGTACACGGTCAATAATTTTGTCTATCATATATAGACCTCCTTCTGCATTTTATTTGATTATATTATACCATTTTTTCGAAAAATAAGCAAGTTTTACATAATAACAAATTCATATATAAATCTTATATCTATCATTAGAAATAATTATGTAAAAAAATGATTATAATACAAAAATATTTATCTTGAAATAAATAAAATTTAATATTATAATAAAATCATTAAAATAAGCAATTTAAAAATAAGTTTTTTATATAGAAAAGAGATGATAAATAAATATGAAAATAAAAGAAATAAGATTATTAAATGTAACAATAAAGCAAAAAGATGAAATTATATATCAAGGAAAAACAGAAGATATACCAGAAAATATAAAAGAACAAACATATAAAAAAATCTATTTTGAAGGAGTAGATGTAGTAATAGAAATTTAAAAAAGGAGAAGATTTATGAATTGGACAAAGGAGCAAGAACAAGCAATATATAAATCAAACAGTAATATCTTAGTTGCAGCAGCAGCACGGAAGTGGAAAAACTGCAGTTTTAGTAGAAAGAATTATAAACAAAATAATAAATGAAAAAATAGATATAGATAAGCTTTTAGTTGTAACATTTACAAATGCTGCAGCATCTGAAATGAAGGAAAGAGTTTTAAAAGCAATATATAAAATTATAGATGAGGCAAATGAGAATACAAACGAAGATAAAGTTTATGACGAAGAAACAATAAACCATCTTCAAAGGCAAATTACTCTACTAAACAAAGCAAATATCTGCACAATAGATTCATTTTGCTTAGATGTAATAAGAAATAATTTTTTCGAAATAGAAATATCACCAAATTTTAGAATAGCAGATAAATCAGAAATAGATCTTCTAAAGCAAGAAGTTTTGGAAAATATATTTGAAGAAAAATATGAAAAACATGATAGTAATTTTGAAAAACTTATAACAACATATACTTCATACAGAGACGATACACCTTTAAAAGACTTGATTTTAAAGATATATACATATATTGGTTCAAATCCGTTTCCAATAGAATGGTTAGAAAATCAAGTTGAAAAATTTAATATTACAGATATAAAACAAGATTTTTCTGAAAATATTTGGGGAAAAATTTTACTTAAAATAATAAAAGAAGAATTAGAAGATGATATAAAAAAATTAAAAGCTGAAGAAAAAAGGATTTCTGTAGAAAAAGATTTAAAATCATGTCAAAATGTTATAAACTCTGATATTAGCCAATATGAAACTTTATATGCAAATTTAGATAATTGGGATAAAGCATATACTATAGCACAAAGAGTAGATTTTATAAGATGGGCAGCACCAAGAAATGTACAAAGTGACATATTAAAAGATGTAATAAAAGATGCAAAAGGAGTAAGAGATAATATAAAAGATAGTTTTGTATCAAAAAGAGAGAAAATATTTACATCAAATTCTGAGGAGGCAAATGTAGACTTAAAAAATATGTATGAAATATTATTAAAACTAAAAAATTTAATAATAGATTTTGACAAAGAATTCAAAAAAGCTAAAAAAGAAAAAAATATAGTAGATTTTAATGACATAGAGCATTTTGCATTAGAAATTTTAGTTAAGAGTAATAGCGGAAAAATAGAAGCTTCAGAAATTGCAAAAAAATATCAAGAAAAATTTCAAGAAATTGCAATAGATGAATACCAAGACAGTAACTTAGTACAAGAATATATATTAACATCAATTTCTAAGGGTAACAATATTTTTATGGTTGGAGATGTAAAGCAAAGTATATATAAATTTAGACAAGCAATGCCAGATTTATTTTTGGGTAAATACAAAAATTATAGCGAAAATGAAGCAAATGAAAATGGCTTAAAAATTAAGCTTTTCAAAAATTTTAGAAGCAGGCAAAATGTACTTGATTTTACAAACATAATATTTGAAAACATTATGGGAGCCAATCTTGGAGAAATAGACTATACAAAAGAGGAATATTTAAATTTAGGTGCAGATTATGAAAAAGAGAAGCAAAGTGTAGTTACTGAAGTTGATATATTAAATATTACACAAGATATGCAAAATAATAAAGATACAGAACAATCAAATGTTAATGATGATATCTCAAATGAAGATACAAATGACGACGATGTAGAAGAACAAGAGTCACAAGAGAAAATTGAAGACATAGAATTAGAAGCAAAATATGTTGCAAAAAAAATTAGAGATTTAATAGACAGTAAATTTCAAATATATGACAACAAAAATAAATTATATAGAGATATACAGTATAAGGACATAGTAATTTTGCTTCGTTCAACAAAAAGCAAGGCAAATATATATGAAAAAGAACTAATAAATCAAAACATAGATGTATATTCAGATACATCTTCAGAATATCTAGATTCATATGAAATACAAGTAATAATGGATTTATTAAAAATAATAGACAATCCATACCAAGATTTACCACTTGTGCATATTATGCTATCTTGTATAGGAATGTTTACAAATGATGACTTGCTTGAAATAAGACTATGTGATAAAACATCTGACTTTTATACTGCAATGCTAAAGGCAAGACTTTCTGTAGAAGAAGATTTAAAGCAAAAAATCCAAATATTTTTAGATAAAATAGAAGACTTTAGAAATAAAAATAAATACATGGATTTAGATGAATTAATATGGACAATTTACGAAGAAACAGGATTTTTAAACTATGTTGCCTTAATGCCAAATGGAGAATTAAGATGTACCAATTTAAAAATGCTTTTTGAAAGAGCAAAACAATATGAAACAGCTTCATTTAAGGGATTATTCAATTTTATAAATTTCATAGAAAGATTAAAAATAGGAAACAGCGACTTAGGTTCTGCAAAACTTATTGGCGAAAATGAAAATGTAGTTAGAATAATGAGTATACACAAAAGTAAAGGTTTGGAGTTCCCTATAGTATTTTTATCTAGCACAGGGTCAAGCTTTAATATGAGAGATTTAAATGAAAAAATTTTATTACATCAGGAACTAGGAATAGGTGTAAAATACATAGATTATGAAAAACAGGTAAGATATGATACTTTGTCTAAAATAGCTTTAAGAGAAAAGCTTTTTGAAGAAAATTTAGCAGAAGAAATGAGAGTACTATATGTTGCATTAACAAGAGCTAAAGAGAAGCTTTATATTACAGCAATTAAAAAAGATTTTGAAAAAGAAAATGAAAAAATGCAAGATTTAGTAAACATGTACGAAAAAGAAGATGGTAAAATTAATCCTATTTTATTAAAAAAACATAAAAAATATATAGATTGGATTTTACTTGTATATTTGTACAACAAAGATAAGATTCAAGATATTATGGAGTTAAATATATTAAATAAAAAAGACATAATAAAAGATATGAATCAAGAAGATGAGGAAGAAGAAGCTGTTGATGTATTTGCACTTTTAGAAGAATATTCTAAAGATGTAAAAGATGAAGATATTATAGCTTTAAAAAATGAATTAGTATATGAATATAAATTTAAAGACTTAATAAATATTCCAACAAAAGCATCTGTAACAGGTATAGTTCATAAAGATATAGAAAAGCAAATATATTCTTACTTGTTGGAGGATGAAGGTAGAACATCAAATGAAGAAAAAGAAGTTTCAAAATTTAATCAGTCTGAAATAGAAATTAACCAAAATGAAGAAACAGAAGAAACTCAAGAACTTCCAAAACCAAAATTTATAGTAGGAACAGAAGAAGAAAAAATAACATCAGCAAAAAGAGGAACTCTAGTTCATTTATGTATGAAAAATTTAGATTTTACACAAGAATATGATTTAGAAAAAATAGAATTATTAATACAAGACTTAAAAGCAAGACAAATTATAACTGAAAAAGAAGCGGATTCAATAGATTCTAAAACGATTTTACAATTTACAAAATCAAAGATTTGGCAAGAATTAAAAACAGCTAAAGAAGCTCATAAAGAAGAACCATTTTATATAAATGTTCCAGCAAAAGATGTAGTTGATGTAAATGTAGATGAAAACATATTAGTTCAGGGTATTATAGATTTATATTATATAAATTCTGTTGACGAGTTAGTACTATTAGACTACAAAACAGATTTTGTAAAACAAGGGGAGGAGCAAATTTTAATAGATAGACATAAACCTCAATTAATGCTATATAAAGAGGCTTTGGAAGGTGCTTTAAATAAAAAAGTAAGCAAAGTTTATATTTATTCAACAGCACTTGGGAAAGAAATTTTAATTTAAATGGAAAAGAACGATGGTCGAATTTTGTCGATGAAAAGTTAAGAGAAATTCTTAAAAATCATTGCAAAATTCGACAATTTATGTTTAAATAGGATTATGCAATAAATATTTATATTGCGAAGAAAATATTATTATTTTATATTATTAAGTAAAAAAGCAATTTAAGTTAGGCAAAAAATAAAGATTTTTAAAATCTAGGAAATTTATTTATTAGAAAATTTTAAATTAGAGTTAACATCCAAAGCTTAATTTCTAAGAAATTACAAACTGAAAATTAAATATCAAGTTAAAGTTCTGAAAAATACTATTATACAAGAAAGGAGGAAAAACTTAAAATTCGTAGTAAAACAAATATTTATTGTAAATATAACAACAAAGTGTACGAAATTACTTGAATAAGTAAAAAAAATTTGGTACAATTTAGAAAGAGAGAGAATATATGACAGAAAACAAAAAACAATGGGCAAACAATGGAGAAAGAAGAAAGTTACCACTAAGCTCAGACATAGTATTTAAAAGAGTATTTTCAAAAGAAGAAAATAAAGGGCTATTAAAAAGTATATTAGAGGCAATACTAAAAATAGAAATAAACAAAATAGAAATAAAAAACCCAGAAATACCAAGAGAGTTAAAAGATAGCAAAGCAGGTGTACTAGATATAAAAGCAGAAATAAATGAAAATACTGTAATTGATATTGAGATGCAAGTCGCCAATATGCGAACTTTTATGAACAGAAACGAATTTTATTTAGTAACAACAGCAGCAAATGAAGCAAAAAAAGGAGAAGATTATTTCAAACTTAAAAAGACAATAACAATAGCACTATTATGTGAAAATATAATAGAAAGAAACAGCTATTTTCATACAGCACACATGAAATTTGAACCATATGAAAAAGAAACTTATATAAATATGGGGTATGAAAAAGAGCAAGACATAGTAACAAACAAGCTAGAAATGATATTTATAGAAATACCAAAATTTATAGCAAAAAAGCCCAAAAGTGAAAGTTTACTAAATCAGTGGCTCTGGTTAATTGCTGGAAGGGAGGAAAAGATAAAAATGGCAAAAGAAAAACACAAAGAAATAGAAAAAGCAATAGAAGTAATAGACGAAATGAGTATGGATCCAAAAGAATGGGAACTATACGAATCAAGAAGAAGAGCAGAAATACTATATAATTGGGATATATCAGCTGCAAGAGAAGAGGGAAAAGAAGAACGGAATAAAAGAACGGAGAAAAGAAAAACAAAATAGAAATAGCAAAAAAACTATTAAAGTTAGAAGTAGAATTACAAAAAATAATTGAAGCAACTGGATTAACAAAAGAAGAAATCGAAAATTTGAAAAAATCTTAAAAAACTCTTGACAAATAGCAAAAAAGAGTGTAAACTATATTTGTATTACAGATATAGTTCGAAAAATATCTGTTACCAAAAAGGTAGCAGATTTTTAATTTGGTAATTTGTATGCATATATCAATCTAATTGAGGCATAAAGAAAATAGCATATAATAATTAGAGAAAGAAGGTAAAAAGTGGAAGAAAAAATAGAAATAAGTATTTTACTAAGCCTTTACGGAAATTTGCTTACAGAAACTCAAAAAAAATATATGGAGCTATATTATAACGAAGACTTTTCATTATCAGAAATAGGAGATAATGAAAATATAACAAGACAAGCTGTAAGAACAATACTTGTAAAATCTAAAAAGAAATTACAAGAATATGAAAAAAAATTAAACTTTATGCAAAAAGAAAACAAAATAAATAAGTTACTACAAGATTTACAAAACACAAATTTAACTGAAAAACAAGAAAAAATAATAAAAAAAATAGAAGACAAACTAGATTTTTGAAAGTTGATACAAAAAATATATACAAATAAAAAAGAACTTTTGAAAAATAGAAAAAGGAGGTAGCTTATGGCCTTTGAAGGATTATCAGCAAGACTTCAAGATATTACAAAAAAAATAAGAGGAGAAGCAAGAATTACAGAAAGCAACATGAAAGATATGTTAAGAGAAGTAAAACTTGCATTATTAGAAGCTGATGTTAATTACAAAATAGTAAAAGATTTTATAGCAAGTGTTCAAGAAAAAGCACTTGGGCAAGATGTTATGAGAGCTTTAAAGCCAGGAGAACAAGTTGTAAAAATTGTTAGAGATGAACTTGTGGATTTACTTGGAGGAACAGATAGTAAAATAAATATTTCTTCAAACCCTCCAACAGTAATAATGTTAATACGGACTTCAAGGTGCTGGTAAAACAACAATGGCAGGAAAGCTTGCAAATTATTTAAGAAAAAGTGGAAAAAAGCCATTAATGGTTGCATGTGATGTTTATAGACCAGCAGCTATAAAGCAACTTCAAGTAATTGGAGGAGAGCTTGGAATTCCGGTATATAGTGAAGAAAACAATTTAGATGTAGTAGGAATTGCAAAAAGAGCAATGAATGCTGCAATGTCAAAATTAAATGATGTAGTAATTATAGATACAGCAGGACGTTTACAAATAGATGAAAATCTTATACAAGAATTACAAAATGTAAAAGTAAGTGTTAAACCACACGAAATTTTACTTGTAGTTGATGCAATGACAGGTCAAGAAGCAGTAAATGTTGCAGAAAGCTTTAACGAAAAAGTTGGAATCGACGGAGTAGTTTTAACAAAGCTAGATGGTGATACCCGTGGTGGTGCAGCACTTTCTGTTAAAAAGGTTACAGGAAAGCCAATAAAATTTATAGGTGTTGGCGAAAAATTAAATGAAGTAGAAGAATTCCATCCAGACAGGATGGCATCAAGAATTTTAGGAATGGGAGATGTTTTGTCAATAGTAGAAAAGGCAGAAGAAGCTCTAGACCTAGAAGAAGCAGAAAAATTGGAAAAACAACTTCAAAAAAATAAATTTGATTTAGACGATTATTTAGTGCAATTAAGACAAATTAAGAAAATGGGTTCAGTATCATCTTTACTTAAAATGCTACCAGGAGCAGATAAACTTAAAGATGTAAAAGTAGATGATAAAGAATTTATAAGAATAGAAGCTATAATAACTTCTATGACAGCACAGGAAAGAAGAAATCCAAGTCTTCTTAATGCAAGCAGAAGAAAGCGTATTGCAAAAGGAAGCGGAACTCAAGTTCACGACATAAATAAGTTTATGGAATCTTTTGAAATGATGCAGAAAATGATGAAGCAAATGAAGTCAAAAGGTGGAATGAGAAAAATAATGAAAGGTTTTAAACTTGATCAGATGGATGAGTTTAAAGACCTTATGTAAATTCGTTTGAAAAATAATCAGCATCTTGCTGTGTTAGACTTCATTTGAAATCAAATCAACGTGCACCAAGCACGCCTCATTGATTTCAAACTTGTCTGCCTTGCAATATACTAATTCTTTTTCAAACTATACTATAAAAAAATTAAAAAGATAAATTTTTTTGAACAAAGAAAATATTGCATTAATATAGATTTTAAATTTTTAAACATATAAATCAGATGCTTAAAAGCATCACACAATTAGGAGGTGAACAAAAATGGTAAAAATAAGATTACAAAGAGAAGGAAAGAAAAAAGCTCCTTTCTATCACATTGTAGTTGCAGATTCTAGAAGCCCAAGAGATGGAAAAATAATTGAGCAAATAGGAACATATGACCCAATGACAAAACCATCAACAATAGTTTTAGATAATTCTAAAGTTGAAAAATGGATCAAAAATGGTGCTAAACCTACAGATACTGTAAAAAAATTAATAGAATTAGCATCAAAATAATTTTAAAATACAAATTATGAAAGGACAATGATAATGAAAGAAATTTTAGAAACTATAATTGCTAGTTTAGTTGACAACAAAGATGCAATTGAAATCAACGAAGTTGATGGCGAAAAGTCAGTTGTTTTCGAAGTTAAAGTTGCAGAAAACGACATGGGAAAAGTAATCGGAAGACAAGGAAAAATTGCAAAATCAATTAGAACAGTAATGAAAGCTGTTGCTGCAAAAGAACATAAAAAAGTAACAGTAGAATTTATTGGGTAAGGTTTTGTTATGAAGGAAAGATTAGAAGTTGGTCAAATAGTTAATACATTTGGAATTAAAGGCTTTGTAAAAGTTTATCCATATGTAAATGATATTTCAAGATTTGATGATTTAAAAACTGTATATGTCAAATTAAAAAAGCAAGAAAGTAAATTAAAAATAGAAGAAGTAAAATACCAAAAAAATATGGTTTTAATTAAATTTAAAGGAATTGAAACAGTTGAGCAAGCAGAACTTTTAAGAAATAGTTACATAGAAATAGATAGGTCTCAAGCAATTCCATTAGAAAAAGATGAATATTTTATTGCTGATTTATTAGGTTTAGATGTTTATTTAGACACAGGTGAAAAATTAGGTATTTTAGATGATATTTATAATACTGGAGGCTCTGACATATATGTTGTAAAAAATGAACTAGGAAAGCAATTTTTATTACCATATATAGATGATGTTGTAAAAAATATTGATTTAGAAAATGGTAAGATTACAGTTCATATAATCGATGGTTTAATTTAAAAAATCGGAAGTTTTGAAATGTTAAAATTTATTCTTATGTAGTAATAGCCTATTAGAGAGGAATAAAAAATGAAATTTGATATTTTAACGCTTTTTCCAGAAATGTTTGAACCATTAAATCAAAGCATAATAGGAAGGGCAGTAAAAAATAATTTACTTGAAATTAATTTAATAAATATCAGAGACTTTTCAAAAAACAAACATAAAAAAGTTGACGATACACCTTTTGGTGGTGGAGCTGGAATGGTAATAAAGCCAGATGTTGTATATGATGCATATAAATCTATTGAAGATAAAAATGCAAAAGTTATATATATGTCACCACAAGGAAAGAAATTAAATCAATCAAAAGTAGAAGAATTATCAAAAGAAGAACATTTAATAATTCTATGTGGACATTACGAGGGCATAGACCAAAGGGTACTTGATAAAATAGTAGACGAAGAAATTTCTATTGGAGATTATGTCTTAACAGGTGGAGAAATTCCAGCAATGGTTTTAATCGATACTGTTTCAAGATATAAAGATGGAGTTTTATCCAAAGAATCAATAGAAGAAGAAAGTTTTACAAGTGGTATTTTAGAATATCCACAATACACAAGACCTGAGGTTTTTGAAGGAGTAAGAGTACCTGAAGTTTTAATTTCAGGAAATCACCAAAACATAGATAAATGGAGAAAAGAAGAAGCTTTAAGAATAACAAGTATTAAAAGACCAGATTTATTAAAAAAATAATATTTAATTGAAAATATTTATTAAAAATATTTAATTAAAAGGTTTATTAAAAATATTTAAGTGAAGTGCTTAGAAATAAGTGCTATTCAAAAAAACTATTGCCTAAGATTAACTTAGCGACGATAGGGAATTTATAAGGAGGATTTAAAAAATGGATATAATAAAATCTATTGAACATGAACAATTAAAATCTAAAATTCCAGATTTAAAAGTTGGAAATACAGTTAAAGTTCATGTAAGAATTAAAGAAGGAAACAAAGAAAGAATACAAGTATTTGAGGGAACAATAATAAAAGTTCAAGGATCAGGAGTAAATAAAACATTTACTGTAAGAAAATTATCTTATGGTGTTGGTGTTGAAAAAACATTTTTAGTTCACTCACCATTAGTTGAAAAAGTTGAATTAGTTAGAGTTGGTAAAGCTAGACGTGCTAGATTATTCTACTTAAGAGATAGAATAGGAAAAGCAGCTAAGACTAAAGAACAACTTGGAGCTAGAATTGAAAACAAAGAAATTATAATAAAAGGTGAAGAAGTTGCACCAGAAGTAACTGAAGAAGTTAAAACTGAAACAGTTGCACCTGAAACTGAAGCAGTAGCTGAAGTTGAAACTCCTAAAGAAGCAGTAGCTGAAACAGTTGCTCAAGAAGAAGTTAAAGCAGAAGTAAAAGAAGAAGCTAAAGCTGAAGAAAAAGAAGTTAAGGCAGAAGTAAAAGAAGAAGCCAAAGCTGAAAAAGAAGAAGCTAAGGCAGAAGTAAAAGAAGAAGCTAAAGCTGAAAAAGAAGAAGTTAAGGCAGAAGTAAAAGAAGAAGCTAAAGCTGAAAAAGAAGAAGTTAAGGCAGAAGTAAAAGAAGAAGCCAAAGTTGAAGAAAAAGAAGCTAAGGCAGAAGTAAAAGAAGAAGCCAAAACTGAAGAAGCAGAAGCTGAAAAAGACTCAAAAAAAGCTGAATAATTAGGAGAATTATAATGAGAATTAGATACAAAAAATGGGCAAGACCAGAGCTTGAAGCAAGTCCTTTTTATGTAGATAATCCAGAAGAACAAAGAGGCAAATGGAAAGAACTTTTTAAAAGTCCTTCTTTGCCTCTTAATTTAGAATTAGGGTGCGGAAAAGGATATTTTATAGCAAATCTTGCAAGTGAAAATCAAAATGTAAATTATATAGCAATAGATTTAGTTGATGCAATGTTAGGGCTTGCAAAAAGAAATGTTGAAAAAATCTACAAAGAAAAAAACAAAGAAACAGATAATATTATTTTAACAAGATTTGATATAGAAAGAATTAATTTAATATTATCTAAAGAAGACAAAATTGAAAGAATATACATCAATTTTTGCAATCCATGGCCAAGAGGGAAACACCATAAAAAAAGATTAACACATACAAAACAACTAGAAAAATACAAAGATTTTTTAGTTCAAGGTCGGAGAAATATATTTTAAAACAGATGATGATAGCTTATTTTTCGAAAGCATACCATATTTTGAACAAGCAGGTTTTGAAATAGTTAAGAAAACAACTGACTTACACAGTGAGCCAGACTTTTGGCAAAACATTAGAACTGAACACGAAGAAATGTTTTCTAAACAAGGTATAAAAATAAAAGCATTGATAGCTAAATTAAAATAGTATTTGGGTTAAAAAATGTCAAAAAAGTACGTCCCCATTGACACTGATATGAAAAGGAGAAGTAATATGTCATTTTCAAAAGATGTGAAAAAAGAATTAAGTAAAATTAATAATTTAGCAAATAAAAAAGAAGTAGAATATGAACTTTATGGATATTTGGCAAGTAACAATATTTCTGAAGAAAAAAATTTCATAAAATATTCAACAGAAAATGATTACAATATCGATAGATTTGCTAAAATTGTTAGAAACATGGGAATAGAAAATTTTGATATTGATGTTAATGGTAATGTTTTTAGTATTAAAATAAAAACAAGTTCTTTTAAATCATTTTTAAATTTTGATTATGATATAGAAGATGCTCATTTACTTAAATGCTTTGTAAGAGGCTTATTTATGGGTTCTGGTTCTATTAATAACCCTAAAAGTAAGTATCATTTAGAGTGCTCTGTAAAAAATAAAAATGTAGCAAATATAATAGTTAAGCTTATGGAAGAAAACGATATTTTTATTAAACAAAGGGAAAACATAATTTACATTAAAGAGGGAGAAGAAATATCAAAATTTTTGGCTTTTATTGGTGCTAGTAAATCTGTTTTAGAATTTGAAGAAATTAGAGTTCAAAGGTCTATGAACAATAAAGTAAATAGAATTGTAAATTGTAAAGCAGCTAATTTAAACAAGGTTCTTAATGCATCTGTTGAGCAAATTGATGCTATAAGAAAACTTAAACAAAATGGAAAATTTGAAAAATTAGATGATAGTTTAAAAGAAATTGCAAGACTTAGGTTAGAATATCCTGATATGCCATTATCTGAATTAGGGAGTAAACTATCCAATCCTGTTGGTAAATCTGGAGTAAATTATAGGTTAAAGAAGATAATTAAGATTGCAAATAATGAAAACTAATTTATTAACATTTTTTTAAAATTTATTATATAACAAATTTAAATTAATATTATAATAAAAAATGGAGGATAACTTGGAAAAAGTAAAGAAATTAGGCATTTATATACACATACCATTTTGCAAGCAAAAATGCTATTATTGTGATTTTATATCATTTGCAAATAAAGAAAATATAGAAGAAAAATACTTTGAAGCATTAATAAAAGAAATAGAAAACTTTTTAAAAACTAACTCTACAACTAAAATTCCAACTATTTATATAGGAGGAGGAACCCCGTCATTTGTAGATAGCAAATATATAAAAAAAATAATGTGTTTATTTAACAAAGAAAATTTGGTTGAGGCAACAATTGAAGTAAATCCCGGAACTGCAACCAAGGAAAAATTAGAAGATTACAAAGAAGCAGGAATAAACAGAATAAGTATAGGACTTCAATCAACACAAAATAATTTATTAAAACAAATTGGAAGAATCCATAATTATGAGCAATTTTTAAATACATATAAATTAGCAAAAAAAGCGAGATTTGAAAATATAAATGTAGACTTAATGATAGGGCTTCCAAATCAATCTATTTCAGACATAAAAAAATCTTTAGAAGAAGTAACTAATTTAAATCCAAATCATATTTCAGTATATTCTTTAATTGTAGAAGAAGAAACAAAAATTGCTAAAATGCTAGAAAATGGAGAAATTAAATTACCAGATGAAGATGTAGAAAGACAAATGTATTGGTATGTAAAAAATTATTTGGAATTACATGGTTACAACCATTACGAGATTTCAAATTTTGCAAAAAAAGGGTATGAATCAAACCATAATTTAGACTGTTGGGAGCAAAAAGAGTATATTGGTTTTGGACTTGCTTCTCACTCATATATTGATAAAACAAGATTTTCTAATACATATAATTTAGATTTATATATAAAAAATTGTATGGAAAATAACTTTAATAAAAATAAAATAATTCAAGAAAAGCAAAATGATTTTTCTGTTATGCAAGAATATATGTTGCTAGGATTAAGAAAGATAGAAGGGGTATCTATACAAAGTTTTAAAAACAAATTTGGAGAAAATCCAATTTTTATATTTAAGCAAGAATTAAATAAATTAGTTGATGAAAATTTAATTCAAGTAAGTTCTGATAAAATACAGTTAACAAATAAAGGTCTTGATTTAGCTAATTTAGTTTGGGAAGAATTTGTGGATTGAAAAGCTGTCAAAAAAGGACGTCCCAAATGACCGCTTTCGTCCTAAATGACTGCTTTTCCATTGACAAAAAGCGGAAAAGAGTGTAAAATATTGGATATTAAATAAGATAGAAAAATAAGAAAGGAGATAAAAATATGGCTAACGAAACAGAACTGATGCAAGCAAGAAAGGACAAATTAAAGAAAATAGAAGAATATGGAATTCACCCACACCCTGAAAAATATGAAACAACACATGAAATAGGTGAAGGTAGAAAATTAGAAGATGGTACTAAAAATGTTTCACTTGCAGGTAGAGTAATGTCTAAAAGAAAAATGGGAAAAATATCATTTTTAGATTTAAGTGATATTACAGGACATATTCAACTTGTTATAAAAAGAGACGATTTAGGAGAAGACGAATACAAAAAATTCCACGAAATATTAGATATTGGAGATTTTATAGGAGTTAAAGGAGAAATTTTTACAACTCAGGCAGGAGAAAAAAGCTTACAAGTTGCTGAATATAAATTCTTAGGAAAGGCATTAAGACCACTTCCTGAAAAATATCATGGATTAGTTAACCAAGAAGCAATTTATAGAGAAAGACATCTTGATTTAATTATGAATGATGAAGCAAAAAAGAAATTCTTATTAAGATCAAAATTTGTAAGATTACTTAGAGAATTTTTAGACAATCATGGATTTATAGAAGTTGAAACTCCAGCACTTCAAAATACTGCATCAGGAGCAACTGCAAAACCATTTGTTGCACATCATAATGCACATGATATGGATGTATTTTTAAGAATATCTCCAGAATTAACTTTAAAGAAATTAATAATTGGTGGATTTAATAATATATACGAAGTTGCAAGAGATTTTAGAAATGAAGGAATGGATGGAAGTCACTTACAAGATTTCACAATGGTAGAAGGTTATAGCGCATATTGGAATTATGAAGACAATATGAAGTTCTTGCAAGAAATGGTTGTTTATATTATAGGAAAATTATATGATGGAAATTTAAAAGTTCAAATTGGTGATCAACTTATCGATTTTGGTGGAGAATGGGATGTAATAACATTTAGAGACCTAGTACTAAAAGATTGCGGAATAGATATTGATAAATTTGATAACGCAAAAGATTTACTTCAAGAAATTAGAAATAAAAATATAGAGCTAGAAGCTGAAAATATCGAAGAATTAGGTAGAGGAAATCTTATAGACCAACTTTATAAAAAAGTAAGTAGACCAAAAATTATAAAACCAACATATTTAATAAAACATCCAATAGATTTATCACCACTTGCAAGAAGCAATGATGAAAATCCATCACTTACAGATAGATTCCAATTAATAGTAAATGGCGAAGAAATAATAAATGGATATTCAGAGCTTGTAGATAGTGCAGAACAAGAAAAAAGATTAATTGAACAAAGCAAATTAAAAGCAAATGGTGACGAAGAAGCTATGTCAATAGATAATGAATATATCAAAGCTATGGAATATGGTATGCCACCTATTTCTGGATGGGGACTTGGAGTTGACAGATTTATGCAATTCTTAACAAATAGCCAAAATATAAGAGATGTAGTTTTGTATCCATTAATGAAGCCATTAAATTAAGAGGTATAAAATTAACTAAATAATAAAAAAACCTTAGTTGTTAAATACGCGGTTGTATAATAAATGTTGGGGTGGTTACCTCAACATTTTTGTTTTTTTATTAAAATAATATAGCACTTATCTAAAA
>CANQGU010000018.1 GCA_947623465.1 uncultured Clostridia bacterium
ATTTACAGGAACTTACTATCTACATATACAGGGTCAGCGATACTCTGATGTTGCTGGAAATAGTAGTGATGGTTCAGAGGTTAATTCAAGTGTATTTAAATTTGATAACACCGGACCAACAATATCATTTAATAGTCCAAATAAAAACACATATAAAAAAGAGCAATCAAGTACAGTAACTATAACAGATGCAAATGTTAACATGTTAGGTACTCATTACTATCTATGGGATACAAGTTCATCTAATCCAGGAGACCAAAAGATAACAACAAGTGGAATTACATTTGCAAGTGGAGCTGAGTTGAAAAAGAATGGTGAGACAGGTCAATATTATTTATGGATTTGTGCAAGTGATTCATTAGGAAATAAAACTACACAGTCTGAGGGACCATTCTGTTTAGATAATTTAGCACCAAATGGTACAGCTCCTGGTGAGACACATACAACAAAATCTATAACAGTAACACTAAATCAACAAGATCAAGGTAGTGCGGGAATAGATTCGAGCCAAACTCAATATAGATACAGATTATCAAATAATGCCACATGGGAAAACTGGGTAAGTGATCCTAATACATCACATACTTTTAATGACTTAACTATGAATACGGCGTATGATGTTCAAACTCGAGTAAAGGATAGTGCAGGGAATGGTTATACAGAGTCTACTCAATTAACGGTGAGAACTTACGATATAGATACGCCTACTATAACTGCAACACCTAACGGAAATAATTGGACGAATGGAAAAGTCACAGTAACAATAAGTTATCCTGACAATAACAAACAGTCGTTTACAAAACAGTATAAATACAATGGTGCATCTGCATGGAGTACAACTACATCCAATCCATTGACATTGACTATTAGCAGTAACACAACAGTATATGCAAGTCAAACAGATGGAACAAATACAAAAAACGCCACAAGTTTACAAGTATCAAATATAGATACAATAAAACCAGAAATATCATCAGCAATATCAGATACAACTTGGACAACAACGAATAAAAAGATAACAGTAAAGGCAACAGATAGTGGAGGAAGTGGAATATATGGATATATGATAAAATCAGGAAATTCAGCTTCTACACCCCCAACTGCAAGTGATACCGGATGGGTAAAGACTAATGCAAATTCATGGGATAGCACTACATATACAGCTGGAACATATTATGCATGGGTAAGAGATGTAGCTGGAAACGTATCAGCAGGATTTAAGGTAGATATCGGAACGATAGATAATACTCCACCAACAATATCTTCAGCTATTCAAACTCCAGCAACTTGGAAAAATGGACCAAAAGCAATTCAAGTAAGTGCTTCAGATAACCAAGGAGGAATAGGAATAGGAGCTTATGCTATAACAAATTCAAGTGTGACTTCAGCTCCTACATCAGATTCAGAATGGATATCGGTTGATAACACTACAAATTGGACGAGTGGATATCAGTATAATGAGGGAACTTATAATGTATGGGTAAGAGATAAATTAAAAAATGTAATAGCACAACCAAGACAAGTGGCAGTAAATCAAATAGATACTACAAATCCAACAATATCAGTAACTGGAGGAACTGGTACAGTATCTAAAACACAAACGGCAACAATAACTATATCGGACATAGGCTCAGGATTTGCGTCTGGATCTTATACAGTATATTATGAATGGAATACAAAATCAGGAGCTCAATCGACTTATTCAAGCCATACTACGATAAATCCTAATGTGGGAGCAAAAAGTGCTTCGATAAATGTTGAGCTAAATGGTGAAACAGGAGACTATTATTTACATGTAAAAGGAGAAAATTTAAGAGATCAAGCAGGAAATACATACTCACCGACGGATGTTAAAGGTCCTTTTGTGGTTGATAATAAAGGACCAAAAATTGAATTTGTAACACCTAATAATCCGACTTATTCAAGAACACAGAGTTCTGTAATTAGAGTAACTCAAGAAGGATCGGCACCAGCAGCGACGGATACGCAAAAGTACGTGTGGGTTCAGGGCTCAACCCAGCCGAATAATGATTCAGCCTATAATATACCTTACGCAAATGGAGGACCAGCATCTATCTCGTCTGGAACAGGAGATAACTACTACTTAGCTGCAATCGCCGCAGACAGCTTAGGAAATACAACGAGAGCAATAACAGGACCATTTAAGTTAGATAACAATCCACCATCTAAAAGTACTCCGGATGCTTCATCAACAGCAACTTCTATAACAGTAATATCAAAACAAACTGATGCAGAAAGTGGATTAAACAAAGATTCTAGACAATATTCGTATAAAAAGACAAATGATGGCAATTGGAGCCAGTGGTTTTCGAATGCGGGGGAATCGTATACGATCAGTAACCTAGACTGGAATACATCTTATGAGGTTAGAACACAGATAAAAGATGTTGCTGGAAATGGGCATGCAGTATCCGACACAAAAACAATAATGACAAAAGATGTAAGTAAGCCTACTCTTCAATCAAATGTTAGTGATGCATCTTGGACAAATAACGATGTAATTGTATCAATAAACTACACGGATGCAGTAAATTTATTAAAGGAATATAGCACTGATGGAAGTACTTGGAATACAGCAACTGCTAATCCTATGCAAGTTAGAGTCACCAATAATGGAACAACGGTATATGGAAGACTAAAAAATGCAAACTCTAGTCAAACCCAGGTAAATAGTATTACGATAAAAAATATAGATAAAACACCACCAGGAGCAACGATTAGCTTTAGTCCAAGCTCGGTTAAGAAGGGAGCAACGGTAAATGCAACAGTAAATCTTAGTGATGATGGTGGAAGTACTGTAAGTACATCTAATTGTAAATGGGCGTTTAACAATTCATCAGGAGGACTTGGAGTAAGTGACGGAGCATATTCGGGTGGTTCGTTTACAAATAATCCGCAGATAATACCTTTGACACCACAAACTAGGGGAGATTACTATTTACATGTATTGGTAGTTGATAAAGCGGGAAATAGAACAGAAAAAATAAGTGGAAAATTAACGGTTGTAGATCAATTATATACATTAAGTTATAACTTAAATGGAGGATCCGGAAATACTCCTGCTTCGGTTCAGTATGCGGAAGGAGAAACAGTAACAGTAGACACGAGTGCAAAACCGACTAATTCAGGTTATACCTTTATGGGTTGGACTCAAGAAAAGGGAAATTCTAGTGGTTTAGTCAGAAACTCGAGCTACTCAGGAGGATTTAAAATGCCTAATCACGATGTTAAATTGTATGCTCTTTGGTATTGTGCAGGAAAACAAGTTCAACGTAGTTGTAGCGGAACTAGGGATTATGCTTATTTATATTATGGTAGCAGTCCAACCCCGGTGGGTTACAAGTGCTCATATTGTGGAGACAATTCTTGGTCTGGAAATCTTAAGAGTCCTTATACTTGTTACCATTCTCCTTGCGTGCATTATCAGTACTCTCCTCATACGTATTATGAATATACTACTTGTGATCATGGTAAGTCTGGTTCTCATTACTTATAATGAAAATATGACTATGAAAATATAGAAAAGAAGGTGATAAATATGAAATTTAAAGTATCAAAAGAATTAGAAAAAATACCGAAAACGGTAAGAATAGATGACAAAGATTGCGAAATAATAGAAAAACTAGCAAAAGAAAATAGGTGCTCGTTTAACGCAATCATAAACAGCATGATAAAATACGCAATAGAAAATATGTAAAATGTAATAAATAAAAAATGCGAGGGAGAAAAATAAATTTCTTCCTCGTATTAATGTTTATAAACAAAAGAGAAAACCTAAAATTTAAGTAAAACGAAAAAAATTAAAAAAAATAGTTGTAAAATTCAACAAAAACTGATATACTACTTATATCAATAAATAAAAAGAGGAAAAGATTTATAAAAATAAATTTTTATAATTAAGCTATTTCTCAGAAAGGAAAGTGTTTATTATGGAAGAAAATAATAATGAAGACATAAAAAAAATCGAAGAAGTTGAAAATGGAACAGAAGGAATAAAAATATCAAGTGAAGTAATAGCAATAATTGCCGGTGTTGCTGTATCAGAAGTTCCAGGAGTAGCAGGAATGAATGGAGGATTTGCTGGAGGAATTTCAGAAGTTTTAAAAGGAAAGAAAAATCTAGCAAAAGGAATAAAAGTTGATTCAGAAAACGAAAATACAAAAATAGATGTAAATATTGTAGTTGAATATGGAGTTAGAATACCAGATGTTGCTTATGAAATTCAAAACAGAGTAAAAACAGCTGTTGAAAATATGACAGGTTTAAAAGTAGAAGAAGTTAATGTTCATGTTCAAGGAGTAAATACAGAAAGCATTACTTCATCAGAAGAAAGCGAAACAAACCAAGAAAATACTCAAGAATAAAAATTTTATAGGTTTATAGGTAAATCCTAATAAAAAATCTAAATATATTTATACAAGGAATGGATTTTAAAATGAAAAAATTAGATAAATTAATATTAGCATTATTTTCAGTTTTAATGTTTATACAATCTGTACTTATAATATGCGTTATTGCAGGATGGATAAATGTAGGAACTTTAATTGCATTTGCAAATATGGCTTTAAATGGAGAAACAACATCTAAAATAATTTTAGGAATAGAAATAGTAGTATTACTATGTTCTATAAAATGTATATTTTTCGATACATCAAGTGACAACAGAAAATCACAAGGTGTACTTATGCAAAACGATAACGGAAAACTTTTAATATCAAAAACAACAATAGAAAATATAGTATCTACAGTAGTTGCAGGGTTTGATAGTGTAAAAAATGTATCTGTATCTACAGAATTAGATAAATTAAACAACTTAATTATAAATGTAAACTTAGTAGTAAACAAAACAGTTATAATTAAAGAACTTACAGTAAATATGCAAAATAAGATAAAAGAAGCAATAAAGAAAACATCAGATTTAGAAGTAAAAGAAGTAAATGTAAAAATAAAAGATATTGAAACAGATATAAACGACAAAAATAAAGAATAAAAATATAGAAAGGACATTATTATGAGCAATTTAAGTGATTTTTGGAATAATTATAAAGGTGCAATTATTGGAGTTATAGTTGCTATATTAATACTTATAACAAAACTTTACAATTTAATTGTAGGAATAATTTTAATAGTAATAGGAGCAATTGTAGGAAATTATATACAAAAAAATAAAGAATATGTTAAAGATAAAATAAAGGGATTTATAGACAGAATATAAAGGGGATAGAAATAAAAAAATGAAAAGATCTGAAATTAGAGAATTGGCATTTAAATTAATATATAGTTTAGAAATTCAAAAATCAGAAAATATAGAAGAACAAATAGAACTATTTGTAGAAAATAACGATATAAAAAATCAATCTGCAATAGATTATATAAAAGATTGTATATATGGCATAAATCAAAATATAAACGATATTAATGAAACAATAAAAGGTTCTTTAACACAAGAGTGGAAAATAGAAAGAGTTTCTAAAATTAATTTAAGCTTACTAAAACTTGCAATATATGAAATAAAATATAAAGATATCCCATATAAAGTTGAAATAAATGAAGTTGTTGAACTTGCAAAAATTTATGGAGAAGAAATGTCTAGCAAGTTTATAAATGGAGCTTTGGCAAAAATTGTTAAGGAAATGTAAATGTATATGGGCAAGTCTTAATTTTTTAAGGGTTGCCTATATTAAGTAATAAAGAATTTATCATATATGCCTTAAAATTTAGAAAGGGTTTGATAAAATATGAATTATGAATCAATGGCAGTAAGTGTTTCTGATTTAAATGCATACATAAAAAATAAAATAGCTGATGATGAAGCTTTAAATGCAGTTGTGGTAAAAGGAGAAATCTCAAATTTTAAAGCACATTATACAGGACATTTTTATTTTACTCTAAAAGACGATAAATCTTTAATAAAGTGTGTAATGTTTAAAAGTTATAGCGAGAGAGTAAATTTTAAGCCAAAAGATGGAATGAAGGTCATAGTCTTTGGGCGGAGTTTCAGTATTTGAAAGAGACGGAATTTACCAAATATATGTAAAAGCTATGGAAGAACAAGGAACACGGAGATTTATATAAAGCTTATGAAAAGTTAAAAGAAGATTTAGAAAAAGAGGGATTATTTGATGAAGCACACAAAAAGAAAATACCTTTAAATCCTAAAATAATAGGTGTTCTATCTTCTAGTACAGGTGCTGTAATTAGAGATATAATAAATGTATCAACAAGAAGAAATCCAAATTGCTATATAAGGCTTTTGCCTGTTGCAGTTCAAGGAGCAGGAGCAGCAAATGAAATTGCAAATGGAATAAAAACAATGAATGATAAAAAGTTAGCAGATGTTATAATTTTAGCTAGAGGAGGAGGATCTTTAGAAGATTTATGGCCTTTTAATGAAGAAGTTGTTGCAAGAGCAATATATAATTCGGAAATTCCAATAGTTTCAGCTATTGGACATGAAACTGATTTTACAATATCAGATTTTGTATCAGACTTAAGAGCACCAACACCATCTGCAGCAGCTGAGCTTGTAAATCCAGATATATATGAATTGCAAAATAAAGTAAACACTTTAAAAGAAAGAGCAAGAATAAGTTTAAATAAAAAAATAGAAATTGCAAGATTAAAATATAAAGCAATTACACAAAAAAGAGTGTTAACAGAGCCTTTGCAAAATATCCAAAATTATTATTTAAGAATAGATGGATTTATAAAGCAAATGGAAAATGTAATAAATTTAAAAACAAGTGAAGCTAAAAAGATTTTTGTGGAAAAAGTATCAAAATTAGATACTTTAAGCCCTTTAAAAACTTTGACAAGAGGATATGCAATAGTTGAAAAAGATAACAAACTTATAAAAACAAGTAAAGATTTAAAAAAAGGTGATTTAATAGAACTTAAATTTAGTGATGGAAAATGGAAAGCTGTCATTGGGGACGTCCTTTTTTGACACTTTCAACTTTCCTAATTAAATTAATAAATAAAGCGTGTCAAAAAAGGACGTCCCCATTGACCGCCCAATGACAGCTTCAGAGAAAAGAAAGGGTTGATTTTATGAAAAAAGAAGAAAATTTTGAAAGCAAAATGGAAGAATTAGAAAAAATAGTTCAAGAATTAGAAAAAGGAGATTTATCTTTAGAAGATTCTGTTTCAAAATTTGAAGAAGGTATGAAAATATCTAAAGAGTGTAATACACTTTTAAATAATGTAGAAAAAAAGATTAGTATTATTTTAGAAAAAAACGGCGAAATAGAAGAAAAAGATTTTTCTGTAGATGAGTAATAAATAAAGATTGCTTGAAATAAAAATTTTAAAAAGATAAGAAGTTTAAAAATATAGTAATAGAGTAAGAAAGAGGAATAATATGGAAATTTTTATGCAAATAATACACAATAAATATATATGGGTACCTTTTTTTACATGGCTTGCAATACAAGCTTTTAAGGTCGTCTGGGAACTAATTACAACAAAAAAATTCAATTTTAAAAGAATAATGGGTGCAGGAGGTATGCCAAGTTCACACTCTGCAATAGTTATGTGTATTGCAGTTATGGGTGGAAAAAGTGTTGGATTTGATACATGGCAATTTGCTTTATCAATTGCATTTGCAGGTATAGTTATGTATGATGCAGCAGGAGTTAGAAGGGCTGCAGGAAAACAAGCAACGCTATTAAATAAAATTATAGAAACACCTGGACTTACAGGAGTTGAAGTTCAAGAAAAGCTTGTAGAGGTATTAGGACATACACCTTTCCAAGTTGTAGTTGGAGCACTTATTGGAATTATTGTAGGGAGTATTTTTTAATGAAAGTTGTAATTATAGGTGGAGGACCCGCTGGGATGATGTCAGCAATAGAATCTGCCAAAATGGGTAATGAAGTTATTCTATTAGAAAAAAATAATAAATTAGGTAAAAAGCTTTTAATTACAGGAAAAGGAAGATGTAATATTACATCTTCTTTAAGCATAGAAGATTTTATAAAAAATGTTCCGGGTAATGGAAAGTTTTTATATAGTGCATTTAATAGCTTTACAAATAAAGATATAATAAGCTTTTTAGAAGAAGAAGGGCTAAATGTAAAAGAAGAAAGAGGAAACAGAATCTTTCCTGTAACAGATAAAGCTCAAGATGTATTAAATTGTTTTGAAAAAAAGCTTAAAAAATTAAATGTAAAAATATATTATAATGCAAAAGTTGTTGATATTTTGGTAAATGAAGAAAATTCAGTTTGCGGAGTAAAAATTGAAAAAAATACGAAAAATGAAATAATAAACACAAAAAATTCAAAAATAAAAAATCAAAAAGAAACAGTAAATACAGTATTAGAAACAATTAAAGCAGATAAAGTAATACTTGCAACAGGTGGAAAAAGCTATCCATTAACAGGCTCTACCCGGAGATGGCTATAATTTAGCTAAAAAATTGGGACATACTGTAACAAAAATAAAACCATCTTTAGTTCCGCTTGAAACATATGAACTAGATATATGTAAAAGTTTACAAGGGTTAAGCTTAAGAAATGTAAAAATTAAAATAATAGATAATTTAAAAAACAAAGAAATATATGAAGACTTTGGAGAAATGCTATTTACTCATTTTGGAGTGTCAGGCCCAACTGTGCTTAGTAGTTCTGCTCACTTAGTTAGATATAAAAATATAGAAGATTTGTTAAAAAATAAAAATATAACTTTAAAAATAGACTTAAAACCGGCATTAACAGAGGAACAGCTAGATTTAAGAATTTTAAGAGATTTTGAAGAATTTAAAAATAAAAGTTTTAAAAATAGCTTAGATAAATTATTACCACAAAAATTAATTCCTGTTGTAATTAAGCTTTCTAAAATAGATGAAAACATAAAAGTAAATTCTATAACAAAAGAACAAAGACAAAATTTAGTTAAATTATTAAAAAACTTTGAAATTACAATAAAAGGCTTTAGACCTATAGAAGAAGCTATTATAACAAGTGGAGGAATAAATTTAAAAGAAGTTAATCCTAAAACTATGGAATCAAAAATAGTTAAAAATCTATATTTTGCAGGAGAAATTTTAGATGTAGATGCGTATACTCGGTGGATTTAATTTACAAATTGCATATTCAACAGGTTTTGTTGCAGGAAAAAATGATTAAAAACATTGACAAATCTAAAAAATTGATGTAAAATTTAATTTATTAAAAGCAAAGAAAAAGAGGAAGTATATTTGTACTGTTTTTAGAGAATAGAAGTCATAGGCTGTAAGCTTCTTAAATAAAGACAAATAGAAAAGTAGCTTTGGAGCTGATATATTGAAATATAAGTAAATATATCCGGATAAGAACCGTTAAAAACTTTTAAAGAGATTATTTTAAGGCAAACCATATAAAATGTGATTAGCCTGTAATAATAAATTAAGGTGGTACCGCGGAAAATTCGCCCTTATATGTTTATACATATAAGGGCTTTTTGGTACTTAAAAAAAGGAGGAATAATTATGGAAGAAAAGAAAATGTTAGAAGGAAAATATAACCCAAAAGATTTTGAAGAAAAAATCTATAAAAATTGGGAAGAAAATGGATATTTTAAACCAAGTATGGATAAAGATAAAAAGCCATATTGCATAATGATGCCACCACCAAATGTAACTGGAAAGTTACATATGGGTCATGCTTTAGATGATACAATTCAAGATATATTAATTAGATTTAAAAGGATGCAAGGTTATGATTGTTTATGGCTTCCTGGAGCAGACCATTCTGCAATTTCAACAGAAATGAAAGTTGTAGAAAAATTAAAACAAGAAGGAAAAACAAAACAAGACTTAGGAAGAGAAAAATTCTTAGAAGAAGCATGGGATTGGACACATAAATATGGTGGAATAATTCAAACTCAACAAAGAAAACTTGGATGTTCTTGTGATTGGGAAAGAAACAGATTTACTCTTGATGAAGGTATGTCATATGCAGTTTTAGAGCAATTTGTAAGTTTGTATAAAAAAGGATTAATTTATAAGGGAACAAGGATGGTAAATTACTGCCCAAGTTGTAAAACTTCAATTTCAGATGCAGAGGTAGAATATAAAGAAGAACCATCACACTTATGGCATATTAGGTACAAAATAGTAAATGAAGAAGGCAAATATGTAGAAGTTGCAACTACAAGACCTGAAACAATGCTTGGAGATACTGCAGTTGCTGTTCATCCTGATGATGAAAGATATAAAAGTATAGTTGGCAAAAAATGTATACTTCCAATAATGAATAAAGAAATTCCAATAATTGCAGATGAATTTGTAGAAAAAGATTTTGGTACAGGATGTGTTAAAATAACGCCAGCACATGACATGAATGACTATCAAGCAGGATTAAAGCATAACTTAGAAATAATAGAAGTTTTTGACGAAAACAATAAAATGGGTGATTTAGTTCCTGAATTAAAAGGAATGGATTTATTAGAGGCAAGAAAGGAAATAGTAAAAAAACTAGAAGAATTAGGAGCATTAGTAAAAACAGAAGATTATACTCACAATGTTGCTAAATGTGAAAGATGTAAATCAACTCTAGAGCCAAAAGTATCTATGCAATGGTTTGTAAAAATGGACGATTTGGCAAAAAGAGCAGCTGATAGTGCAAGAAATAATGAAATAAAATTTGTTCCAAAAAGATATGAAAAACAATATTATAATTGGTTAGATAATATTCAAGATTGGTGTATTTCTCGTCAATTATGGTGGGGACACAGAATTCCTGCATATTATTGTGAAGATTGTAATCATATAAATGTTTCAAAAACTAAGCCTTCAAAATGTGAAAAATGCGGAAGTACTAAATTAAATCAAGACGAAGATACTTTAGACACATGGTTTAGCTCAGCTCTTTGGCCATTTTCTACACTTGGCTGGCCAAATAAAGAAAGTGAGGATTACAAGAGATTTTACCCAACAAGTGTATTGGTTACAGGTTTTGATATAATAACATTTTGGGTTTCAAGGATGATGACACAAGGGCTAGAGTTTACAGATAAACCACCATTTAAAGATGTTTTAATTCACGGAATAATTCGTGATAGCCAAGGAAGAAAAATGTCTAAAACTTTAGGAAATGGTGTTGACCCTCTTGAAGTTATAGAAAAATATGGAGCAGATGCTTTAAGATTTTCTGTTCTTTCTGGTACAACAATGGGAAATGATATTAGATATATGCCAGAAAAACTAGAGCAAGCTTCAAATTTTGCAAACAAAATCTGGAATGCAGCAAAATTTGTAATTAATGCAAATTCTTCAGTAAAAGAAGAAGATGTAAAAGAATTTTGTCATAAAGTATATGATAGTAAAACTAAAAAATATGATGAAAAATTATTAAAAATCGAAGATAAATGGATTTTAAATAAATTAGATAAATTAATTGTAAAAGTTACACAAAATATAGAAAACTATGATTTAGGTATAGCAATAGACACAATTTATGGCTTTATAAGAGACGAATTCTGCGATTGGTATATAGAAATGGTAAAATCTAGAATTTATTCAGAAAACTATGATGATAAAGTTCAAGTTTGTGATATTTTAAATCATGTACTTGGAGCATCTTTAAAATTATTACACCCATTTATGCCATTTATTACAACAAAAATATATAAAAATATAATTACTTATTCAGATAAAGATTTAATTGTATCAGATTGGCCAGAAATAAAGAAAGAATTTGCTTTTGATAAAGATGAAGAATTTGTAGAAAATTTAAAAGAAATAATAGTTGAAATAAGAAATATTAGAGCAAAAATGAATGTTCATCCAAGTAAAAAAGTTGATTTGATATTTGTTACTAATAAATATCAAAAAGAACTAGAAGAAGCAAAAAGCTTTATGTTAAAACTTGGATTTGGAGAAAATCTAATAATAAAACAAAATAAAGAAGATGTACCTAAAGATTCTATAAGTATTATAAAAGATGATATAGAGCTTTATATGGAACAAGGTGGTTTAGTTGATTTAGCCGAAGAAGCAAAAAGAAAAGAAGAAGAAATCAAAAAAATTAAATTTGAAATTGAAAGAGCAGAGAAAATGCTTTCAAATCCGGGATTTGTAAATAAAGCGCCAAAAGAAAAAATTGATGAAGAAAAGGCTAAACTTGAAAAATATAAAAATATGTTGGAGAAGCTAAATTAACATGTATAACAGTAAAAATATTTTAAAAAACTAAATTAAAATATATACTAGTATAATGCAAAACTATACTAATTATCGAAAATATTTTTGCAAAAACTATAAAAATATGCTATAATATATATAAAATATGCATAGAAATTCACACGGAGCTATATAGTGTGAAAAAAGGAGGAAAAAATAATGAGATTTTTTAGAGGTTGTCGGAGAAAGATGTACAAACAGGCTATTATAATGATAGTAATAACTATAGCTGTTGCTATTGGTTCGGTTATTGTCATAGATAAAGCTTTGGAGGCTTCGAGAACAGAAGCCATAAATCAGGTGGAAATATATTAATTCGTACCTTATAATTAATTTCAACAAACAATCTTAATAAGATCTATATAAACTCATACGTGTTTTAGCAGTGCACACGTGTGAGTTTTCTCTTTTTATGTGTTACAAAAATATTACGATTTCATTACATTTTAAATATAATATTGAAATTATAAAACATAAAATATATACTATTAATAGTAGATGGAAATATTAACATGTACTATTGAGAGGAGTATTTATAAAATGAAAAAAACAAGTAAAATTTTAATATTATTTTTAATAATAAACATTTTATTTTCTGTAAAAGTTTTAGCTGTAGATATTAATGATATAAAATTAAAAGATTATGAATACACAGAAGCATACAAAAAATATTTAGAGATGTCAGATGAAGAAAAACAAAATGTAGTTGAACCAAGTAAATATGACTTAGGAAATAATTTAAGTACAAACAAAGCAGTTATGGCAAATGAACATATTTCATTAAAAAATTTAATGTCATATTTAAAATCATCTGCATATTCAAATGAGCAAAAATACACATTAATGGATTATATTCCAAATAATTTAAAAATAAAAAATCAAGAGCAAACAAATATATGTTGGGCATTTGCAAGTCTTGGTTCATTAGAAACTAATTTAGCAATGAAAGACAAAGCAAACAATATAACAAGCAAGGTATATGATTATTCAGAAAGACACATGGCATATAGTAAATCTTCAAGCTTTTTAGATGGACAAAAAAATAAATATGGATGGTCATCATTAGTATCTAAAGGTGCTAATTATTATGCAGCTCTTTCATATTTAACAGAAGGTATAGGTGCAATTAATGAACAAGATATGCCATTTGAAAATAATGAAAACCAAATTGATATAAGTCAAATTCAAAATAAAACAGTACAAACAACTCTTAATGATGCTATAATATTTGATGTAATTGAAAAAACAAGTCAAGCAAACGAAACAGAACTACAAAATTTACAAAAACAAATAAAAGAGCATATATCAGAAAACGGATCAGTTGCAGCATCAATATATATGCCAGATTATTTTGCTGATAATGAAGACTTTAAATTCGATACTGCTGCTATTTATGTAAGTAATGCAGCAAATAAAATACAAAACCATGGAGTAAGTATTATTGGTTGGGATGATACGTTTTCTAAAGACAAATTTGCAACAACTCCTAAAGGTGATGGAGCATGGATAATTAGAAATTCATATGGTACATTAGAAGAAATTACATATGATGAAATAAAACAAATGGTAGTAGACCAATCAAAAGAAAGCATAACTTCAAAAGAACAAGTAACAGAACAAATGCTACAAGCTGCTATACAAACAATTAAAAATCAATATCCTAATATGGTAGATGATTCTCAAAATAAAAAATTAACTATAAAAGCAGGAGATAATGGTATTTTTTACATATCATATTATGATGAATTAGTATATGGTTCTTTGTTTGGAGTTATAAATGCAGAAAGTAGCAAAACATATGATAAAATTTATCAATATGACGAAGTTGGAGGTACAGGGGTTGTAACTGCTCCAAATAGTCTTCTTGATGAACTTTATTTAGCAAATGTTTTTTCAAGAGATTCATCTTCTACTGAATATTTATCTTCTGTAGGAATTCAAACAGCAAAGGATGGATTATCTTACGAAGTATATGTAAATCCATCAGATGGTGATAAATCTTTAGATAAATTACAAAAAGTAGAACTTGTAGAAGGAGATAATATTACTTTAACATCAGGATATCATACATTGAAGTTTAAAAATAAAATGCAATTAACAGGAAGTAATTTTGTTGTAGCAATTAAAGTAACAGCAAAATCAGGTGAAGATATTTCTTTCTGGGTAGAAAATAATATGAAAAATGAAGCTGGTGAAATAACTGAAAAAAATGTAACTTCAAATCCAGGCGAAAGCTTTATGGGAGGTATTGCCTTAGGAAGTTTAATGTGGGTTGATATAGGTGATACATCAGGTAGTTTGTATCGTGGTAATTTAACAATAAAGGCTATGGTAGAAAATAATTCAAATCCTAGTGGATCAGGAGAACAACCAAGTGGAGGAGAGCAAACTCCTACAGGAGGAACAACTCCTACAGAAGAAGTGAAAGGATCTGATTTTACTAATTCAAAAGCAAAATTATCTGGTGCAGAATTTGATGTGTTTGAACAAAAATTCTGCATAACAATAAAAATTTCAGGAATAAAAGTAGATGATGTGTGCGACTCTTATAAACATTATTTTGCATTATCATCAAAATCAACAAAAGCTGCTGACGAAATAATATACGAAGCAGGACCTTTTGAGAAACAATCAGATGGAACTTATACTTTAACAATAAAAGTAACTTCAGAAGAACAATTGGAAGATATAGATGATAGTGGAGTTATAAATGTTTTCGTAAAAGAGGTTGCAACAAAAGGAGGAAAGTCTGTAACAACATTAAGTGGACCTATGGAATTGATAGTTGATTTAGATGAAAATACGGGTAACGGCGGAGTAAGTGTTGTTTCAGGCAATGAAGACAATACAAGATCACCAAATATTCTACCTGATACAGGTGTAAAAATAATTGCAGTAAGCATACTAATAGTTGCTGTTTTTGGAATAATTTTATTTGTAAAATATAGAAAATTAAATGATATAAAATAATAAATTCAATTTAAAATATTAATTTAATATTAATAATAAAAAAGAAGATTTTAAAAGTAAAAAAATGCTTTTAGAATCTTCTTTTTTTGCCTAAAAATAAAGTTTTGTTCAAATTTTAGTATTTGTAAAATTAAATTCTTATTATTTAAAATTTTTTTATTTAGCTGTCAAATTATGACAAACTTTTCAGTTTCTAAATGTTAAAATATGGAAAACAAAAAAATGGACAAGCATTTAAAAAGGAGGTTTTAGATGGAAATTAAATTTTTCGAAGATCAAAAACTTCTGATATTTAAAATTACAGAAGAAATTGATGAATGTAAAGTTAAAGAAATAAGGAGGAGAGCAGATTATGAAATTGAAAGATTTATGCCTAAAAGAGTTGTATTTGATTTTGATAGTGTTACTTTCATGGATAGTGCAGGAATAGGGATGGTAATTGGTAGATACAAACAAGCTGCAATGCTAGGAGGACAAGTTTATCTTGCAAATTTAACAGATAGTGTAAGAAAAATTTTTGCTATGAGTGGAGTTTTAAAATTAATTCCAGAAGTAAAACTTTATAATGATGAAGAATTTGCAGAAAAAAGCACAGAATTTTACGATAAAGAAGATTTTACAGAAGAAAAGGAGGTTAGTTTATGATAAACGAAAATGAAATGAAATTAGAATTTATAAGTAAGTCTAACAACGAAGCTTTTGCAAGAATTACAGTAGCTGCATTTGTTGCATCTTTAGACCCAACTATTGAAGAAATTTCAGACATAAAAACAGCTGTATCTGAAGCTGTAACAAATTCAATTGTTCATGGTTATGAAAATACTTTAGGAATAATAAGCGTAAATTGTAAAATTAAAAATAGAGAAGTTACAGTTGAAATATCAGATAATGGTAAGGGTATAGAAAATATTGAAATGGCAAAACAGCCACTTTATACAAGTAAACCTAATTTAGAAAGATCAGGGATGGGATTTACTATAATGGAAAGCTTTATGGATTCTTTAAAAGTTGAGTCTGTTTTAGGTGTTGGAACTAAAATTACAATGAAAAAAACAATAAAGGAACAGGAAAAAGAAGAAGCTATGAGCTTAGAAGAAGCTCTAAGGGGGTAACTAATGCTAGATAGTGTTACAAATGAAATAAAAAAGGCACAAACAGGTGACAAAGATGCTATGGCAAGATTAGTCGAAGAAAACCAAGGACTTATTTGGAGCATAGTAAAACGTTTTACAGGCAGAGGATATGAGGTAGAGGATTTATATCAAATAGGAGCAATGGGTTTTGTAAAATCTATAAGAAATTTTGATATAAATTTTGATGTTAAACTTTCAACCTATGCTGTTCCTTATATGCTTCGGAGAAATTAAAAGATTTTTAAGAGATGACCGGACCTATTAAAGTAAGTAGAGGTTTAAAAGATTTACATAGAAAAATAATGGATTTACAAAAAGAATATATTGCAAAATATGGTAAAGAGCCAACAATTCGGTGAAATTTCAAAAATATTAAAAACACCAAAGGAGGAAATTACTTTAGCCTTAGATAGCACAAGACCAATAGATTCTATAGAAGAAAGTGTATTTTCAGACAATAAAACAGATAGCTCAATAAATATTTTAGAAACTTTGTCAACAAATAAAGATGAGGCAAATTTAATAACAAATAAAATTACAATAAATAAAATGCTAGACAATATGAAGTCTAGAGATAAACAAATTATTATGCTTAGATATTTTAAAGATAAAACTCAAATAGATGTTGCCAAAATTCTTGGTATTTCACAAGTTCAAGTATCAAGATTAGAAAAGAAAATTTTACAAGAAATGAAAAAGGAACTAGCTTCAAGTTAGTTCTATTTTTATTTTTTTTAAATAGATTATTAATAGCTTGTATATTTTTTAAATAAAATTAATATATCTTACAATGAAAAGAAAGTAACTAAAGGAAGGAGTGTATGGTTAAAATTATCATACAAAAATAAAATGAAGAAAATATTAATATATATAATGGTTTTAATGATAGTTCTTGTTATTTTTCCTAGTATTCTTACTAAAAAAAAGATTTCAAAAATAATAGATAATGAGCAAACAATATCTGAAGAACAAGAACCTAAAGAAGAAATAGTAAAATATGATTATTCAAAATATGCTACTATAAAATTACTTCATACAAAAACAAACGAAATAGAAGAGCTTCCAATAGATGAATATTTATATGGAGTAGTATCAGGTGAAATGCCAGCAACATATGAAATGGAAGCATTAAAAGCACAAGCAATAGTTGCAAGAACATATACTTTATATCAAATAATGAATAGTAAAGGTAAGCACCAAGATAGCGATATTTGTGATAACTCAAATTGCTGTCAAGCATGGATTTCAAAAGAAGACAGATTAAATAGATGGGACGAGGATGTAAGAAATTCAAATTGGGATAAAATTACTAATGCAGTAGATAGCACTCAAGGAAAAATTATAACATATAATAATGCTCCAATAGATGCATTTTTTCACTCAAATAGTGGCGGAATAACAGAAACTGCAACTAATGTATGGGGCGGAAGTAATTTTCCTTATTTAAAAATCGTTGAAACTGCAGGAGAAGATGGATATGAACAATATAGCTCCGAAGTTGAATTATCAAAAGATGAATTAATAAATAAATTAAAAGAAAAGCATCCAGAAGTTCAAATGAATTTTGATGAAGGAAACTGCATTGAAATAAAAGAATATACTGATAGTGGCAGAGTTAAAACTATAAAATTTGGAAATATCGAAATTGCAGGTACTGAAGCAAGAACTTTATTTGGACTTAAATCTACAAATTTTAGTTTTGAAATAAATGAAAATACTATAAAATTTAAGGTTATTGGATATGGACATGGTGTTGGAATGAGCCAAACTGGTGCAGATAGTATGGCAAAAAATGGAAGCAATTTTGAACAAATAATTATGCATTTTTATGATGGAGTTCAAATAACGTATATAAATGATTTATAAATTATAGTATTTAATATTGATTATCCTAAAATTGCTTGCTTTTTTTATTAAAGTATAATATAATGTAGAAGTCTAAAGGAGGACAAAAAAATGGGTAGTAATAAAGGTAAAAATAATAATAAAACTAAAAAAAGTAAAAAAGAAAAAGTTAAATTTTCAAAAAAGCATCCTAAAATATCTATAGCACTAAAGATTTTTTTAGTCCTAATTCTACTATTAATTGTTGTAGCTACTGGAATAGTAGTTGGAATGCTTTATGGTGGATGGGGAGAACAATTTAAAATTTCTGAAGAAGAACTAGTTATTGGTGGTTCAAACTCAATGATTGTTGATAGTAAAGAAGAAAAATTAGCAGAACTTACTGGAGACGAGAATAGGAAGATAATTAGACTTGACCAAATGCCAGATAATTTAAAAAACGCTTATGTTGCAATAGAAGACGAAAGATTTTATGTACATAAAGGTGTAGATTTTAAAAGAACAGCTGCAGCTATTTTTCAATACATAATACATAGAGGAAGTTCATCTTTTGGTGGTAGTACAATTACACAGCAATTAGTTAAAAATATAACTAAAGATGATGAAAAAACAGGAAAAGCAGGTGTAATTAGAAAAGTTAAAGAATGGGCTAAAGCTTATCAAATTGAAAGAATGATTTCAAAAGAGCAAATATTAGAGTTATATTTAAATATTATATTTGTTGGAGGAAAAACAAATAACTTAGGTGTAGAAGTTGGTTCAGAATATTACTTTAATAAACCTGCTCAAGATTTAAGTTTAGCAGAATGTGCTTATTTAGCAGGAATAAATCATTCTCCAAATTCATATAGTCCTTATGGAGAGACAGATAATTCAGAAAAGATA
The DNA here is from genome assembly GCA_947623465.1 of uncultured Clostridia bacterium. Classification (GTDB taxonomy): domain Bacteria; phylum Bacillota; class Clostridia; order TANB77; family CAG-508; genus CAG-269. The sequence continues at coordinate 19,018 of CANQGU010000018.1, forward strand.
AAAAGTAGAACAAAAACAGTTCTTGGCAAAATGCTTGAACTTGGTATGATAGATCAAACACAGTATGATGAGGCATGCCAACAAGTAGAAGAAGGACTAAAATTTGAAAAATCTGAATCTTTAGGAAGTATATATTCATATCATACAGATGCAACAATTGCACAAGTAATAGAAGATATAGCTAAAGAAAAAGAAATATCAAAAGATTTAGCATCAGTTTATGTATATAGCAGTGGTCTTACAATTCATTCAACACAAGATACTGAACTTCAATCAAAAATGGATGAAGTTATGGTTAACAAAGCAAGCGATTACACAAGAAAATCTAAAAAAGTAGAGGGAGCAACATCTCAATCTGCAATGGTTATAATAGACAATAGCACAGGAAATGTAGTAGGAGTTGAAGGTGGACTTGGAGAAAAAACAGAATCAAGAGGATTAAATAGAGCAACACAAAGTCCAAGACAAACAGGTTCTTCAATAAAACCACTTACATCTTTAGTTCCGGGAATAAATGAAGGTGTTATTACTGCTGCAACATTGTATGATGATAATTCTACACAGTTTGAAGGAAAATGGGAACCAAAAGATTACAATGCATACAAAGGAATAATTAGCATAAGAAGTGCAATTACTACTTCACAAAATATTCCATTTATTAAAGTTGTATCAGAACTTGGAACAGAAAAAGCAATGGATTATTTAAAGAAGATGGGAGTTTCAACTCTAGATGATGTAAATGACGCAGCTTTACCTGCAACATCAATTGGTGGATTTACAAATGGTATAAGTCCATTAGAAATGGCAGGTGCTTATGCAACTATTGCAAATAATGGTGTATATAGAAGACCAATGTTCTATACACAAGTTACAGATCCAGATGGAAATGTTGTTTTAGATGCAAAAGAAGAACAAAAAACAGAGCAAGTAATTTCTGAACAAGCAGCTTATGTTATAAAAAATCTTTTACAATCAGTTGTACAATCTGGTACTGCAACATATTGTAAAATATCAGGAATAGATGTAGCTGCAAAAACAGGTACAACAAACGATAATAACGACAAATGGCTATGTGGTTTCACAAATTACTATACAGCTAGTTGTTGGTATGGATTTGATAAAAACGAAGAAGTTACAGGAAGTACAAATGTTGCTGGTAAAATATGGAGTGCTGTAATGAGCAAAGTTCATTCAGGAAAAGATAAATCTACATTTACAAGACCTTCAGGAATCGTAACTGCAACAATTTGTCAAAATTCAGGAAAAAAAGCAACAGATAAATGTTCTAGTACATATCAGGAGATATTTGTAGAAGGAATGGTTCCTAGTGAATGCGATGGACACGGAAATTCGGCAAAAATTTGTAAAGAAACAAATCTTCTTGCAAATGAATTTTGCCCAGATGTTATGACAAAATATTATTCATATGTAGTAGAAAAAGAAAGATTAGGTTTATGGAAGAGTTTAAGTTCATCATCATCTACAATGCCACCAATAGAAACTTGTACAGTACATAATAGATCGAATTCTCCTAATTCAAGTGCTGCGTCTGACAGAGCACCTACAATTACATTAAATGGAGAAGCAAGTTTAACATTATATATTGGAGATTCATATATAGAAAAAGGTGCAAAAGCTAATGACGAAGTAGATGGAGATATATCTAGCAAGATAGAAATAGATGGAACTGTAAATACTTCTAAAGCAGGAGATTACAAAGTAACATATAAAGTTACAAATTCAAGAGGAAAATCATCAACTATTACAAGAAAAGTTATAGTTAAAGAAAAGGCATCTACTAAGCCAAAACCTACTGAAAATAAAACTCCTGATGAAAGTACTTCAAATAGTTCTGGAGGTTCTTCATCAGGTGGTACAACATCAGGAAGTACATCTAGTAATACAACAGCAGATAATGATTAATAATTCTTGGAACGGTCTAATTAGGACGTCCTAAATAGACCGCTTTTCGAAAGGAAGGAATTTAATGGATATATATTTTTACAATACTCTAACTAGAAAAAAAGAAAAATTTGAACCTATAAATAAAGAGGAAGTTAGATTATATTCATGTGGTCCAACAGTGTATTATTATGCTCATATTGGAAACTTAAGAGCATATCTATTTATGGATAATTTAAGAAGAGTTCTAAAATATAATGGTTATAAATTAAAACATGTAATGAATATTACAGATGTTGGTCATTTAGTTTCAGACGCAGACGAAGGGGAAGACAAAATGATGAAGGCAGCTAGAAGAGAAAATAAAGACCCATTTGAAATAGCAAATTTTTATTTAGATGCATTTTTAAAAGATTTGGATAAATTAAATATAGATAGACCAGAAATAATTGCAAGAGCAACAGAACATATTGATGTAATGGAAGAATATGTTAAGAAAATAATAGAAAATGGATATGCATATGAAACAGAAAATACAATATATTTTGATACATCAAAATTAGATAAATATGGAGTATTGTCAAATAGAAATGTGGAAGACCAAAAAGCAGGAGCAAGAGTGGAATTTGATAATGGTAAAAAAAATATATCAGATTTTGCTTTATGGATTAAAGCACCTGAAAACCACATAATGAAATGGGATTCATTTTTTGGAAAATGCTATCCGGGTTGGCACTTAGAGTGTTCAGCTATGAGCTATAAATATTTAGGAGATTTATTCGATATTCATACAGGTGGAATGGATCATATTCCAATACATCATGAAAACGAAATAGCTCAAAGCAAAGGATTTTCAGGTCATATCCCTGCAAATTATTGGATGCATGTAGACTTTTTAACAGTAAATGGTGGAAAAATGGCCAAAAGCTTAAATAACTTATATACATTAGAAGATTTACAGCAAAAAGGCTATGAGCCACAAGTCTATAGGATGTTTAATTTTACATCAAATTATAGAACACCAATAAACTTTACATTTGAAGCAATGGATTCAGCAAAAATTGCACTAAACAGATTAAGAGAAGGCTATTTAGCACATTTAGAAGGTTCAGCAAATATTGATGAAGAACAAATTAAACAATATGAACAAAGATTTTTAGAAGCTATAAATGATAATTTAAATATGCCAGTTGCTATGAGTGTAGTTTGGGATATAGTTAAAAATCCAAATAAATCAAAAAGTTTAGCAAATTTACTTTTAAAATTTGATGAAGTATTAGGATTTAATTTAAAAGACTATAAAAAACAGGAAGATATAATACCACAAGAAATAATTAATTTAGCAGAAGAAAGAAAAAAAGCAAGAGAAAATAAAAACTGGGAAGAATCAGACAAAATAAGAGATATAATAATAAATAAAGGTTACAAAATAAAAGATACAGCTCAAGGATATGAAATAACAAAATAATGAGTACAATTAAAGTATTCACAAAGCGGTCAAAAAGGGATGTATCCATTGGCCGCTAATTGATATTAAAAAAGGAGTAGAATATGGAAAAGAAAAGAATAGTTACAGGAGATAGACCAACAGGAAGACTTCATATTGGACATTACTTTGGGTCTTTAATAAATAGAGTTAAGCTTCAAGATGAATATGAGCAATTTATTCTAATAGCAGATGTACAAGCTTTAACAGATAATTTTAATAATCCTGAAAAGGTTAGAAAAAATGTTAGAGAACTAGTTATAGATTATCTATCTTGTGGAATTGATCCAGAAAAGACCACAATTTATATTCAATCTATGATACCAGAAACAGCTGAACTTACTATCTTTTATTCTAATCTTGTTACAATATCTAGGTTACAAAGAAATCCTACTGTAAAAACAGAGATTGCACAAAAAAAGGATTTATTTGGAGAAAGTGTAACTTATGGATTTTTAGGTTATCCTGTAAGTCAAGCAGCAGATATTACTGTATTAAATGGGGAGATTGTTCCTACTGGAGAAGATCAAGAACCATTAATAGAGCAATGTAGAGAAATTGTAAGAAAATTTAATTCAATATATGGAGAAGTTTTTAAAGAGCCTCAAATATATTTATCTAAAAATAAGAGGATTAAAGGTTTAGATGGAAATGAAAAAATGGGAAAATCTTTAGGAAATGCACTTTATCTTTCAGATTCTGAAGAAGAAATAACAAAAAAAGTTATGAGTGCTACAACAGATCCAAATAGAATTAGAAAAGACGATTTAGGAAACCCAGATGTATGTATGGTTTCATATTATCATAAATTATTTAGTTCTGAATATACTTGTAAAACTGTATGTGAAGAATGTAAAGCAGGTAAAAGAGGATGTGTTGCTTGTAAAAAAGAACTTGCTAACAATATTATAGAATTTTTAAGACCTATAAGAGAAAAAAGAGCATATTTAGAAGAACATCCTGAAATTATAGAAAAAGTTTTAAAAGAAGGAACTGAAAAAGCAAGAAAAGAAGCTAAAAAAACAATGACAAAAGTTAAAAAAGCTATGATGCTTAATTACTTTGAAGATGAAAATAATTAAAATTATGCAGAAAATTTTAATAGAAAATAGACAAATAAAATTTTAGTAAATAAGATTAATTGCAATAGAAACGGAGAATAGATATGATAAATTTTAAACAAGAAATTGGGGCTCAAATTTCAAAAGCAACCAATATTTCTGAAAAAGAAATATGTGAATATATAGAAATTCCCAAAGATAAAGCAAATGGAGATTATGCTTTTCCATGTTTTAAATTAGCAAAAACTTTAAAAAAGGCACCTCCTGCAATTGCAAGTGAAATAAAAGAAAAATTGGAAATAGATGAAAATATAATACAAAAAACAGAAATTGCTGGAGGATATATAAATTTTTACATTAATAAAAATATGCTAATTAAAGATGTTTTAAATGAAATAGAAAATAATGAAAATTATGGAGCTTCTAATGAAGGTAAAGATAAAAATATTGTAATAGATTATTCAAGTCCAAATATTGCAAAACCTTTTCATATTGGTCATTTAAAAACAACTGTAATTGGAGGAGCATTATACAATATATACAAATATTTAGGTTATAATGTTATAGGTATAAATCATTTAGGTGATTATGGAACTCAATTTGGTAAATTAATAGAAGGATATAAAAGATGGGGAAAGGAGTATGACTTATCTACAGAGCCTATAGATAAATTAGCTGAAATTTATAAAAGAATCAATATTCTTTGTAAAGAAGATGAACAAGTTTTAAATCAATGCCGTGAAAATTTCAGATTACTTGAAGAAAAAGACGAATATACTATGAAAATTTGGAAGGAATTTAGAGATTTAAGTATAGATGAATTTCAAAAAATATATGATTTATTAGGAACAAAATTTGATTCATGGAACGGAGAAGCCTTTTATGCAGATAAAACAGATGAAGTAATAGACATTTTAAAGAAAACAGGAAAATTAGTTGAATCTGAAGGAGCTTTAATTGTTGATTTATCAGATAAGGGAATTGATACACCATGTATAGTATGTAAATCTAATGGCTCAACCATCTATGCAACAAGAGATTTAGCAGCAATTCTTTATAGAGCAAGAACTTATGATTATGATAAATGCATATATGTTACATCATATGAACAAAATCTTCATTTTAAACAGATTTTTGAAGTTGCCAAATTATTAGGTTTGGATGAAAAATATACAAATGGATTAGAACATGTCTCATATGGTATGGTAAGACTTCCAACCGGTAAAATGTCAACAAGGGAAGGTAATTTTGTAAAAATAAAAGATTTGCTTAATGATACAATAAAAAGAGCAAATGAAATAATTGCAGAAAAAAATCCTAATCTTGAAAATAAAGAAGATGTAGCAAAAAAAGTTGGAATAGGAGCAGTTATATTCAATAATTTAGCAACAAGTAGAGTAAAAGACGAAATATTTGATATAGATGAAATGTTAAATTTCCAAGGGGAAACAGGGCCTTATATTCAATATACTTATGTTAGAACAAAAAGTGTTCTAGAAAAAGCAGAATATATCCCAAAATTAAAGGATGTTAATGTTGATGCATTAAATGATGAATATTCTCAAAATATAATTACTTTAATATACAATTTTAATGATATATTAAAACAAGTGCTAGAAAAAAGCGAACCATCAATTTTATCGAGATATTTAATTGATTTAGCAAAAGCATTTAGTTCATTTTATAATGAGAATAAAATAATTTGTGAGAATAAAAATGTGCAAGATGCGAGAATTTATTTAACATATATTACAGGAAAAATATTAAAACAAGGGGCTTTATTATTAGGAATTGAAATGCCTGATAAGATGTAATAATTTTGTAATATAAAAGAAATATAAAATTAATACAACTACACTTGAAAAAAATATACAAAAATGGTATTATAATTTTGATATTGTAATTTAAACAAAAGATAGGAGGAATATAAATGTTTATATTTAATTTAACTAACCCGTTAACATTATTATTAATTGTTTTAGCTACATCATTATTAATATTTTTAGCACAGGAAATAAAAAGAAGTTCAATTGCTATGATACCACTTATTGCTTTTTTAGCTTTATTAATAACACATGTTGTACAAGTTTCTACTCTTTCTGATGAATTTGCATATTTAGCTAGTACAATATATAAATGTATAGCAATAGATTTTATATTTATTTTAATTACATTTTTCTCATATCTATGGGTAGACGATCTAGAAGCTAAAAAGAACAATATAAAAAGCATTGATAACAGCTTAGATTGGTTTTGGAAAGAAATATAGTTTATTAAAATACAAGAAAGTTATAAAAGCTTTTTTGTATTTTTTATTTTTTGCTATTGATTTTTATTATATGGTATTATATAATAATTTACGTAATTTGCTTCCATAGCTCAGTTGGTAGAGTGCAGCCTTGGTAAGGCTGAGGTCACGGGTTCAATTCCCGTTGGAAGCTCCAAAAAGGTTTATCAAAACGCAATAAAAAATTTATTTAAAATATCGAATTACTTAAAAATTGTTGACTTTTCTAAATAATTTATGTATAATAAAAATAGGAAATGGAGAAACCACAAACGTGGTTTGCCAGTTTAGTATGTAAAAAAACACACCGAACGGTCAAGTTACAGATGTGTTTTTTTTATTGTCTATTTGCTTAAAATTATAACAAGTATAATCAAGGCAAATACTATAATAGTTTCGACAACTAAGCCAAATAAAAGTAGATATATTATTTCTAATAAAACACAATGTTACCATATTTTTATGTTAAATGCAATACAATAGCATTATTATTTTGCGGAGTTTCAAGTTGCAAAGATAAAATAATTATGCTATAATATATATGTAGTTATTAACTTTTTTTGAAAAATTAATTAGGAGGCGAAAAAAATGGAGGAAAATATGACTACAGCAGAAGACCTGCGGAAACATTGTGAGAGGCTGCGAAAAAATCGCAAAAAAGAATTGAAATTGGTACTCGACAGTTATTTTAAATCTATGTTTATTGAAAAACATAGACCATTTAGAGCTGTAATCGGAAACAAAAGGTGCAAACCAATACCGGTTTATCGCGATTTTAGGGATTCTTCTGAACCGGAACATTGGGCACAGTTCGAGTGGCCAAATCTTTCAGAGCAACTGTTGCGCAATGAACTTGAAAATTTAGGTTTTGTTCTTACCAAGAACGAAATTTGCATTTCGGTTCCACCTTGTGAAAAGGGAGCAGAATTATCATTTGCTCAAATGCAGGTAAAAAAAATTAATGCTGCCTACTCTGAATTCTGCGTTAAAGAAATGAAACATGCAAAAAAAATATATTCAGAGTATATTACATCATTAAAATATTTACCTGATGAAAAGATCAAAACGTATGATGGTTATACCGTTTTCGATGATAGAGATATATCATCTAGTGAGGTAGTTGAACCTAAATGTCGTACGTATTTTGAACAGTTATTGGTAAGTGATGGACTTGAAAGGTATTACGAGAACGGCAGTTGTGCAGGGTTAAAAGTTAACAGCTAACTGATTAATTTAAGAAATCCTTTTGGATTGAAGGAGGGCATAGAAGGTACAATTATTTTATCTTCTATGCTCTTCCATTTTTATTTAAATATTATATAATAATATAATAGACCTAGAATAAAATATTCTAAGTCTAAATTTTTTTAATTTTCTTTATTTGTCATTTCTTCTAAATCTAAAAGTTCTTGGTAACGTCTATCAACTTCTTTTTGGAATTCTTCAATCATCCACTCATTACCAGGTTTAAACATATGTCTAAATCTTTTTTGAGGTTTTAAAAATTCTTCTATTGGAAGTTTTTTAGCAGGTTTGTAAGTAATTTTATATTTACCATCTACAACTTCATATAAAGGCCAATAACATGTTTGAACAGCAAGTTTATTAATTTCCATAAGGTCTGGTGTATCATAACCCCATCCACGAGGACAAGGTGAAAATACATTTAAAAATGTAGGACCTTCTGTATAAATTGCTTTTTCAGCCTTTTCATATAAATCTCTAAAATCTCCAAATGCAATAGATTGTGCTGCATAAGGGATATGATGAGATGCTAAAATTTGAGTTAAATCTTTTCTAGATTGCATTTTTCCAGGAATTACTTTACCTGCAGGACTAGTTGTTGTATCTGCAAATCTTGGTGTTGCAGAAGATCTTTGAATTCCTGTATTCATATAAGCACCATTATCATAACATACATAAGTTAGGTCATGACCTCTTTCCATAGCACCTGAAAGAGATTGTAAACCAATATCATAAGTTCCACCATCTCCACCAAAAGCAATAAATTTTGTATGTTCGTTTTCAGGTAATTTTCCTTGTTTCTTTAAAGATTTGTAAGCCGCTTCTGCTCCAGATAAAGTAGATGCTGCACACTCAAATGCAGTATGAACAAAAGAATCTGTCCAAGAAGTATATGGATAAATAAATGTTGAAACTTCCATACAACCAGTTGCACAAGAAATAACTGCATGATCTTCTTCTTTTAAAGCTCTTAAAATATGTCTTCCAACTACTGGTGCACCACATCCTGCACACATTCTATGACCTTCTGTAAACCTTGCAGGTTTATTTGCTATAACTTCCTTCATATTATATGCCATATTATTCAACCTCCTTTGTTCTTAGACCTAAATATCTATATGGATTTCCAATATCGTTTGTTTCTACAATTTTAGTTAAATCATTAAATACTTTTTCAATTTGAGTTTCTGGTACATCTCTTCCACCAATACCATAAATATAATTTATAGTTGGAACATTTATATTGTTTACATACATACCAGATGTAACATCTGTAAATAAAGCACCACCAGCAGCATTTAAAGAATCAGATTTATCAAGAACTGCAACAGCTTTTACTTTAGATAAAGCTTTAGCAATTTCGGTCGCTGGGAATGGTCTATATACTCTAACTTTTAAAAGTCCTGCTTTAATACCTTTGCTTCTTAACTTATCTACAACAGCCTTTGTTGTTCCTGCAGTAGAGTTCATACATACAATTGCAATTTCTGCATCATCTAATTTGTATTCTTCAAATAATCCATAATGTCTTCCAGTCCATTTTTCAAATTCTTTACTTACCTCTAGTATAACATCTTTAGCTTTTTTCATAGCTATTCCTTGTTGAGCTTTGTGTTCAAATAAAAATCCTTGTAAATCTAATGGACCAACAGCTATAGGTTCTTTTTTATTTAATAAGTAATGTTCTGGGTTATATGTTCCTACAAATTTTTTAACTTCTTCATCTTCTTCTAACATAATATTTTCGATAGAGTGTGAAGTTATAAATCCATCTTGGCAAACCATTAATGGAAGTAAAACATCTTTATGTTCTGCAATTCTGTGAGCCATAAGCAAATTATCATAAGCTTCTTGGTTATTTTCAGAAAATAGCATAAGCCAACCGCTATCTCTAACTCCCATTGCGTCAGAGTGGTCATTATGTATGTTTAAAGGTCCAGAAACAGCACGGTTAACTAAACTCATAACAATAGGAAGTCTAAGGCTTGATGCAATATAAATCATTTCCCACATATATGATAAACCATTAGCAGACGTAGCTGTCATAGCTCTTGCTCCTGCAGCTTGAGCTCCAATACATGCACTCATAGCACTATGTTCACTTTCAACTGCAACAAACTCAGTATCAACTGCTCCATTAGCAACAAAAGTAGAAAAATACTGAGGAATTTCTGTAGAAGGGGTAATAGGGAAGGCTGCGACTACATCTGGATTAATTTGTTTCATTGCAGTAGCTGCTGCTTCATTACCACTTAATCTTTCTCTTATACTCATATTAAATCTTCCTTTCTTATTTTAATTTTCACTTTCATCTTTCATTTCTATAGCGTTAAAAGGACAAACCTTGGCACAAACGCCACATCCTTTACAAAAATCGTAATCAAAATCTTCTCTTTTTAAATCTTTATTTACTGGAATAGCATTTTCAGGACAAACAGGGAAGCAAAGACCACATTGCTTACATTTATCAGTTAAATAAATAGGTTTAGCACTTCTCCAGTCACCAGTTTTAAATTCTCTTGCATTTCCAGCCGTATAAATATCTCCACCAATAGTTAAATCTTCCATTGGTGTATTATTATTTATGTTAGTCATAAAATCAAATCCTTTCTATGTTCAATTTAGAACCGGTTTTTTATATAAATGAAGCCGGTTTTTTGCACATTAATTTATTTTGTGAACTTCATTTAATGCCATTTGTATGGCTTTCATGTTTCCTTCTATTACTTCAGGTTTTTTAGCAAATTTGTGTTTAAAAGAACCTTCCATATCTTTTACAAATGCTTCATCTGTCATTATTTTACTTACCTTTACTATTGAAGCAAGCATTGGAGTGTTTGGAAAGTATTTTCCTAAAGCTTCAAGTGATATTTTTCTTGCATCTATTGTGTAAATATCTCCTTCATATCCTTTTAAAACAGATTTTAGATAATCAGGCGATTTTGTTGTGTTTATTATAATTGCTCCATCTTTTTTTAAACCTGCTGTTACATCAACAGCTTCTAATAGTGTGTCATCTACTACTACTACATAATCTGGTTCGTAAATGTTACTGTGAACTGTAATTGGTTCATCACTTATACGATTATAGGCTGTAATAGGGGCACCCATTCTTTCTGGTCCATATTCAGGAAATCCTTGAATATATTTTCCAGTATTAAATGCGGCATCAGCTAAAAGTAGAGATGCTGTTTTTGCACCTTGACCACCACGTCCGTGCCATCTAATTTCAATTAGATTATTCATTTAATTGCCTCCTTTATATATAATTTAATTTAAGTAGAGTATATTATTTATTTATATAAAAGTCAAGGATTAAATAGTGTAAATTTTCCACTTTAGAAAATTATAAAAATAGAAATTTATGAATATATTTCTTGTAAAATAAATCTATCTGTGGTAGACTATAGAAAAATATATAAAGGGGTAAAAAATGAACATAGGAATTGATATAGATGGAGTATTAACAGATGTTAGAAAATTTGTAATAGAAGAAGGTTCAAAATATTGCAAAGAACATAATAAAGGTGAATTAATAAATCCTGATGTATATGAAATGAAAGAAATGTTTGGATGGAATTTAGCAACTATATTTAATTTTTGGAGAAAAAATATATTTAAGTATGCTAAAGAAAACCCTGTTATAGATGGAGCATCAGAAAATATAAAAAAATTAAAAGAAGATGGACACAAAATTTATATTATAACTGCAAGATGGCTTGCTAGTACAAAAAAACATAGAATTCTAAGGCATGTAGAAAAAATAAGCAATAAAATGAAAGAAACTGTTATTAATTGGCTAAGTGAAAATAATATAATATATGATGAAATTATTTTTTCTAAAGATGATAAATCAAAACATATTATAAAAAATAACATAGACATAATGATAGAAGACGCACCAGATAATGTAAAAGAATTATCTGAATTAACTAAAGTTATATGTTATGACTGGGTATATAATAGAGGAATTGAAAATAAAAACATTTATAGATGTTCTAATTGGGATGAAATATATAAAGTAATATCAGAATTATCAAATAACAGTAATAAATAAAATTAAGAAGATTGAAAAATAATTAGAATTTGATTCTTTTTCAACCAGATTTATATTTGTGAAAGGAATGATAGTAAAAATTGGAAGAACTTTCAGGAGAAGTGCTTGGAATAATATATCAAAATGAAGTAAATAGTTATACAATAGCCGAGATGTATGTAGATGAGCTTGAAAAGATAGAAACCATTGTCGGCTATTTGCCATTTATAAATGAAGGAGATAATTTAAAAGTAATAGGCAGATTTGTAGAACATAAACAATATGGAGAGCAATTTAAAATAGAAACTTTTGAAAAAATTATGCCAAAAACTCTAGATTCTTTAGAAAGATATTTAAGTAATGGAAACATTAAAGGTGTAGGTCCTGCAACAGCTAAAAAAATTGTAGAAAAATTTGGCGAAAATACAGTAGATACAATAAAATATGCACCAGAAGAACTAGCTAAAGTTAAAGGTATAACTAAAAGTAAAGCAATAGAGATTTCGGAAAGTTTTATTGAGGCTTGGGAAGTTTGGCAAATTGTTGTATTTTTGGACAAGTTCAATATTGGTATAGAAAATGCAAAAAGAATATTTGATAAACTTGGAATTACGGCAATTACACAAATTGAAGAAAATCCATATATATTAATTGATTTAGTAAGAGGAATTGATTTTAGACAAATAGATAAAATGGCTTTAGATATAGGAATAGATGAAAGCAGCTTAAAAAGAATTACAAGTGGAATAAAATATGCTCTTATTCAAACAACATATAATGGACATGCATGTGTGCTTTTACAAAATTTAGAAGAATATGTTGTAAATTTATTAGATGTAAACATAGATTTTGTAGAAGATGGCATAATTAATTTAAAAGCAAAAGGTGAAATTGTAATAGAAGAAAGAGATGATGGCTTAGAGTGGATATACTTAGAAAGTTTTTATAATACAGAGCTTGCAATTTCAAATAGATTAGTAAAATTAGATAATTCAAAAAATATGAAAAAAATAAAAGGAATTGACGAGGAAATTCAAAAAGTAGAAAAAACAAATATTATAGAATTATCTGAAAAACAAAAAGAAGCAATTGAAGCAATAAATGAGCATAATGTTACAATTATAACAGGAGGACCACGGAACTGGAAAAACAACAATTATAAAATCTATTATAGAAATATATCAAAAACAAAACAAAAAAATTGTGCTTGCTGCTCCAACAGGGAGAGCGGCTAAAAGAATGACTGAAATGACAGGAATGGAAGCAAGTACACTTCATAGACTTTTAGAAATAGGAAAAATAAATGATGATGGTTTATATAAAAAATCAGAAGATTACCAAGGAACACCAATAGATGCAGATATAATAATAGTAGATGAAATGTCTATGGTAGATATGTTTTTAATGAATTATTTATTACAGTCTACATACCAAGGAACAAAGCTTATTTTAGTTGGAGACAGCGACCAACTTCCATCAGTTGGACCAGGTAGTGTTTTAAAAGATATTATAGAATCTGAAAGAATAACTACAATTCATTTAGACAAAATTTTTAGACAAGCTGCCAAAAGTAAAATAATTGTAAATGCACATAGAGTAAATGATGGAGAAGGCTTTATTTCAAAAGAAGAAACAGCAGAAGATTCTAAACAAGATTTCTTTTTTATAAATGAACAATCTCAAGAAAAAATATTAGAACAGGTAATATCTTTATGTACAGGAAGACTTAAAAATTTTGGAGATTATGACTTTTTTGAAAATATACAAATTTTAACACCAACTAAAAAAGGTATGCTTGGAACTAAAGAGTTAAATAAAGCACTTCAACAAGTATTGAATCCAGAAGCGGAAAATAAAAAACAAAAAAGTTCATTAGGCTCAATATATAGAGTTGGAGATAGAATAATGCAAGTAAAAAATAATTATGATATATATTGGGAAAAACATATAACAAATGAAGATGGAACAGGTGTATTTAACGGAGAATTTGGAACAATTATAGATATAGATGAAAAAGAAAAAAAACTAGAAATAAAATTTGATGATGAAAAAATTGCATGGTATGAGTTTTCTGAATTAGAGCAAATAGAACATAGCTATGCAATAACAATTCATAAAGCTCAACGGAAGTGAATTTGATGTAGTAATTATATGTGCACCAAAAGCAGCACCTATGCTTCTTACAAGAAATTTGTTATATACTGGAATTACTAGAGCAAAAGAGCTTTTAATAATAATTGGAGACAATAAAACAGTTGGTTTTATGATACAAAATGTAGATAGCAAAAAGAGAAATACAGGACTTAAATATAAATTAGAAAAAATTTGATGTCAATTGGGACGTGCTTTTTTGACATCAAAAAATGTAAATTAGGACGTTTTTTTGACATAAAAAAAATTAAAATGTATTGACAGAATATAATTTTTTTGATAGAAATATATGTAAAATGTACCCGAGCCGGTCCAAAAGGAATAAAATCCAAAAGAACCGGTTCAAATGGTGCAAGAAATATGCACTAAGAAGAACGTATTTTGATAGTGCAAGAAATATGTACTAAAAAATGATTTTAATAGTGCAAACAAAATATTAAAGGAGGAAAAAATGAGACATTTAATTGATATAAAAGATTTAAGCATAGAAGAAATTGATGAATTAATAAAAGTAGCTAATGATATTATTACACATCCTGATAAATATTCAGAAAAGTGTCGTAATAAAAAATTAGCTACTTTATTTTTTGAGCCAAGTACAAGGACAAGACTTAGTTTTGAATCTGCAATGATTGAATTAGGTGGAAGTGTAATAGGATTTTCATCAGCTAATTCAAGTTCTACTGCTAAAGGAGAAAGTGTATCAGACACAATTAGAACAGTAGGATGTTATAGTGATATTATTGCAATGAGGCATCCAAAAGAAGGAGCACCACTTGTTGCATCATTAAAATCAACTGTTCCTATAATTAATGCAGGAGACCGGAGGACATAATCACCCAACACAAACATTAACAGATTTATTAACAATTTCTCGTGAAAAAAATAGATTAGATAATTTAACTATAGGTTTATGTGGAGATTTAAAATTTGGAAGAACAGTACACTCTCTTATAACAGAGATGAGTCAACGCAAAAACATTAAGTTTGTACTAATTTCTCCAGATGAACTTAAAATACCAGAATATATTAAAGACGAAGTTTTAGAAAAAAATAATATAGAATATGTAGAAACAAATAGTATTGAAGATTCAATATCTAATCTTGATATTTTATATATGACAAGAGTTCAAAGAGAAAGATTTTTTAATGAAGAAGATTATTTAAGATTAAAAGATTACTATATTTTAGACAAAGAAAAATTAAAAAATGCAAGAGAAGATTTATGTATTATGCACCCATTACCAAGAGTTAATGAGATTTCTACAGAAGTTGATGATGACCCAAGAGCAGCATATTTTAGACAAGTTAGAAATGGAAAATATATTAGGATGGCACTTATTCTTAAATTGCTAGGAATAAAATAATAACATAGATAATCGGATTTTCCGAAGAAAATTTATTAATTAAAATATTTAGAGGAGATAATTTATGAATATAGATAGTATAAAAAACGGAATAGTAATAGACCACATAAAAGCAAAAAATGGATTAGAAATTTATGAAGCATTAAAATTAGGAGATTTAGATTGTTCGATTGCAATAATAACAAATGCAAAAAGTAAAAAGATGGGAAGAAAAGATATTATAAAAATAGATAAAGCTATAGATTTGGATTTAGATATTTTAGGCTATATAGATGAAGATATTACAATAAATATAATAAAAGATGATGTAAGAGTTGATAAATATCATGTAAAGGCTCCAAAAGAAATAGTAAATATTATAAAATGTAAAAATCCAAGATGTATTACATCTTGTGAGCAAGAGTTAAAGCAAGTTTTTGTTCTAACAGATAGAGAACATAAAAAATATCGTTGTAAATATTGTGAGACACTATATAATCAAAATTAATTAAAAATTGATATTTATTTAAGCAATAGAAATTATATTTATTTTTATTATATAAAATAAATATAATTTCTATTGCTTTTTAAACAACAAAAAATCCTCCAATAATTTGGAGGATTTTAGCAGACTGTTGACAAAGTATATAAAAATATTTTTGTCAGCAGTCATTTTCTTTTTATTATTTGCAATTTTTGTATAAT
>CANQGU010000019.1 GCA_947623465.1 uncultured Clostridia bacterium
TTTCAATGTACTAATTAATTTTAAAAAAATTTAATTTTTTTCATAAAAAGACTTGACATTCATATAGTTAGTCTCCTTAATTTTTAAAATTTATCTCAAAAAAATTTCTATGCAATATTTTACCACAAAAAACGCTTCCAGTCAATTATTATGTAAATTAATTATGGTTTTACATAATATTAAGCCAGTATAATATATACTGGCTTTAATAATTAAATTAATATCAATTATTCTATTATTTTAAATCCCCATCAATATAGGCATTAAGCAACAATTTTAAATCATTTATTTGAGATTGCAAAGTATTTCCAATATCAGTATCTTTTACTCGTTTTCTATATTTAACAGATTGTTTTAAAATAGTTTGACTTTTAATATCCAATCCCTCTCTAATTGCTTTATTTTTTGATTCAAAAGGTTCATTTGCAGCCAAAACCAAACCATTAGAATTATAGGTTAATGTATAACCTGCAAGTCCTGTGGATTTCTGGTATGATTTTGCAAAACCTCCATCAATAATAATCAACTTTCCGTTAGCTCTAATAGGACTTTCTCCGTCCTTTGCCTTAACAGGCATGTGTCCATTAATTATATGACTATCTTTAGAAACAATACCAAAATCCTCCATAATCATATCACATATTTTTTCATCATTTAGATACTTATAATATGGATTTTTATTTTCAACATGAGTAGTTTTATCATCTATAAAATACCTTTCAAAAGTAGCAACTTTATCTTTCCCAAATAAAGGAGAATTAGGACCACACCATAAATACCACATAAAGTCAATTTCATTTTGATTACTAGAATCTTTATCTCCGAAAAATGCTTTGTTAGCTATATTTTCCATTTGATTCATTAATTCTTTTCCCTTTACTTCTTTGCCCATTAGTTTTATTTTTTTAAAATTCCCATTTTCATCTAAAGGTATACAACCATGATACAAAAGATTTCCGTTATATACTTGATACATATGACCTTTAGAATATAAAAATGTAATATGTTTCATTAATTTTTCACTATTTGCAAAAGAAAATTTTAATCTATCAATAATTTCTTCCTCTTTTTTTGTTAATTTATAAGGATCATTTTTATCAATAGTTGGAAAATTACTGTCATTTAATTTATAAGTATTTTTTCCAATAGTTATTTCTAATTTATCATAATCTATTTTATCTAAAAGAAGTCTATCACTTATATTATATTCTGGATGTCTTTGTATTAATGCTCCTTCAAGTTTAAATTGTATTACAGCAATTGCTTTTTGAATTTTTGACATTAATATTTTATCAGAATTAGTATAACGAGAGCATTCACATATTTTTGGTAAAAATTCTTTACATGGATCATTTTTATATGTTTCTTGAGCAAATATAGAAAGTGGTCTAATATTAATTCCATACGCTTCTTCAAGTGTTGATAAATTATCATATCTACTACAAATTCTAACAACATTTGCAATACAACTTTCATTACCACAAGCTGCACCCATCCAAAGAATATCGTGATTTCCCCATTGTATATCTATAGAATGAAAATCCATTAATGTATCCATTATAATAGGCGCACCAGGTCCTCTATCATAAATGTCTCCAATTATATGAAGATGGTCTATTGCCATCCTTTTTATTAAATCAGATATTGCTATAATAAACTTATCTGCACGATGTAAATCAATTATACTTTCAATTATCTGATTGTAATAATTTTGCTTGTCATATTCATTATCATTTTGAGCATGCAATAATTCATCAATTATATAATCGAAATTTTTAGGCATTGCTTTTCTAACTTTTGAACGTGTATATTTGGAACTTACTGCACGAGCTACATCTATTAAGCGATAAAGCATAATTTTGTAATATTCATCCATGTTTTTATTTGTGCCTTTTTCTATTTTTAATTTTTCTTCAGGATAATATATTAAAGTTGCCAAATCTTTTCTATCTTCTGCTGTTATAGAATTTCCAAAAATATCTTCAATTTTACTTTTTATAATACCTGAACCATTGTTTAATATTTGAAGAAATGCCTCATATTCGCCGTGTATATCACTCATAAATAGTTCTGTTCCTTTTGGCAAATTTAATATTGCTTGAAGATTTATTATTTCTGTTGCTACCTCATCTATATTTTTATATGTTTTACTTAGCAAACTTAAATATTTTTTATTTATTTCATCCATAATATACCTCTTATCTAAAATAATTATATTCGAATTATATCATATTATATAACATATTTACAATGATATTATATCAAAAATTTTAATAAATAAACAAACCCCGGCAACTTCAAAATGAAATTGCCGGAGCAGGACTTTTTACTTATTCAAACTTTAGATGGCTCTTAATCTTTCAATTAAAGGCTGAAATAAATTTTTCTGTGCTTCAATTTCGTGATTAAGAACAATTTTGTCTTTGTCTGAATGATTAAACCTACTGTGTAAAATACCATCTGGATCTACATTAAATTTTAGATGACCTGGATTTAATTGCATATTTCCTAATCTTACAATCACTCCATTTTTCATCCTATATGCTGCCTTATTTCCATCACATATTATATCTTTTTCAGATATTTCAAATAATTTGTTATGCAAATATGGCACAAACTGGTGTAGATATGCGTACGGGTTACTAGGACTAAGAGTTCTTACTTTTACTCCCATTCCAAGATTTAAAGCTGCATTTACAACAGACATTAACCTATCCTCAGTTGGATAACTCTCTAGTGTAGCTATAGTATACAGCTTTATTCTTGATTTCCATTGACTTTGAGGCATTAACATAAATTCCAAACCCGGCTCATACGAGAACCGAATTTCATCTACAATGCCATCCAATTTCTTTAGGATATCCATTCTTATACCATTTGAAAATATCCTTACATTAAATCCTCTTTCTTTTGCTAGTTCGGCAAGCTTAACAACATTAGGATGCACAGTAGGTTCTCCACCATGCAAGTATAATTGTGTAAAGTCTAGCGCACTAGCAATATCCATTGCGTTAACAAATGCTTCTTCTGTCATATACTGTCCCTTATGCACATTTGGTTCTATGCAATATGGGCATGCCTTGTTACAGGCATAAGTGACTAAAAAGTAAATTTGCCGTAAGTCCTCAATTTCTAGAGGATGTGGTGCAATCCCACATTTTAATTTTTCCCGCTTTGACATTTTGTTATCGTCCTTTCTTTAAAATTTTTTAAGGTTATTGCCTACAGTTACCAAACTATTATACCAAATTTTTTTTGATTTTTCAAGGATAAACAGACTATTCAAAGCAATTTAAATAATAATTTGTAAAGCTTCTTAATTTTTCCTTTTTTACTTTCAAAATATCTATTAAATTATTTGCTTCTTTATATGCCATTTCATATTGCTCTTTTGTAATATCATTTGTTTTTAAGGCGTTTTCTAATTCGTCCTCATCTAATAATACAATATCTCCATTAGCTTTAACAACTACATCTAAATATAAATCTTCTTCATAAGGTACTCCATTTTCTTTTCCTATTTCGTTTGCAATATCAAAATACCATTCTATTATATTATTATCTTTATCATAAAATGTAGATAGTTTTATCTTAGAACTATAATCATAAAACTCTAACAATTTATAATTTTTGTCTATTATAATTTTACCCTTTGGTGTAGTTATTTTAATATCTGTATTTTTAAAATCGTAAAAACTTATATCTCCTTTAAAATTCTTATCTTCAACACTTTTTAATAAATATATCAAATCACTATTTGGATGATTTAACTTATGTCTATTTGCATATCTTTTTTTCACTTTAAAACTCCCTCCATAATTAACAATATTCTATTTAAATTTTTTTTCTACTATTTCATTTTGATTTTTATAAATAGAGTTTTCTTTTATATATCCTCTAACTTGTGAAAGTGGATAAATAGTAACATTTCTTCCAATAATCGTACCTGGATTTAAAACAGAACCACATCCAACTTCTGAATTATCTCCTACTATTGCTCCCAATTTTCTTAAATTAGTTTCTATTTTTGTTCCATTATAGTTTATTTTTACTTGTGTTTTATCTGATTTTAAATTTGAAGCTATTGCTCCTGCTCCCATATGTGCTTTATATCCTAAAATTGAATCTCCAACATAATTGTAATGTGGAACTTGTACTTCATTAAATATAATTGTATTTTTTAATTCTGAAGAATTTCCGTACAACAACCTTTTTTCCTATTATTACATTTCCTCTAATGAAAGCAGAATGCCTTATTTCTGCTTCTTCGTCAATAATACATGGTCCTTGAATACATGCGGTTTTAGCAATTGAAGCTGATTTTGCAACCCATATATTTTCTTCTATTTCTTCAAATTTTTCTTTATCTAAACTTTTTCCAAGTTCAATTATAAAGTCTTTTATTTTTTTTATTATTTCCCAAGGATATTTTGAATTTTCAAATATTTTTTGTGCTATTGTTTGATTTAAATCAAGTAAATTATTTATTTCTAATTTTTCCATTTTTATATAGCTCCTTTTTTACATTTAAGGACGGTTCTTTTTGTAAAATTTTAATTTAAGAACCGTCCCTTTATATTATATTTTATTATAAAAATCATTATAAATCTTTTTTGCTGTTTCAGGACTATCTAATCCTTCTTTATTTTTTATTGGTGCAAATTCTTCTTCTCTTTTTACCCTCATAACAAGCATATCGTCTAGAAATTTAAAGCCATCAAATATAAATGCTTCGAATTTATATAAATTATTTTTTATAGCTAAATGATATTTTAAATTTTGATTTGATATCTTTTCTACTGCATCTATGCTTAAAAGATGACTTACTATATTTGCATCTCCATAAATTAATCCCCCAAATTTATCACATTGAATTCTCATTTTTTCCGGTAATTCTATATATTCTACTATGCTTGGTTTTCCGTCTCTTTTACAATATACGCCCACTTTTTCTTCTGGGTAAGCTTTAGCTACAGATTTTGATGCTATTTGCATATTTTGTTTTACTGTTAAACCAATAAATATTGGGTCAATCGGCTTAACCATTATATTATCAACACCATATATATATACCCATTTTATTTTTTTGCTTTTCATATCTTCTATCATTTTTTGTTTTTTTAATGCTGTATATACTCCACCATTTCCATCTGCTGCAACTTTTATTAAACCATTTTCTATGAGCATTTTTCCTTGCTCTGTTAGCATAGGAAGTTCGCCTTGTATAAAAAATTTTATTTTTTGTTTTTCATATCCAAAATAGTCATGTTCTTCAAAAAAATCTATAGTTTGTTTATTATTTTGATTGCTTGTCATTATGTACCAATATGGAAGCACTCCATATAATTCTTTTGATTTTTTTAGGGTTTCTGTTAATATTTCAAATATATATTTACCATTTTCTCCAATGTCTAGTTTGTAAGTTCCTTTAGGTCCATTACATCCAAGCCTTGTACCTTGACCGACCTGCCATGGTAACTACTGCATATTCGTCATTTTTTATTACTTGCTCTCCAATTTGTTTTATTTCTTTAAGTTTTACAGAATCTATTTTTTCTTTGTCTATATAATCAATTGGAGTTATTTTGTTTTCTTTCATTGTTTCTTTTGTTTTTGTGTTTTCATAAAGTCTAGTTATTTGCTCAAAGTCTATTTGTGAAATTTGTTCTATTATTTTTTGTTGTTCCTCTCCGTTCATTTTTTCAATTGCTTCAATAATATGCTCTTGATTATACTTTTTAAGCGTATTTTCAACCATTTCTTTATTAAACATTTTACCACCCTTAATATTATATTGATTTTCATGATAGATTTTACAATAAATATAAAATTTGTACAACATTTTTTGGAAAATTTTTTTAATTTATTTTTTAAATTTGTAATTTATATTTTTCTTATAGTTATCACAGATTTTTTGATAATTAAAATTTTTTTACATAAGCTCTATAATTTAAATATCATAGTTGCAAATTTGAAAAATACCAAATTTGAACACATATCAACAATAGTAGATATTAGAGGAGCTGCCATTATTGCTGGGTCAAGTTTTAATTTTTTTGCAAGTATTGGTAAAATTCCACCTACTAATTGAGAAATTATTGATGTTGCAACTAAAGTCATTCCTACAACTAAAGTAAGATTTATTATATTGTCTGCGTATTCATTTCCATATTGAAAATATATTCTTAATGCAGTAACTAAAGCAAGTGTAATTCCAATAACTAAAGCAACTCTTATTTCTTTCCATATTACTTTAAATATATTTGATATTTTTATTTCGTCTAATGCTAAACCTCTTATTACCAAGGTTGATGCTTGAGAACCACAGTTTCCTCCTGTTCCCATTATCATTGGTATAAAAGAAACTAAAATTGGAACAGCTGCAAATGCACTTTCATATTTTTGTATTATTGCTCCTGTAAATGTTGAAGAAAGCATTAATGCTAAAAGCCATAGAATTCTGTTTTTTGCATGTTTAAATACACTTGTTTTAAAATATGTTTCCTCATTTGGAATCAATGCTGCCATTTTTTCAAAGTCTTCTGTGTTCTCGTCTTGGATTACATCTATAGCATCATCTATTGTTACAATTCCAACTAATCTGTTTTCTGTATCCACTACGGGCATTGCAATATAGTTATATTTATCAAACATTTTTGCAACATTTTCTTGATCTTCTGTTGTTAATACACTTATTGGATTTTCTTCCATAATTTCTGTAATACTTTTATCTCTATCTGCAATAAGCATTTCTTTTACATCTACTAATCCTAGTAGTTTTCTAGATTTATCAACAACATAAGCATAATATACAGTTTCCTTTTTTAAGCCTGTTTTTCTAATTTTTTCAAAGCCATCTTGTATTGTCATATTTTCTTTAAATTCTATAAACTCTGTTGTCATAATGCTTCCGGCGCTATCTTCCGGATAATTTAAAAGTTCATTTATAACTTTTCTATCTTGCACTCCAACATTTTTTAGAATTCTTTTTACAACAGATGATGGCATTTCTTCTATTAAGTCAACTGTATCATCCATAAATAATTCATTAATTACAGCTTTTAACTCTTTATCTGTAAACATATTTATCAACTTTTTTTGCACATCTGAATCTAGTTCTGCAAATACTTCTGCAGCTTTTTCTTTAGTTAAAAGTCTGTAAATAATTAGTATTTCGTCTTCTTCTAATTCTTCAAAAAGGGACGGGAAGTCAGCACTATTAATAGCATCTAAAGCGCTATGTAATTCATTTAATTTTTTTTCTTTAATTAATTTACGTATTTTTTCTTGTAATTCTTGTTCTTGCATTTCTTCCATTTTTCCCACCCCTATCTTCAAATTATATTTTTACATTATTTTATTAAAGTTCAACTTGTTCATCACCATTTTCTTCTATTTCATTTTGTTCTATATTTTGTTCCGTATTTTGTTCCGTATTTTGTTCCATATTTTTTTCTTTGTAATCATCATATTTTGCTTTTATTTTACCTACTAATTTTTCTAATCCGCCATTTTTAAAAAAGTTTTTGTAATCTTCTCTTGTTAAAACTATTGTTTTTTCGTTTTTATCTAATAAATTTTCTTTATCAATTATTTCAAAACCTTCTCTAATTGCTTTTCTATTAACTCTATTGTTTATTTCTGTATAGTATTTTTTTGAACTTTCGAATATACTATGGAAAGTAAATTCTACAGAATCTGTTTCTTTGTTATATTCTGTAGAAAAATATCTTGGAGTAATATCTTCTACCATTTTTTTCCACTTTTTAATATCTTTTTCTGATATTTTATGTAGATTTCCAATTTGCTCTATAACTATTATTGGTTTTAAATTTCCATCTTTATCTGTATATTTTTTTTCAGGTTCATATTTTGGCATTAAATGCATAGGTCTTTCTTTTTCTTTTGCTGCTTGTTTATCAAATTTATTTGCTCCTAATCTTTTTTCTCCATAAGATGCTGTTCCAAATGTTGCAACATCATTTCTATATGCCGTCATTCCTTGAAGCTCTATATTTAATTCTATAGCATCTTCTATTATTTGCATAATGTCACAATGTAATGAAACATATCCATTTGCTTTTATGTTTTTTTCTATATTAACAGTACGATTTTGATTTTCTTTTAAATATACACTTAAATTTGGATCAATAAATTCAAAAGACATTGAATCATCCATTAATTCTTCTATTATTTGACTTTCAAGCTTATCACTTAAACGCTCATTTAATTCATCGCTCCATCTTGCTAGGTCTTTTAAATACTCTACAGTTACATTGTTATTAAATCCATTTTCAATTAAATCTGCAAAAGTTAATAATGAAGTTTTTAATGCATCATCTATTCTCTTATATGAGTTTTCACATTCTTTATATTCAGCTTTTTTTAGATTGTATAACAATGCGATTAAGTATTTAAAATATTCTTCTTGATAATCTTTTGTATCTTGTAAAAGTGTTTGTTCTGCATAATCTTTTGTATCTTGTAAAAGTGTTTGCTCTGCTGTTAAAAACTTTCTAATTGTAGTGTATTTATTATTAACTTTTTCGTCAATATCTTCTTCTCTTAATTCCTTTATAGCTTGATTTATATATTCTTCTAAGTTTGGACGCCACACTTCAGATTTACCTATTTTTTCATTATGTTTACTTATGTTGTTTTTTACATATTTAAAAGTTTTTTGACATACTTCTAAATCCATTTGTTTTTTTGCTTTTTTATCTTCTCTATCAAATTCCGGATAAAATTCTCCTATTTTTTCTTGTTCTTCAAAAAATTCAATAATACTTGCTAGTAAATAAGTGTTGTTTCTTCTAGCACTATATTCAGTTTTTACTTTATTAGAAAAAGTCTCTACATCTGACAAATCTGAGCCGACTTCGCGTAAAATAAGTTTACTTGCAATAAAATCATGAATTTTTTTATTTTTTCTTAATCCTTGACTATATAAGTCATTATATCTTTCTTGCTTCTTTAATGAACTTGATTTAGATTTTGCTCTAGTAATAATTTTAAATTTAACATTTTCTTTACATCTATCACTAATTCTAAAACAAATTCCACCTAAAATATATGCATCTAATGCAATACTTTCTGGTGAAAGATATAAATTTCTTCTTTCCATCATTTGTCTATTTTGCTCGTCTTGTTTTTCTGACAAATCTTTTTTATCTGAGATATTTTTCTCAGAAATACTTATAATATCTTGTATCCATTCTTCTC
The DNA here is from genome assembly GCA_947623465.1 of uncultured Clostridia bacterium. Lineage (GTDB taxonomy): Bacteria > Bacillota > Clostridia > TANB77 > CAG-508 > CAG-269. Next base: position 9,223 of record CANQGU010000019.1, read on the forward strand.
TTTCCTTATTTGCCAATAGTAAATCCTCCTTGCTATTTAATTACTTTTATACTTCTCTTACTGTTAGGTCATGAGCTGAACCTTCTTGTATACTTAAATTAGATACTGTAGTTAATATTGCTTTTTCGTGGAATTCTGCTATACTTGCACTTCCACAATTTGACATTGTTGATTTTATCTTTTTAATTGTCATATTTAAATTATCTTTTAAAGAACCTGCATAAGGTATATATGAATCTACACCTTCAACAAAAGACATTTTTTCGTTTTTGCCTCCTAAATCGTATCTTTGCCAACTTCTAGCTCTTTTTGAACCTTCTCCCCAATATTCTTTTACAAATTCTCCATTTAATTTTAGTTTTGCTGTTGGGCTTTCATCAAATCTTGCAAAATATCTTCCCATCATTACAAAATCTGCTCCCATAGCTAATGCTAAAGTAATGTGATGGTCATGCACAATTCCACCATCTGCACATAATGGAACATATATACCTGTTCTTTTTGCATATTCATCACGAGCTTTGGCAACATCTATAACACTTGAAGCTTGTCCTCTGCCTATTCCTTTTGCTTCACGAGTTATACAAATTGAACCTCCACCTATTCCTATTTTTATAAAATCAGCACCTGCATCTGCCAAATAATAAAATGCTTCTTGGCTTACAACATTACCAGCACCTATTCTTACTTTACCATTATATTTTTTATGTGTCCATTCTATAACCTCTTTTTGCCATACAGAAAATCCGTCTGATGAATCTAAACACAAAATATCAACCCCTGCTTCTACTAAAGCCGGAATTCTTTCTTCATAATCTCTTGTGTTAACTCCTGCACCTACTATATAACTTTTATCTTTATCTAATAATGATAAAGGATTTTCTTTATGTTGTTCATAATCTTTTCTAAATACTAATGAATTAAGATGCCCATCTTTTTCTAATACAGGCAAACAATTTATTTTATTTTCCCATATAATATCATTTGCCTCAGATAATGTTAACCCAACTGTGGCATAGATTATTTTAGATATTGGTGTCATTATATCTTTTACTTTTTTATCTAAGCTATCTCTTGTTAATCTATAGTCTTTACTTGTAATTATTCCTAAGAATTTACCTGTAGGTGTTCCATCTTCTGTAACAGGTATTGTAGTATGATCACTTTCTTCTTTTATTTTTAGTATATCTTCTAGGGTGTTTTCTGGCTTTAAATTCCATTTACTTCTTACAAATCCTGATTTTGCTTCTTTTACATTTCTAACCATTTTTGCTTGGTCTTCTACAGATTGTGACATATAAATAAAAGCTATACCACCTTCTCTTGCTAATGCCACTCCCATTGCTTCTCCTGATACTGATTGCATTATTGCTGATGTAAATGGTACATTTAAATACATATCTGCTTCTTCTCCAACTTTGTGCCTTACTAGTGGTGTTTTTAATGATATTTTGTCTGGTGTACAGTCTCTTGTTGTTAGTCTTGGTATTAATAAGTATTCATTAAATGTTTTTGAATTTCCTTCTATATATGTTGCCATTTTTATCCCCCTTATTTTTTCTTTTTTTATTTCAAATTTATGCCTACATTGTAATTATACTACATTTTTTTTATAATTGTAAACAGTAATTTAATAATTTTTTTTGAGTTTATTTTTTTGGTTATATTTTTTTGTTTTTTAGTTGTAATTTTAATTTTATTAAACAAAAAATTCCTTAAGTTTAGCTTTTTTCACTTTACTTAAGGAAATTTTTTATTTTGTTATAAATAACTTTATATTATTAATTATTTTTTATTTTTTCTATTTCTTTTTTGGTTAATCCTGTTGCTTCAACAATTTTTTCTATATCTATACCTAAATCTATCAATTTTTTTGCTATTTCTATTTGTTTTTTATTTTCTCCGTTCTTTTATTCCTTCTTCTTTTGCAGCTGACATATCCCAATTATACAGTATTTGCGCTCTTCTTCTTGATTCATACAACTCCCACTCTTTTGGATCCATACTCATTTCATCTATTACTTCTATTGCTTTTTCTATTTCTTCGTGTTTTTCTTTTGCCATTTTTATCTTTTCCTCCCTTCCAGCAATTAACCAAAGCCATTGATTTAATAAGCTTTCACTTCTTGGATTTCTTGCTATAAATTTTGGTATTTCTACAAATATCATTTCTAGTTTGTCTGTTACTTTTTCTTGTTCTTTTTCATATCCCATATTTATATATGTTTCTTTTTCATATGGTTCAAATTTCATGTGTGCTGTATGAAAATAGCTATTTCTTTCTATTATATTTTCACATAATAGTGCTATTGTTATTGTCTTTTTTAGTTTGTAATAATCTTCTCCTTTTTTGGCTTCATTTGCTGCTGTTGTTACTAAATAAAATTCATTTCTATCTATTGCCTCTAATATGCTTTTTAGTAATCCTCTATTTTCTTCTTTTGAAAATACTCTTTTAAATACTATGTCTGAACTTAACGGTAATTTTTTTACTTCTTTATTTAATGTATCTTTTGCTTTATTACTATTGTTTGTTTTTTCTTTGTTCATTTGATTCCCTTCCATTATATCAGACTATTTTTACTTCTTCAAGTAGTCTGATATAACTTTATTTGTATTTACAATAAATATTTTCTTTGCTACTTTTATTTTGGTTCTTTCTACCCTCCTTTCACTAAATAGTATTTAAAGTTTTAACTTTCTACTTTTAAAACTTTGATTAAATAATAAACTAGACTATAAATTTAAGCTAAAACTAAAGTTATAGCGTTTTGATTTTTAATAGTTAAAATTTAATTTTTTGTTTTAAGAATATGATTTTTTGATGTTAAACTTTCTTTTTGATTTTTATTTAATTTTTTAGATTTTAAATAATTTTTTTGCTAAAATTAAATTGTTAATTTTTTAAATAAATTTAATAATATTAAAATTTACAAATTTTTTTCGCAATACAAAAATATTTATTGCATGTTTTTATTTAAACATATTTTGTCTATTTTTGCAATATTTTTTTTACTTATTTTTAAAAAATTTATCAATTTATTTTCAGAAAATTTACCAAAACTCTTGTATTTTATTAAATTATGTGTTAAACTAGAGAATAGTCAGTTTATTTTGTATAGAAAAATACTGAAAAATATAGATTTATCAAAATAACATAGATATAATAACTAAAATTTAAGGAGGTGCAAAAATGGCAGTTTGTGCAATATGTCAAAAGAAACCAATTTCTGGAAATAAGATTAGTATAGCACGTTCACACGTAAGTAGAAGAGCTGCTCGTACATGGAAACCAAATTTAAGAAGCGTTAAAGCTGAAATAAATGGTGAAGTAAAAAGAGTATATGTATGTGCTAAATGTTTAAGAAATGGAAAAGTAAAAAGAGTATAAGAAAATAACCTGTAACATGGTTATTTTTTTATTTTAAAAAATCAGGCTTTAAATAAAAACCTGATTTTTTTCTATACTCCCATTATATTGTATCCATTATCAGCATATATAACTTGACCTGTTATTGCTTCACTCATTTCGCTTAGTAAAAATGTTGCAACATTTCCAACTTGCGTTGTTGTTACATTTTTATGAAGTGGTGCTTTTTGTTCTACAACTGTTAAAATTGAACCAAAGTCTTTTATTCCTTTTGCAGATAGAGTTTTTATTGGTCCTGCAGAAACACCATTTACTCTTATTCCTTCTTTTCCTAAATTGTCTGCTAAATATCTTATACTTGCTTCTAACGCTGCTTTTGCAACTCCCATTACATTATATCCTTCTAATACTTTTGTTGAACCATGGTATGTTAGAGTAACTAAGCTTGCATTTTCATTTAACATATCTAATTCTTTTGCCATTCTTGCAGTTAAAACAAATGAATATGCACTTACATCACATGCGTGTGAATATCCTTCTTTACTTGTAAATATAAAGTCATTGTGTAAATCTTCTGTAAATGCATGTGCAATCGCATGAACTATTCCATCTAATTTTCCATTTTCTTCTTTTATTTTTGTAAATACTTCTTTTACAACATCATCTTGAGATGCTTCGTCTAATACATAAGATTTGCTTCCTTTAAATTCTGATGTAAGTTCTTCTATTTTTTGTTTATTTTCTTCTCCTACATAAGTAAATAATAGCTTAGCTCCATTTTCGTAAGCTGATTTTGCTATACCATAAGCTATACTCCATTTATTTCTAATTCCCATTATTAATATTTTCTTTCCTTCTAATATCATTTTAAAATCCTCCTATCTTTATAAATGAATAATTATTTTTTGATATCTTCATTTATTTTTAATCAAACATTATATAAAATTTGAACATTATTTAAATTCTCCCATTTGTCTATATTTTTGGTATCTTTGTTCTTGAAGTTCTTCTGGTGATAATTCTTTTAGTTCTTTTGTTTGAGAAACTATCTCTTTTTTGATGTTCTTTATTAATTTTTCAAAATCGTCTTGTGGCTCTTTTATTATTTTATCTATTACTTTTAAATCATACAAGTCTTTTGCTGTAAGCTTCATTTTTTCAGCAGCTTCTTCTGCTCTTGATGAATCTTTCCACAATATACTAGCATAACCTTCTGGTGATAATATTGAATATATTGCATTTTCTAACATTAAAATCTTATTTGCAACACCTATTGCTAATGCTCCTCCTGATGAACCTTCTCCTATTACTATAGAAATTATTGGAACTTTAAGTTCTGCCATTTTAAGCATTGAACTTGCAATTGCTTCTCCGTTGCCCTCTTTCTTCTGCTCCTATTCCCGGATATGCTCCTTTTGTGTCTATAAAGGTTATTACTGGTCTATTAAATTTTTCTGCTTGGTCCATAAATCTTATGGCTTTTCTATAGCTTTCAGGATTTGGCATACCAAAGTTTCTTTCAATATTTTCTTTAGTTGAACGCCCTTTTTGTTCTGCAATTATTGTATAGTTTTGCTTTCCTATTTTTGCTAAACCACATACTATTGCTTTATCATCTTTATAGTTTCTATCTCCATGTAGCTCTATAAATTCGTCAAAAATATTTTCTATGTAATCTAAAGATGTTTTTCTATTATTTGACCTTGCTATTTCTACTTTTTGCCATGCAGTTAAACTTGCCATTTTAAATCTATTCCTTATATAATATATTTAGGTTTTTTAATAAGGATTTGCCTATAAACCATTGTATTTATATATTTTTTATTATATTTATCTAATTATTTATGATACTGTATTAATTTGTATAATGTGTGTTTAAGGTCTTTTCTTTCTACAATTTTATCTATAAAACCATGTTCTAATAAAAATTCTGCTGTTTGGAACCCCTCTGGTAAACTTTCATTTATAGTTTGTTCTATTACCCTTTGACCTGCAAAACCTATCATAGCTTTTGGTTCTGCTAAAACAATATCTGCTATACTTGCAAAAGAAGCTGTAACTCCACCATATGTAGGGTCAGTCAAAACAGATATGTATAGTCCTCCTGCTTTGTTAAGTTTAGAAATTGCAGAAGTTGTTTTTGCCATTTGCATAAGTGACATTATTCCTTCTTGCATCCTTGCTCCACCAGATACTGTAAAAATTATTAAAGGATATTTTAGTTCTATTGCTTTTTCTATTGCGTATGTAATTTTTTCTCCAACAACTGTTCCCATGCTTCCCATTAAAAATCCACTATCCATTACACAAATTACAACATCTTCTCCCTCAATTTTTCCTGTTCCACATGCTACTGCTTCTTGAATTCCTGTTTTTTGTCTTAATTTTTCTAGCTTTATTGGATAATCTTCTAAGTTAAGTGGATTTACATTTTCTATATCTAAATCAAATCTTTTATATGTACCATCATCTATTATGGTCTCTATTCTTCTATTTATATGCATTCTAAAATATGCACCACAGTTAGGACAAATGCTTAAATTATTCCTTATATCTTCTTTGTATAAAATCTCTTTACAAGATGTACATTTTACCCATTTTCCAACTGGTATGTCTACTTTATTTATATTTTTTTTAGCTGATGGTTCTCTTTTTTTAATTTTATCAACTATCATTGTGTTTTGTCACTCCTTACAAAATTTCGATTTCTACATAAAATGTATTTATTTTTTCTGAATAAGCTATAATTACAAAATTTCAGTTTCTACAAATGATGTATCGAAATTTCCTCTAATGAAATTTGGATTTTTTATAATTTTAAATAGAAAATCTATATTTGTGTCTATTCCTTCTATTACAGTTTCTTCAAGTGCTCTTTTTATTTTGCTTATTGCTTCGTTTCTTGTTTTTCCATGTGCAATTATTTTTGCAATCATTGAATCATAGTTAGGCGGAATTGTGTAACCTGCATAAATAAATGTATCTACTCTAATTCCATTTCCTCCCGGAAGTATTAAGCCTGTAATTTTTCCGAGGGCTTGGTCTAAAGTTTTTGCTTGGATTTTCTGCATTTATTCTACACTCTATTACATGTCCTCTAAATTCTATATCTTTTTGTTTTAATTTTAGTTTTTCTCCTGCTGCAATTCTTATTTGTTCTTTTACTATATCAATACCTGTTCTTTCTTCTGTAATTGGATGTTCTACTTGAATTCTAGTGTTCATTTCCATAAAGTAAAAATTCTTATCTTTATCTAGTATAAATTCAACTGTTCCACAGCTTGTATATCCTACTTTTTTTGCTGCTTTTATTGCTGCATCTCCCATTTTTTCTCTTAATTTATCGTCTATTGCATTTGATGGTGTCTCTTCTATTATTTTTTGGTGATTTCTTTGTACTGTACAGTCTCTTTCTCCTAAATGAATAACATTTCCATGCTCGTCTGCTAAAATTTGAATTTCAACATGTCTTGGATTTTGAATATATTTTTCTATGTATATTTCATCATCTTTAAAAGAAATCTGTGCTTCTTGTTTTACTATGTTGTAATTCGTTTCTAAATCTTTTTCAGAATTTGCTACTCGTATTCCTTTTCCTCCACCACCTGCTGCAGCTTTTAACATTACAGGGTAACCTATTTTGTTTGCAATTTCTTTAACTTCTTGAATTCCTTTTATACTGCCTTTTGAACCCGGTACAACAGGTACTCCTGCCTTTTCCATCATTTCTTTAGCATTTGATTTATTTCCCATAAGTTTTATAACCTCATATGATGGTCCTATAAATTTTATATTTGATTCTTCACACATTTTAGCAAATTGACTATTTTCTGAAAGAAAGCCAAAACCCGGATGGATACTGTCTGCTCCTGTTAAATATGCTGCTTCTATTATGTTTTTATAACTTAAATAACTTTTTCTAGAATCGCTTGGTCCAATGCAAACAGCTTCGTCTGCTAAACGAGTATGTAAACTATCTTTATCTGCTTCTGAATATATTGCAACTGTTCTAATATTCATTTCTTTACATGCTCTTATAATACGAACTGCAATTTCTCCTCTATTTGCTATTAAAATTTTGTTCATTAAAATCCTCCTTTTACCCAACTATTGCAAAAGTTAGCTCTCCTCTTGCTGCTACCTTTCCATCTACTGTTGCTATTGCTTCTCCAATTCCTATTGGTCCTTTTTGTTTTATTATTTTTACTTCCAATTTTAAGGTATCTCCCGGAACTACTTGTCTCTTAAATTTCATTTTGTCTATTCCACCAAATAAAGCATTTTTTCCTTTATATTCTCTAGCACCTAAAATTGCTATTGCACCTGTTTGTGCTAGACTTTCTGCAATTAATACCCCTGGCATTATTGGGTTTCCAGGGAAATGTCCTTTAAAATACCATTCATCTTCTCTTACATGTTTATAAGCTACCGCACTTTCTTTTGGTGTATATGTTTCAACCTCATCTATCATTAAAAATGGTTCTCTTTGAGGTATTATTTTTTTTATCTCTTCTTTATTTAACATTTTTTATTCTCTCCTTTACTTTATTCTAATTGTATGTTATAATTGAACTGTTGCAATATAAATAATATATTTGCGGAGGTGCTTTTATGCGTGATTCAAATTTAATTGACACTTTGGAGGAGTATTGGACTCGGAAATTTTCTGACTCAGATAAAGAGTTATTATTAGTTCCGTTTATTGAAAAACTTCGACAATATGTCAAAGAACACGGCAACAGTTTATCGGGCTTAGAACTTTCATGGCCAGAAGATTTCCCTCCAAGAGAAACCTTCTTGTGGGACTTCATTGACCAAGTGGCGACACTTACAATCATTGAGCCTACTTCTAACGGCCTTTGGTTCAAATTTCAGTAGCCCTTGCACTTCACCGGCGGAGTTTTTCCGCCGGTCTATTTTATTATAAATAGTGGTTTTCCGTATTCTACAGGTTCTCCATCTTTTACAAGAATTTCTTTTATTTCTCCATCAAATTCTGATTCTATTTCGTTCATAAGCTTCATTGCTTCTATTATGCAAACTATATCTCCTTTTTTTACTTTTTTTCCAACTTCAACATATGGTGCTGAATTTGGATTTGGTTTTGCATAAAATGTTCCTACCATTGGAGATTTTAATATATTTCCATCATAAGCATCATTTTTATCTGAATTTTCATTAATTTCTATTTGTTCAAAATCTTCTTCTATTACTTTATCGTTTGAAACATTTGTAACTTTTTTTACATCGTCTTTTTTCATATTTATTTTTGTTCCATCTGGAAAATCTAGTTCTATTGAGTTTAGCTTTGAATTTCCGAAATCTTCCATTAATTGTTTTATTTTTTCGTATTCCATATTTCCAATCATTCCTTTCTTTGTTACATAAACTATTTTAAAGTTGTATTTTTTACTTTATAGACTTTTTTACTCTTCATACTTTTTTATTATTATACTTGCATTATGCCCACCAAATCCTAATGAATTTGACATTGCAATGTCTATATTAGCCTTTCTAGGCTCATTTGGAACTATATCTAAATCACATTCTTCATCTTTTACTTTATAATTAATTGTTGGTGGAACAAATGAGTTTTCTATTGCTTTTACACATATTATTGCCTCTACTGCACCTGCTGCACCTAACATATGTCCTACATTTGATTTTGTTGAACTTACCATTACTTTTTTGCTATTTTCTTCTCCTAATGCTGTTTTTATAGCTTGTGTCTCTAAGCTGTCATTTAAATGTGTTGATGTTCCATGTGCATTTATGTAATCAATTTGGTCAGGAGTTATTTTTGCATCTTCTATTGCTCTTTTCATAGCTCTTGCGCCACCTTCTCCTTCTGGTGCAGGTGATGTTATGTGGTATGCATCAGATGTTGCTCCATAACCTATTACTTCTGCATATATTTTAGCTCCTCTTTTTTTAGCATGTTCTAGGTCTTCTAATACAACTACTCCGGCTCCTTCTCCCATTACGAAGCCTGATCTTTCTTTATCAAAAGGAATACTTGCTCTGTTTGGGTCTACCGCATTTGATAATGCTTTCATATTTTCAAATCCTGTTATTCCCATTCCACAAATAGATGCTTCTGAACCTCCTGCTAAAATTACATCTTCTGAACCATATTTTATTGTTTTATAAGCTTCTCCTATTGCATGTGTTGATGATGCACATGCTGAAAGTATTGATATTGATTCTCCTTTTAGTCCTAGGTCTATTGATACATTTCCTGCAGGCATATTTGCTATTGACATTGGAATAAACATTGGAGAAACTCTGTTATGTCCTTTAGTAAAGTTTATTCTTGTTTGTTCTTCAATTGTTCCTAAGCCTGCTATTCCTGAACTTACAAAAGTTCCTATTCTTTCAAAGTCGGTATTTTCTTTTGTTACTCCACTGTCTTTAAGAGCTTCTCTTGCAGCAATTATGGCTAATTGTGAAGATTTATCTAATCTTTTGGCTTTTTTTAAGTCAAAATGTTCTTCTACATTGTAGCCTTTTACTTCAGCTGCAACTTTTGTTTTATATCCTTCTGTATCAAATTCTGTGATATTATTTACACCACATTTTTTTTCTTCTATTCCTTTCCACATTTCATCCACTGTATTTCCTATAGGAGTTATGGCTCCCATTCCTGTAATAACAACTCTTTTTCCCATTTTTTTATTCCTTTCTATTGAATTTATTGGCATTTTGATGTATAATAAAATTAACATAAAAACCAAGGAGGTAGTTCATATGAAGATCGATCACTTTATGGCGAAAGCTAGAATGTTACGGTCTAGGTATCTAGCTGAAAAATCTGTTACTAAATTAGAGATTTTATCTCAGGTTGTTGCAGCAGTTTTTAAAAACGGCGATACCGTCCCGTCAACCCTTCATTTTGAAGGTGACGTAAATGCTAAAGATGTAGTTGGGGTATTAAAGGTTTTGTTTAACAATCCGCCTAATTTGTGGATTGATCCTGCAAGCAAACACACCTATACAACACATGCTTTTAATGTAAAACTACATCTGTAGAATAAAGGTGCTCCCTATTCTTCAAAGGATAGGGGGTCCTTTTTACATTAACATTCCTCCATCTATATTAATTACTTGACCTGTTATGTATGAACTATCTTCAGATACTAAAAATTTTACAACATTTGCAACATCTTCTGGTTTTCCCATTCTTTTTAATGGTATATTTTTTGCAATTTCTTCTTTTATTTCATCTTTTAAAACATCTGTCATACTTGTTTCTATAAAACCTGGTGCTACTGCATTTACTCTTATATTTCTTGATGCTACTTCTTTTGCTAAGCTTTTTGTAAATCCTATTATTCCTGCTTTTGAAGCAGAATAATTTGTTTGACCTGCATTTCCTGATATTCCAACTACTGATGATATGTTTACAATGTTTCCTGAACGTGCTTTCATCATATATGGAACTACATTTTTTGTTACATTAAATGTTCCTACTAAATTAATATCTATTACTTGTTCAAAATCTTCTTTTTTCATCCTCATTAATAACATATCTTTTGTAATACCTGCATTGTTAACTAAAACATCTATTGAACCTAAATTGTCTACAGTTTCTTTTACAAAGCTTTCGCAATCTTCATAATTTGAAACATCTCCTTTTACTAAAAGACATTTTACATTGTTTTCTTCTATTTGTTTTTTTAGGTTTTCTAGCTCCTCATTTTCTGTTCTATAATTAATTGCTATGTCATATCCATTTTTTGCAAGAGTTAAGGCAATTTGTTTTCCTATTCCCTTTGCAGCTCCTGTAATTAAAGCTACTGCCATATTTAATCATCCTTTCTTTATTTTAATTATTTATAAATTGTTTTATTATTTATTTAAAAAATCTACAACCTGTTCTAATGTTTGAACATTATTTATATTAAAAATATTTATTTCTTTATCTGTTTTTAGTTTTTTTACAAAACCTGATAAAGTTCTTCCGAGGCCCTATCTCAATAAATGTATCTACACCTTCTTCAATCATTTTTTCTAATCCTTTAGAAAATTTGACAGGATTTATTATATGTTTTGCTAAAATATCTTTAATATCATCTGTTTTTGAATAAATTTCTCCATCTATGTTTTTTATAACTTTTGTTTTAAAATCTTTGAACTGTATATTTTCTAGCTCATTTCTAAATAGTCTTGAGCTTTCTGCTAATTTTTCTGTATGAAATGGTCCTGATGTTTTTAGTAATCTAATTTTTCTTACTCCTTGTTCTTCTGCAATTGTTTGAAATTCTTTTATTCCTTCTTCGTCTCCAGAAACAACAACTTGACCCGGGCAGTTAAAGTTTACAGCTGATACAAATCCATTTTTTACTTTTTTACATATTTCACATACTGTTTCATCTTCAGCACCTAAAACAGCTGCCATTTGCCAATTCCCCTGTGGTACATAATTTTGCATATATTCTCCACGCTTTTGAACAAGTTTTACTCCATCTTCAAATGAAAGAGCTTTGCTATAAATTAAGCTAGTATATTCTCCTAAACTTAGTCCAGCTGAAATATCCGCTTCTATATTGTATTTTTTCAAGATTTCTAAAATAGCCAAACTCATTGTTAATACTGCAATTTGTGTATTTTTTGTTTCACTTAAAATATCTTCTGTTCCTTCAAATGTTAACTTTTCTACATCAATTTTAGTAATATTTTTTACCTTTTCATATACTTGTCTGTATTCTTGGAACTTATCATATAAGTCTTTTCCCATACCAATAGATTGTGATCCTTGCCCTGGAAATAAAAATGCTATTTTCATTACTGCTCCTTTCTTTAATAACTTAAAATTTTATTTTCTGTTAGCCAAATTTCGAATAATTCACAAAATTTATTTATTACACTTTTATTGTCTACATCAATTCCAAATTCATTTTTTATAGATGATGCAATTTCTTTTATATCTTCTGAAAATTCCTTTTGATTTGTATTTATTCCAATTCCAATTACTAAATATTTAACAATTTCTGCTTGCACTTTTGTCTGTGTAAGTATTCCTCCTATTTTCTTTCCTCTATATACTAAATCATTTGGATCTTTTATTTCTAATTTAATGTTATACAAATCTTCAAATGTTTTTATTAATAACTTAGCAATTTGAATTGTAATTCCTTCTATTTTTTTTATACTGCATTTAGGCTCTATTACAAAAGAAACTGCAATGTTATTTTTAGTGTCTGTATGCCAACTTCTTCCATGTGTTCCAATTCCTTCTGTTTGTATGTTAGCCATAATCATTGTTCCATTTTGTATATTATTTTTATCAATTCTTCTCCATATTTCTTTTTGAGTAGAATCTATTGATTCGTAAAATATTTTTTCTTTTCCTAATATATTTAATTTCATGTATACATTTATACCACAAATTTAAAAAAAAATAAATTGTACTGGCAGGTCAGTACAATAATAACTTTTATAATTTAAAGTATTTTTTTATTAAAATGATAATTAATAATATAGAAATAACTATTCCTAAAATTATAACGATTTCTTTTGCAATATTTCTTTTACTTTTTATTTCATTTTTTGTAGTTTCTATTTGTATTTCATCTTCTTTTTGTATTTTATCTCTTTTACCTGTAACAAGTAATCTATGTGTATTTATATATTTGGGTATACAAGTTACAAGTGTTGCCAAATCTTCATTTTCTTGTATCTCTAATTTTTCTACATCGTAAGGTTCAACTATTTCTATATTTACAATTTTATATTTTAAAAAATTATCTAAATTTCTTATATAAAAATTATCGTCTACAACTAACTTATCTAATGAGTTAAATAATTCTTTAGTAGCTAATCCCGAATGCCCAACAAGTACTGTATGTGTATTTATTCCTCCTGTTGGAAAAGATGTGTTTTCTAAATGTCCTATTCCTTTTTCTAAAACAAAATTACTTGAACCTTCATATATTGGAATATTTATATTTATTTTTGGAATTGTAATATAAGATATTATTTCTCCTTTTGGATAAAAGTTTGCTGTATCCATTTCCTGCTCAGCAGCTTTACTATCTGTGCTGTTATTATAATTAGTCTTAATATTGTATAAATCTTCGTTATATTTTTTTAATTGTTCATTTAATTCACTTTTTTTACCTAATTCCATATCACTTATTTTTTTATCATAGCTTTCTACTGCAATTGTTTGATTTTTTATTGATATTAATTTTCCTACTAATGGATATAAAAGTATTAATATGCCAATTATAAAAATTAAATTTATAAATATTTTTTTCATATTTAATCACTTTCCCTTTTTAGATACAATTTTTTTCTTAAATTTATATAACCTGCTATACTTATTAATATTAAACTTGTACCTACAAAAATATATGCTATATTTCCTATTCCTCCTGCTTTCGGTAATACTGGCTTTAATACATTTTTTACTGTAAATTCCTGATTTGCTTTATCTTTTGTTATATCAAACTCTATAGAGTATTTTAAATTTTCATAACCTTTAGGTGCTTCTGTTTCAAATATTTCATATTTTCCTGCATATAAATTGGTAAATTCTATTATTCCATTTGAATTTGTTATCTTTTCAGCTATAATGTCTCCTTTATGATGCACAAGGCTATTTTTTGAATATATATCTTCTTTTGCAACTATTTTAAATTTAGCACCTTCTAGCCTTTGGTTTCCATCTCCTGTTTTTATAATTTTTGCTGTTCCTTTAATTATTTCTTTTAAAGCAGTTGTAACAGTATTGGAATTTTGCGTTCCAGATGAAGTATTATTCATTATGGTTGTTGAAAAGTTTTCTATATTATTTTTAGATTTCAAATATTCTGAAATATCTTCTTTAATTTTTGCTGATATTTTAAATGTAAATTCTTCTCCTTTCCATGTTTTTGATTTTAGGTATTCTTTATTAAAATCATAAATTACTTCTCCATTTTGAATTTTAGTGGTTCCTGCTGAATTGGTCACAGTATTTCCTTTGTAATCTTTTACTTCTAAATTTATAGAATTAAAATCAAAACATGAGGCTAATGTATCTTTAAATTTAAAACTATTAAATTTAAAAGTACTATTATTTATATATGGCATTTTTTGCTTTATAGTGTATACAAGCGTGTCAGACGGATATGCCTCTGATTTATCTACACTTTTTATTGGTTTTGACATAGATGCATTTAATGAATAAAATTTTACATGATAACCAAAGCTTACAGGCTTAGTTCCTAGTGAAAACATATTAAAATTGATACTTGTTTTATTATTATATTCAAAACATATAACACTTCTTGTTTCTTTATATTCAAGATCACTTATTGTTCCTTTAAATACATTATAATACCTTTTTCCTCCAATTGTTTCATAGTCTGATTTTACAATAGCAGTATTTTCATAATAATATACATTAGATGCTTGTGTGCTATTTGTAGCTTCAATATGACTTCCTTCTTTATCTAAAGAAGAAACTGTAAAATAAGCACTGTCTAATTTTATTGGAGTACTTTGACCGTGATAATAAAAGGAAATATCAAGATTAAATTTATCAAATCCAATATTAAAAAATTCTTCTAGGACGGTTCTATTTTCTACTTTACCATACGCACACCAACTCAAGAAAAAATCTCTCGTTTCGTTTGTATCTGCTGTTGTGTGTAAATCTGAGTATATAAATTTAATATCAATTGGTTTACCACCTATTGTTCCACCATTATTAAATTTTACTGTTATAATTTCATTTAAATTTTTATCATATGCTTTACTTCTTAAATATAACATTTTGTGTTGAAATCTAGACCCATAATTTATAGGATGTGTTCCTACAACTTCTTCCCAGGTATCGCTTCCTTTATTTTCTATTGTTATAGTTGGCAATTCCGCTAAATTTAACTCTAAGGTATCTAATATAGATTCTTTAAAAAAGTACGTTGGATTAATTGTTTCCGGTGTACTTAAACTTATTGGGGCAATTTGCTCTGGTGTACTTAAATTTGCTTGCTCAATTTGTTCTTGTGTATTTAAACTTTCCGGCTCGATTTGTTCTGATTTTAGGCTATTTATATCTTCAAAATTCGTTTTTTCACCATTTGTTACTATATTTTCTTGGTTTGTTGCTTCACTGTTTGTCACTTTATTTTCTTGGTTTGTTGCTTCATTACTTTTTACTTCATCTTTTTTAGTTGTTGTTTCTCTGTTTGGTGTTTCATCTTTATTTTCTTTTTGGTTCTTTGTTTCATTGTTGTTTGTTCCATTTTCTTGGTTTGTTGTTTCACCATTTGGTTTTTTATTGTTTTCTTTTTCAACATTTGTTTCTTTTTTGTTCTCTGTTTCATTATTCGTTGCTGTATTATTATCTTTATTTAAATTATTATTTTGTTGGCTATTTGTTTTATTACTTTCTTTTTTTAATTCTGTACTACTTGATATTTCTTCTTTTACTTGATTTTCAACATTATTTTCTGTACTTGCATAAGCTATTAAACTGCAATTTTGAAATAATAATATAAAAATAAAAAATAGAATTAAAATTAATCTTAAAATCTTAAATTTCATACTACCTCCTTTTTGAATCCGTTTTTTTATTTAATTTTATTGAAAGTACAATTAAACCTGTACCAATTAATATAAATAAAACTATTCCAATTCCACCTGTATAAGGTAATACAAAACCTTTTTTATTTACTATTTTTAAAGTTGCCGAATTTTCTGTATCAGATGATGTAGATACTTTTACTTCTATAGGTGTATTTAATAAATTATAGTGTTTTTCTTCTCCTCGTGCATCTTCATAAGTTGGAGTTTCAGTCTCTACTACCCAATAAGAAGTTTTTGCATTTGCTTCATCTTCTCCATCATTTCCATATTTTAAACCTTCAAATATTACATTTCCATTTTCGTCTGATATAGCTTCTATATCACGATTTTCAGCATTTTTTATATATACTCCATTTTCAGCATTTTGTTTAGATGTTGCTATTTTAAATTTTGCACCTTGAAGGTTATTTCCATCTTGATCCACCTTTTTTATTAATAATTTTCCTGTATGAACTTCTGCTGAGTTAGTTGTTTTTTCTTTTGTTGAAGCTGCTGATGTTCCATCTACATTTATTTTATCAGTATAGGTTAATGTTGCTTGATTTACCATTTCCTCTGAAAATTTTACATTTTTATTAAATTTTGTTTGATAAGTAATTATTGCTTTTTCTAAATTTTGCACATTAGAACTTGCAGTATTTAAAATTACTTTTAATGTATTGTTACTATAATCTACAGTATAATCTGAATTAATATTTAAGTTTTCAATTTTAATTGAGTTTTCCACATATTCTAAACCTTGTGGTAATAAGTCTGTTATATAATAATTTTGCATTTTTTCTATTACTTTTGGTATATCTGATGAAATTTTCCACTCTGTAATTTCTGTTTGAAATTTGCTTGTATGTGTATAGTAATTTCCATTTGACCCTTTAACTTGTTTTTCTATTTCAGGCTTTTCATTTATTGCAGTAAATTTAAAACTTGTTGCATCACTTGTTACAGTAAATTCTTGAACATTTGAACTATCTAATATATATCCATCTAAAGTTTTAGTTTCAACTAATCTATATGTTCCAACTTCAAGCCCTTGAATTGTTATTTTTCCATTAGAATTTGTTGTAAGTTCTGTATTTTCATATATTTCCCATTTATCTTTATTTTTCTTTTGTAATTGCCATATTGTTCCTTGTAATGGTGTTGTACCATCTTTATCGTATTTTGTTAATTCTACATCTCCATAAACTGTAATGTTTTTAGGATATACTGTAACATTATATTCCCAATTTGTTCCTGTTTCATTTGAACGAGGTAAGTCTATTATAAAACTTTCCATTTTTTCAGTTACATTTTTTGGAGCTTTTGTTTCCATTACAAAATATCTTCCTAAATCTAAATTACTAAAAACTACTTGTCCATCTTGATTTGTCATTTTTACTGTAGAACTTAAATTAATTGATTTACTTTTTATTTCTTGTTCTAATTGTTTTGCATCTTTTTCTAAATTTGCCTCATCTAACTTGTATATAGTTATTTCTACATTTTTTAATGGCTCATTTTTTCGCACATCTTTGTCTTTTCCATACGCATTTTCATATTCGATTATAGTAAGTGATGCCTTATTTGATGTATCTATTAAGTTATTTGTTACAGCTAGTACAAATTTTTCCATATTAAATAATACTATAATTATTAACATAATTACAGCTGTTAATTTTTTTATTTTATTCATTTATTACCTCTTTTCTTGATTTTTTTGAAATTAATAATTTTTAATTTGATTTCTAAAATTTTTTTATTATTTTTGATAAAATTCTTTATATAATTTTAATTACTTTTTGATAAAATTTTTTGATTATTTCTTAGATAAAATTTTAAATGAATATGAGTTGATATAATATGAAAATATATTATACTATTTTTTTAGTTATGTCAAGTGATTTTGTAAAATTTTCTTAATTATAAAAATTTTAAATTATAATTAAGAATTTATAGGTTAAAAATTAATAAAATTTTTAACCTACAAGTTTTAATTTTCTTTCATTATTTTTGCTAAATTTTGTTCTCTTTTTATTTTATTTGTAGTTGTTTTAATTAAAGGTTCTGTTGTAACAATTATTCCTCTTATCGCTTTATAGTGTGGAAGTAATCTATTTATTTCTTTTACTTTTTCTAATAAAGCATTATATATTTCTTCATCTGTTTTTACCTTATATGCATTTTTTACTACTTCTTCATTATAAACAATTTTTGCAAAAATTTTTATATTGTTTTTATCTTCTGATACTTGTTTTCCATATATAAATGACTCTTCAATACCTTCTATTCTATTTAATAAATTTTCCATTTCTTCTGGATATATATTTTTTCCGTTTTTTAGAACTATAACGCTCTTTTTCCTTCCACAAATAAAAATATATCCTTCGTCATCAATTCTTGCAAGATCTCCTGTATGGAACCATCCATCTATCATTGCATTTTTAGTTGCTTCCTCATTTTCAAAATATTCAAGCATTATGTTTGGACCTTTAACAATTAATTCTCCAACACCTTCTTTGTTACTGTCAATTACTTTTGCTTTTACAGATGGAACTGTTTTACCAATTGAACCTACTTTATAATTTACTTTGTTACCCATTGCAATAACAGGTGATGTTTCTGTAAGTCCATATCCTTGTACTAAATTTATACCTAATCTTCTATATCTTTCTTCTATTGATTTATCTAAGCTCGCAGCACCACTAATAAGCCATTTTATGTTTCCACCTAGCATATTATGGATTTTTTTAAATGCTTTTTTCTTTTCTTCCATAGTGGAGTTTTTATATTCTTCTTCTTTTTGTAAAATTTCTTCTAGCTCACCATTTTGCTCTAAATGTTTTCTTATCATTTTAAATATTCTTTCATATATTGCAGGAACTGATGCCATAACTGATACTTTATATTCATTTAAATTGTCTACAATATATCTCATCCCATCACAAAATACTGTTTGTGCACCTTTGTATAAACTAAATAAAAATCCAACCGTACACTCAAATACATGGTGTAATGGTAAAAATGATAAAAATACATCATTTGAGTCTACATCTAAAGTTGATGCTATATCCATTAAATTTGATGTTATGTTTTTATGAGATAATGCAACAACTTTAGCACTTGATGTTGTTCCTGACGTAAATAACATTATACTCATTTTTTTATTGTTAATTTTTGCATCTAAATATTCTCTATGTCCTTGTTTTAAAAGAACTTCTCCTCTTTTTATAAGTTCTTTTTCAGAATATATTCCTTCTTTATGTTCTTCTAAATCCATAGAAATTAAAGTTTTAAGCTTTCCTACTCCTCTATTTACTATATTTTTTAATGTTTCTTCATATTTATTTGAGAAAAATATTGCTTCTACTCCAGAACGGTCAATTAATTTTTCTAATTCATTTTCTGGCAATGATCTATCTAGTGGTACTACTATTCCAACTCCACAAACTATTGCTAAATAAGCTATTTCCCACTCATATCTATTTTCTCCAATTACTGCTATTTTTTTTCCTTTTAGTCCCATATCTATTAATCTTGTTCCTAAACCATTTATCATTTCTCTTACTTTGCTATGTGTAAATGTTTTGTATTTATTTTTATCTATTTTTATTTTGTATGCTATTTTATTTCCATATTCTTTTCCTGACTTTTCTAGCATATCTTTTAAATCTGTTATTTTTTCGTATTCGTATAGTCTTTCTCCCATAATTTATAATTATTCCTTTCCACATAATGCATATATTTTTTACTTTATACTTATATCATATATTTTAAAAAAAATAAAGTGGAACGGGAAGTCAGTTTTACATTTTTATCTTATAAATCTGTTAATATTAGTTTGATATATTAAATTAATTTTTATTTTTGTTTTCTTCTTCTATACATTTTTTAGGCGGTTCTTTAAAGCTTAAATACCAACTCATTCCGCTATTGTTTTCTTCTACATATTTTTTTCTTTCTTCTAATTCTTCAAATGTTTTAGGTGCTGGCATTATAACAGGTCCATTTGGTATCCAATTTGCAGGAGTAGAAGCTTGACTACAGTCTGCCATTTGTAAGGCTTGAACTGTTCTTAATATTTCTGCTATATTTCTTCCTACATTTAGAGGATAAATTAATATTGTTCTAACTATTCCTTTATCATCTATTATTATTACATTTCTTACTGTCTCTGTACTACTTACATCTTTTGATATCATTCCATATAGTCTTGCTATTTCCCCGCTTCTGTCTGCTACTATTGGAAATGGCAAAATTATTCCTGTTTTTTGATAAATATCGTTCATCCATGCTAAATGTGAAGGATTACTGTCTATGCTTAATCCTAAAAGTTCTGTGTTTATTTGGCAAAAATAAGGATAGCTATTAGCAAATGCTATCATTTCTGTTGTACATACTGGGGTAAAGTCCCCTGGATGCGAAAAAAACACAAGCCATTTTCCTTTGTAGTCTTCTAGCTTTATATTCCCATATGTAGTTACTGCATTAAAATTAGGTGCCTTTTGTCCTATTTTTAAATTTCCATTCATCATTAATTCATAATCCATAGAAAAAAACTCCTTTACATTTTTTTTATATCTTATGAAATAAAAGTTTTTTTGTTATTTTTATTAATATAAAAAAATGACCTCGGTCCCATAGGTTATCCGAGGTACAATATGTTATAGTTTAGAATTTTTAAATAAATCATCTGGATTATATTTTTTTCTTAATTCTTCTTGATACTTTTTTTCATTTTTTGCTAGCATATTATTATATTCTGCTTTTTCTTTCAAATCAGCCCAATAATGTATATATATTGTTGCCAAAATATCTTTAGTAGACTCTTTTAAATTCATTTCATTTAATTTTTTAGAATGATCTAATTTGGGTATATAGGTTTTTGATTTGTTTTTTTCTAAAAATCTTTTGAAGTTTTCTGGTATTTTATTTACATATATTTTATCTATATGATTTAATATATCTAATGTTTCAGATATTCCTTCACTAAGTTCTACTCTTATCATACTTTTCTCTCCATTTTATAAAATATCTTTTTGTGTATTTTCATCTTTTTCTTTATTAATTTTTTCTTCATTTATAAATTCAGTTAATACTTCAGATACCTTTCCTTGCCTTCTGTCTGATATTATTGATTGTAATTCTGAAACATCATGAACTTCCTGTACTTTTTCATCTTTTTCTATTTCTTCTACTTCAATCCAATATGGATTTCCATCTTCAATTTTTTGACCGTTAGAAAGTTTTAGGTCTGAAGAATTCTTTGATAATAATCTAATATATTTTTTTCCTTCAAAAGTATATTCTTCATGGCAATCTGTGATATGAATTGGTTTTTCTTCTGTACCTTTTCCATATGTTTTTAATTTTACTTCAAGTCTATTTTGAGAATATAGTTCTTCTAATTTATTAGACAATTTCTCATCAATATTATTTTTAGGGTATCTAGTATAATCACATTCAACTTCTCCGTATAATTTGGTAGTTATTCTTCCATCTCCCAATGGACCTAAATTTGTAAATTCAAATTTATATGTAGTATATCCTAATTCTTTAAGAGCACTATCAAGTTCAGTCTCATCAATAATTGTAACACCTTTAGGCATAATGTTTTTTATTTTACTTATTAAATCTTTTTTCACAGTTTCTTCATTACCGCTATTTAAATCTATAATATCTTCAACTTTTAGACAATTATTTAATATCATAAATTGTAAATAATCCCAATCTTCAATATAAGGAACTAAGATTGGAATATGTGCAGTAGCACTATCTATAATATCTTCTTGTATTTCTTTTGTTGTACCACCATTATTTAAATCTAATACAGTTCGTATACCAAAATATTCATATTTATATCTTATATGTGAAAACATAAAAGTATCTTTCGAATCATATTTTCTTTTAAAATAATTTGTAAGTCTTTTTTCTATTTCTTTATCTTGAATAAATTTCTTAGATTCTCCTTCGGAAACTTTTACTTTTCCTTCTTTCTTCATTTGTTCTTGTAATCTTTTGTTTTGTTCATCCATATAATTACTCCTTATAAAATAGTCCTTATAGTCACTCATAACAAAATTCTCCTTTCACAATTCTATTTTTGATAAAAATTGACCTAACCCTCATAAATTATCTAGGATACAATTTAGTATACATAATAAGTATAGCATATAAATCTTAATTTTGTCAAATTTTGCCAAACAAAGGTAGTGTATTATGTTTTTATTTACGCAATTTATACTAATTAAAAAAGTGTGTAAATTACCATTTTGCAATTAACACACTTTTATTTTTTTATATTTCTTTTCCTTTTATTATTAATCTTGTTATTCCTCCAGGATTACATGTAATAATAGTAGTTTCTCTCTTTCCTTCTGTATTTTGATTTAAACACTCTAAATCTTTTGGCATACAAGTATATATATTATAAATTTTGTAATTTACTTTATTTAATGTTTCCCTATCAATTAAATAAAATGTATCTCCTACTTCTAATTCTAAAACTCTTTTTAGCATACTTTTCCAATTATGACCACATATACAAAAATTTCCTACTTCATTTATATTGGGGCCATATAATTTAACTGCTGATACTTTTAATGATTTTTCATTTGATACATTTAATATATTTTTGCTAACATTTACTTTTTCTATTACAAGTCTACCTAACACATTATATCCTCCCATTTTTTCAGGGATTTTATTTTTGTCTTCTATATCTTGCTTTATAGTGTCTTCTTGTATAGTATTTGTTTCGTCTACTTTTTCTTCTGTTTGTTCTACTTGTTCATTATTTTCCTCTGTATTATTATTTTCCTCTTGTTCGTTTTTTTCTTCAGTTTTATTATTTTCTTCTTCTATTTTTCTTTGTATACTCATTTTACTTGCTTGACCATTATTTTGTTTACTATTTTTGCTTATTTTAAAGAGATTATTACTACATATTATATAAATAATACAAAAAATAACTAATCCAAAAAGAATATAATAAATTATTTTATTTTTCATTTTACATATGCTCCTTTATAATTTGCCTTTAACATTATTTAAAAGCAATATTACAGGAAAATGCTTAAGATCTTTTATTTTTTATATATATTCCTAAAACTATAGCTATTATAGAAATTTCTGCTACAATTATTGCTATAAGAGTAGTTAAAACAGAACCTGTATCTGGTAATTCTTCAATTGGTTCTTCAATTGGTATTTCTTGTTCTTTTGGTTGTTCTTCAACAGGTACATCTACTACTTCAATTCCTACTTGTTGTATATTATATTCTGCTATATCTGTATCTCCTGAATTATCTCCTGAAAGGAAGTTGCTAACTGTTATATATTCTTTGTTTGTATCATTTCTTCCTTCTGTTAATTTTAATGCTTCAAATTTTATATTTATTTCTGACATTTGACTTCCAGTAGCTGATATAGTAAGCATTCCGTCTAGTTCTGTTGCTGAAATTTCTGCATTATTTTCACCTAAGCCAACATATTTAAATATTTCTTGATCATAAAATAAATCAAATTGTAAATAATCTGTAGGTTTATCTTGAGATACTGTTACAACAAATGTATCTCCTAATTTTGCTATATTATCTGTTAAATCTGTTCTTATATCAACTATTGAGTTATTTCTTGGAGTTACTGCAACAGATACTTGTTTTGAATAATATAGATGTGCATTTAAAGCTTCTTCACTGTTATTTCCTGCTTTGTAGCTTAAAATTTCAAACGCACTTGGTCTATTTTCCTCTGTTACTGCTATTGCCTTAAATAATAATGTTACATCTGTTAATTCTGTTCCTGATGCTTTTATAGTAACTTGTCCATTTGTAGAAGTATCTGCTTCATATTCAGAATTTGCTGGTGCAACAAATTCAAAATGAGTGTTATCATATGATATTGTTGCTTCAACATAATTTGTTGGTATTGTTTGTGCTAAAGAAATATTAACTTTTCTTTCTACTGGTACACTAGTTTTATTAGCTTGTATACTTATATTTCCTTCATATCTGTCTTTTACTGTAATACTAATTTGTTTTGCTGAATAATAATTAGTTTCTTCTGCAGAACTATCATCATTTCCTAATTTAAATTCTGATACACTAAAGGTTCCTTCCCTTCTAGTTGTTGATTTTAATGCCTTAAATGTTAAAGTTACACTTGATATATCTTCAGTTTGATGAGCTTGATCTGTTTTTACTTCAATATTTCCATCTGAAGCTGCATCAGTAGCATTAAATCCTCCTGTTATACTTTCATAACCAAATATTTCTTTGTTATAGGATAACTTAAATTTAACATATTTTGATTTGTTTAATTCTGTTGTTCCCTTTTTTAATTGAGTTACTGTTATTTTAACTGTATCTCCTACTTCTACTAATGTAGAATCTGCACTTATTTGAACTACAGCATCTTCTGCAGCTGCATTAGTAACATTAGGTAATAACATTATTACTAAAGTTGTTAAAAATAATAATATTGCTATTGTTTTTTTCATTTTTTTACCTCCTAAAAAAAATTTTAAATTAACTTTATTGTAGATTAAGTATTTAATATTTTATGCCATACAATTTTGCTAATTTTTTATAAATTTATTATTTTTCATTTTTATTTTTTTATCCGTTTTTTCTTTTTTTAAAATTTTACATTTTTTCAAAAATTTTTTTATTTTTGACAATTATGTTTTTTATGCAAAATCATTTGGCATCTTTATTTAAAGAAGGACTTTCTTTTTTTCTATTCCGAAACCATTTTACACTATCCTTTTACCATTAGTGTCAAGAAGTTTCGGAAAATAATCCGATGATATATAATTTTGAGTTTGAAACATAAAGATAATATAGTCTA
>CANQGU010000020.1 GCA_947623465.1 uncultured Clostridia bacterium
TTTCATTATAAGTTCGGCTTGTTCTTCACGAGTATAATCTTTCCAAGTCTTAGTTTTTTCTTGATATTCTTTGTTTAACTTAATTTTGTTAATAAAATCAATATCTCTCTTTAATAAAATGTCTTTTGGTGTAAACTTTAGTTCTTCTGTGCAATCAGTTGTATTAAGTTCATTTTGTAGATTATTTATAGTATTTTTTACAATAGACATTTCTTTTTTATATACATCTAATTCAAACGCTCCGTTAATATATGCTTTTCTAATTCTCTCAAGTTTATCATTTTGTTTAGCAAGTTCTTTTTCTAATTGTTCCTTTGGTTCATCAAATCTTTGCTTTATCATAGGCAAGAAGAATTGATTTACAACAGAGTCATATTCTACTAATTCACTAATAAATTGATTGAAGTAATCGTTTATAACATTTTCTTTGAAAGAGATTTTACAATCATTACAATAATAGTAGAAGTATGGCTTTCCATTTTTCTTTGTTGTTGCCTTACCACCTAAAATACGATTACATTTAGGACATTTTAGTTTTTGCAAATATAAATATGTCAATGTTCTTTGATAACTTCTTGAGTTTTTCTTTTTCTGTACTTGACAATCTTCCCACATCTCTTTTGATATAATGGGCTCTACTACATTTTCATAGTAGGTAGGATTTTTAGTTCTTTTTCCGTGAACAAAATCTCCTTTATATATTTCATTTTCAAGAATAGTCTGTATTGTAGAATCTCTCCAATTATCTTTTCCTAAAACTTTTTCTTCGTTAAAGATATTACTTATTTTTTGATAAGAATAACCATTAGAGTATAATTCAAATATTCTAATTACAACATCTTTTGTAGAATAATCTATTACAAGAGTTTTATTTTCGTGTTTATAACCTAAAGGAGCAATATGAGGTATATGACCTTGCTTTATTGCACCTGCTAAACCTACTTTTGTTCTTTCACTTGTTCTTTCTATTTCATTTTGGCTAACACTCATTAAAAGTCTTGAAATCATTTTACCGTTTGCAGTTGTAGTATTTATTTCATCATTTGCACAATCAAGATATGCATTATTTTCATCTAAAAATGTTATTAGATTTTCCCAATCAAATATACTTCTTGTTATTCTATCTAATTTTAGAGCAACTATTGTATTTACTCTTTTTGACTTAATATCTTCTTTTAATCTTTCAAACTCTGGTCTATGATTTCCCGTTTTAGCACTTATTCCTGCATCTTCGTAATAATCTATTATCTCATAACCTTTGAATTTACAAAAATTTTCTAATCTTTCTTTTTGCTCTGGCAAACTAAAACCTTCACGAGCTTGGTCTTCAGTTGATACTCTCATATATAAACCACATTTTTTCTTTTCTTCGTCCAATTTGTATAACCTCCTAACAAAAAAGAGACATCAAAGTACAATACGAGTACTTACGACATCTCTTAAAATTTATCTATCACGAAATACAATATAATGTAATATAATATTATTTTTTCAAAGTACTCATAAATATATAGTTCTTAACGAGCAACTATATATAATTTATTAGCCATATTATATCACGATTTCAAGAAATGTCAAATTTTTACTTTTTTATATGCTTTGCAGATATTCTTCTAATTCAGATAGTTTTATCTTTTTAGTCAAGTTGGATATATAAACATCATTAGAATAATTAAATACTAAAAAAGTAGTATTTTTGATAATTACTCTATGAGGCTCAATATACGAAATATTAGTCTTTTCAATTTTTCTAATACTGCCATTTACAAACTTTGGAGTAACCTTTGAAAACTCACATATAAATTCAAGCCTTTGCTTTAGACTTTCTTCAAATTGTAATTCTTGCTTAATTATCTTCATTTAAAACACCATCCTTTCCTTATAGATTTAGGATGATTTTTTTGCAAAAGAAAAAATCAACCATTTTACTGATTGATTGATTTTTGTATCTATCTGTTCCATTAGTTCGAACAGATACGTCGTTGGTGCGGATGAAGGGACTTGAACCCCCACGTCAATGACACTGGTTCCTAAGACCAGCGCGTCTGCCAGTTCCGCCACATCCGCATACATCTTTTATATTAACACAATTTAAAATTGTTGTCAATACATTTTAAAGATTTAACAACAAAACTTTTAAATTTTTATATTTTACCAAGTTTAAATGTTTTAAAAAATCTAATTTTATATTTCTTGTTCATCCTCATACATAATATCATCTGCAATGTTACTTTGATTATCATTTTGATTATTTGTGTTTTGTGATATATAACTTAAAAACTCTTCTTTTTCATCCATATCTTTTACTTCTATACCATTATCTAATAAAAACTGCATTTCTGTTGGTGTAATTGGAATAAGTTCATTTTTCTTTTTAGAAAAAATATATATCATATCAGAATCTTTTTCTATTGAATAAAGACCAAAAGTATATTGTTTTTTTCTTTCCATCTTTTTTTGGCAAATAAAAAAATTCAATTTAGAATCATATAATCCGTTAATTTCTTCTTTACATACTTTTTCTATTATAAACTTATAAAAAAGTGCAGCTTCTACACATTTTGTATTTTTAACTTCTTGTAAAATTCTTTCATCAGAAAATAAGATTTTACATTTTTGAACAAGTGGTAATTCTTTATTTTGTTTTAAAACTTCAGCAACATAATCATCTGTATATTTGTCTTCTACATAATTTATACTTTTAAATACTTCATCTATTTCAGAAGATTCAAGTTTTATTGTTTCTTCGTCTTTCCAATCTCTAGTTCCAAAAAACTCTGGTCTACAATGTGTTTGAATACTATGTACATCTCTTTGGATATCAACTTTTATATATCCTCTATCAGGTATTTTTACAGCCACAGCAATATGTCTCAAATTATATAGCATTTTAAGTACTTTATCACTTTTAAATATTTTTTTATCTCCATACAAATTTGCATAATATTTAACATTTAATCCAATATTTTTAGCCAAATAATAATACAACTGTGTAATTGTTACACAAATAAGTTTTCTATGAACCTTTTTTCTTGGTTTTGCTTTTATTGCTTCTTTTTTTGACATTTTATAAATATTTACTCTTTCTTTCATATTTCCCCACCAATAATGTTCATCAAAAGAAACTTGTTTTGATACATACACTGCTAGAAAAGCTGATTTTTGTAATTCATCATAATCTTCTGGCATAATTTGTTTTACTTCTTCTAACATTTGGCCTCTTGTTTTCATATATACATTTCTTCCTTTCTTTGTATATTACATTGTATATAAATTTATAAGCTATATTTGTTCTTATTTATTTTTTTATTTAAATTTTTTTAATTGAATTATTTTTTTAGTTCATCTATTATTTGCTTATAATCTTTTGCCATCAAAATTGCAGTTCCAGAAACCAACAGTTCTGCACCTGCTTGTTTTACATCTTCACATGTTGCTAGGTTTATACCACCATCAACTTCTATTACAGTATCTAAATCGTTTTCTTTAATATATGTGCTTAATTTTTCAATTTTAGATACCATATCTGTAATTAAAGTTTGTCCACCTTTACCAGGTTCAACTGTCATAACTAAAGCCACATGAATATATGGCAAATATTTATATATTTCTTCTATTTTTGTATCTGGCTTTATTGCTATTCCCACTCTTGAATTGTTCTGTTTTATTAATTCTATTGCTTGAAATATTTCATCTTCATTTTTACAAGCTTCTAAATGGAAAGTTATTATATTTGGCTCTACTGATATAAAATCTTCTATTGATGATATTACATCATCTACCATTAAATGAACATCTATTGGTAAATTTGATATTCTTTTTATATATGCTGATATTTCTTGCATCCTTTTATATGTGTCTTTTTCTACAAATTTTCCATCCATTACATCTATATGAAAATAATCAGTTCCTGATTTTTCTAATCCTAATATAATTTCCGCTTCTTTTCCTTTTTTTGCGCTTAACAATGAAGTTGATATTTCAAACATTTTAATCACTTTCCTTTCAGTCATAATATTAGTTAAATACTTTGCATAATTTATTGTATTTTCAAAAATCCTGATAACTTAATATCAGGATTTTCGTTTTAATCTACAGTATATCTAGTAGTATTATTTAAGTTAATGTCTCCTTCCCATTTCTTTAAGTCATTTATCATAACTTTAACTCTTACAGTTCCTCTACCAGAAATTGATTTCATAAAATTTGTCATTGTAGGATCAGTTTCTTCGTCACAAATCATATCTTCTCCTACCATTATTTTTACTCTTACATTTTTTACTTTTTTGTTAGATGTAGTTTCATTTTCATCTGTACCAGTTGTATCTTCATATTCAACTTTTCCACCTAATAATGATTTAATATTAACTGTTAAAGTAGCAGTTTTTGTTTCTGAAATTTTATTTACAGTTATAGTAATTGATGTTCCTTCTTCAACTTCTTTTCCTACATCTATACTTTGTTTTAGTACAACACCATTATCTTTAGTTAAATCTTCGTCATAAGTAACATTTACTGTTAATCCAAGTGCAGAAAGAGCTTTTTTTGCATCTTCTTCAGATTTGCCTATAACTGATTCAACTGCTGATTTTTTAATACCTGTACTTACATGAATTACAACTGTATCTCCTGCAAACACTTCTTCATCTTTTTCTGTTTCTTGGCTTATAACATAACCTGCTTCTATTTTTTTGCTTTCTTCTTCTACTATTTCATATTTTAATTTTGCATCTTCTAGTAATTTTATTGCATCTTCTTGAGATTTGCCTACAACATCTGGAACAATTGCTGTTTCAATTCCTTTACTTACAACAATTTTTACTGTTGAGCCCATTTTTACATTATAGTTATCACTATATAATGGATCTTGTGAAATTATGTATCCTTCTGCATATTCGCTGTTGTATTCTTCTGATGAAACTTCTAATTTTATTCCTAATTCATTTGCCATTTGTTCAGCTTCTTCTTTACTTATTCCAACTAAATTTGGTAAAGTAACTTCTTTCGGATTTGTTATATGTGAATATAAAAGTGTTCCTCCTAAACTTACAGCAAATAATAAAATTATACCAACAATTGCTGAAAATACTTTATGTTTTATTATAAATGATACAAATTTATTATGTTTTTTGTTAGATTTACCATTAGCTTTGTTTGCTTCTTTTTCTATTTCGTCTATTGATAATTTTTGTGTTGGCATATCAGAATAATCTTCAGTGTCAACAAAATCTCCATCTGGTTCTTTTAATACTCTTTTTAAGTCATTAAGCATTTGAGTTGCAGTTTGATAACGTAAATTTGTATCTTTTCTCATTGCTTTTAATATTACATCATTTAATGCATCTGGTATGTTTTCATTTAATTCTTTTGGAGCTGTTGGCTCTTCTTGCATATGTTTTAAAGCAACAGAAACCGGAGTATCTGCATCAAATGGAACTTTACCTGTAAGCATTTCATACATTACAATTCCTAAAGAATATAAATCTGATTTGCTATCTGTATATCCTCCTCTTGCATGTTCTGGAGAGAAGTAATGTACAGAACCTATTGTTGTTCCAAATGCTGTTATTGTTGAGTTTGAAACTGCTTTTGCTATTCCAAAATCTGTAACTTTTGCAACTCCATCTTCTGTAATTATTATGTTATGTGGTTTTATATCTCTATGTACAATATTGTTTTTATGTGCAACCTCTAATGCAGATGCAATTTGTATTGCAATATTTACTGACCATTTCCATGGTAGAGGTCCTTCTTCTTCTACTATAATTTCCTTTAATGTTTTTCCTTGAATAAGCTCCATTACAATATAGTATAAATCTCCGTCTTTTCCTACATCATAAACTGATACTATATTTGGATGTGTTATACTGGCTGCAGCTTGTGCTTCTACTTCAAATCTTTTTATAAATTCTTCATCTGTTGTAAATTCATCTCTTAATATTTTTACAGCTACATACCTATTTAGGACATGGCACTTAGCTTTGTAAACCATTGCCATACCGCCATTTCCTACTTTTTCTATGATTTCATATCTATTTCCTAACAATCTTCCTTCTAAATTCATTTTAATACATTCCTTTCTTTTGAATGTTTGCTATTTATAAATTGTTATTATTATATTTAAATATTTGTTATTTATAATTTTTTATTGTTATATTTGAATATTTGTTATTTATAATTTTTTATTGTTATATTTAAATGTTGCCATTTATAAATTTTTTATTGTTATAACTGTTACATTATCCATTCCACCATTTTCGTTTGCTAAATCTATTAATTCCTTTGGAGCTATTTCAAAATTGCTTTTTGCAATATTGTATATATCTTCTTGTGTTACCATATTTGTTAAACCGTCTGAACATATAACTAATATGTCTTCTTTTTGAAATCCTCTTACCATAACATCTGGCTCTACAAAAGCATTACATCCTAGCGCTTTTGTTAATATATTTTTCTTAGGGTGATGAACTGCTTCTTCTTTGGTAATAGTTCCTTGTTTTACCAAAGTTTGCACATAACTGTGGTCTTGAGTTAATTGCCTAATTGTTTCTTTTCTTATTCTATAAATTCTACTGTCTCCTACATGGGCAATATATGCTCTATTATTATATATTAAACAAACTTCTATTGTAGTACCCATTCCCACGAGTTCTTTATTTTCTAATGATTTTTCGTATACAATCATATTGGCATATTCTATACTGCTTCCGAATAAGTTGAATAAGACTTTCTTTGTCTTTTGGAGTATCTTTAATGTTGTTTTCTATATAGCTTTTACTACAACTTATTGCAAGTTTACTAGCTATTTCGCCAGCATTACATCCACCCATGCCGTCTGCTAATATAAATAAATGCAAGTTTGAGAATTGGTCATCTGTAATATAAAAACTATCTTGATTTGTGTCTCTAACTTTTCCGATATCAGACTTAGCATATGCTTTTATCATTTTTTCACCTCATTTTCTTTTATATCTATTAGCAAGTTTACCATAATTTGTATTTTTTTTCAATAAAAATTATATAATTTTTATAAAAGTTTATATTTATATATTTTTCCGTTATCCCCATTTAAGAAAATGTAATTCGCTTTGCTCATAACATTTTCTAAAAAGGGTCCCCTTAGGTTCACTTCAAAATATATAAATATAAACTTTTTTAATCTTTACAAAGTAATTCCAAAAATTAAACCACCAAGTTTTATTACTCCTCTAAATATCAAATTAATGATAGGAGATATTATATTTCCTGCTATTCCTGTTATCCATAATACTATAAAAATTATATAAAATATTTTTTCATTTGCTTCAAACCAACTTTTTGCATTATATGGTAAAAAAGGTTTTATTACTTTTGAACCATCTAATGGTGGAAGCGGAATTAAATTAAAAACTCCTAGTCCTATGTTTATTGTTATTACATATACTATCATTTGCATTATTATTGAAAGTATACTACTTGTATACATTGTTGCTTGAGTAATTTTTGCTATTGCAAAATATATTATAGTAAAAATAATAGCCAAAATAAAATTCATTGCAGGTCCTGCAATTGAAACTATTGCATCTGCTTTTTCTACAGTTATATCTCTATTATAATTTCTTGGATTTACATTAACCGGCTTTCCCCATCCAAAGCCTGCAAATAATAACATTACAAATCCAACTGGCTCTAAATGTGAAAATGGATTTAAAGATAGTCTTCCTTCCATCCTTGGTGTGTCGTCTCCTAACATATCTGCTGCTTTAGCATGTGCAAATTCGTGAAATGTTATTGCAATTAAAACTCCTGGAATTGTAAATAAAAGTCCTAAAAGAGCATTTGTATCAGTTAAGTAGCTTGATAATCCTGAAATTATCATTATTGCTAAAATAACATATATTATTCTTTTATCGAAATACATTTTTCCTCCGTCCTAGATAAAATAATTCGTAGTTCATAATTTATAGTATTTTATTATATTTGGATTATTATATTTTAATTATTATATCTTATCTACTAATTTATGCGTATTATATAATAAATTTCTTTAAATGTAAAGAAAGATGTATAAAAATTTGTACTTGTATTTTTTATTATAAATAAAAATAGAGATAGAAATTTAATTTTCTATCTCTTAATTTTATTTTGCATAATCTACAACTCGCTTTTCTCTTATAATGTTTACTTTTATTTGTCCTGGATAATCCATTTCTTCTTCTATACGTTTTGATACATCTCTTGCTAAAACTGTCATTTGGTCATCTGATATTTTGTCTGGTTTAACAATTATTCTTACCTCGCGACCAGCTTGGATTGCAAATGATTTTTCAACACCTTCAAATGAATCTGCAATAGATTCTAAGCTTTCTAGTCTTTTTATGTAAGCTTCTAGTGTTTCTCTTCTTGCTCCCGGTCTTGATGCTGAGATTGCATCTGCTGCTTGAATTAAAACAGCTTCCATTGTTTGAGGTTCAACATCACCATGATGTGCTTCAACTGCGTTTAGAACAAGTGGATTTTCTTTGTATTTCTTTAATACATCTACACCAATTTGAATATGTGTTCCTTCCATATCATGGTCTAAAGCTTTTCCTATATCATGAAGTAATCCTGCACGTCTTGCTCTTTTTGCATCTAATCCTAATTCTTCTGCCATTATTCTTGCTAAATTAGATACTTCTATAGAGTGACTTAAAACATTTTGACCATAACTTGTTCTATATTTAAGTTTTCCAAGTAATTTGATTATATCTGGATGTAGATTATTTACTCCTGCTTCTAATGCTGCTCTTTCTCCTTCTTCTTTGATGATTGTGTTTAGTTCTTCTTTTGCCTTTTCTACCATTTCTTCAATTTTTGCTGGGTGAATTCTTCCGTCATCAATTAATTTTTCAAGAGCTATTCTTGCAACTTCTCTTCTTAATGGGTCAAATCCTGATAAAATTACAGCTTCTGGAGTATCGTCAATTATTAAATCGATTCCTGTTAGTGTTTCTAATGCTTTTATATTTCTTCCTTCTCTTCCGATTATTCTTCCTTTCATATCGTCATTTGGAAGATTTACAATTGAAACTGTAGTTTCTGATGTATGGTCAGCTGCACATTTTTGTACTGCATAAGTTATAACTTCTTTGGCGTTTTTAACAGATTCTTCTTTTGCCTTTTGATTTAATTCTCTAATTAATTTTGCTTTTTCAGTCGTTATTTCTTTTTCCATTTCTGTTAATAAAAGATTTCTTGCTTCTTCTCTACTTAATGATGCAACTTTTTGAAGTTCTTCAACTTGTTTTTCATAAAGTTCTTTAACTTCATTTTTTTGGTTTTCCAAACTTTCATATTCTTTGTCTAAGTCTTGTTCCTTTTTTTCTAAGTTTTCGGAACGCTTGTCTAAGTTTTCTTCTTTTTGAATCATTCTTGATTCTTGTTTTTGAATCTCGCTTCTTCTTTCTTTAATCTCTTGATCTAATTCTTTTCTGTTATTCATTATCTCTTCTTTAGCTTTAAATATTTCTTCTTTTTTCATATTCTCAGCTTCAACCTTAGCTAGATCAACAACTCTTTTAGCCTCTTTTTCTGCACTCTCAATTTTAGATTCTGCAATTTTCTTTCTAGTTATCATTCCAACAACTATACCTATTGCAAGTGAGATTAAGAAAGTAGCGATTATGATTAAACTATTCATAATCATACACCTCTTTCTTATTAAATTTTCAATGTGCGAATAAATATATATATTAAAACTTGTCTTTTATTTTATTAGATATATTTTTCTACCTCAATAGTATATCACTTAAAGCATAAATATGTCAAGAGAAATAAAAAAATAATTTACATTTAGGAATAGGCTTAAAATGTAAAAATTTACATTTTAAAACCATACCTTAAATATAAATTATGCAACATTTAGTATACAATCATAGTTTTCATAATCGTTCATGTATTTTGCCATCATATTGAAGAAACCTTTTGAGTGTGTTTTGTATTTTAAGTGGCAGAATTCATGTAAAACTACATATCTTAATACTTTTTTATCGTATTTTATTATTTCTGGATTTATAATTATTGTTTTGTTTTGAAGTGTTTTTGCAAATTTGTTTCCAATCTTTTTTATTTCATAATTTTCTGGTGCTAAACCTTTTAACATTATTCTTGTTTCTTCCATTATTTTTTCTATTTCGACTCTTGCAATTTCTTCATACATTTTTTCTATTGCTAAATTAAGTATATCTACATTACCATTTTTTTTGTATTTTACAGGAAGATATACATATATGATATTTCCTACTAAGTTTAACTCTGGATTTTTTATTTTTTGATATATTACTTTTACAGATATTTCTTTTCCAAATATTTTTACAGATTTTTTTAATCCCTTCTCTATTTTGTTCATTTTTGTTAATAATTTTATCATTATATATTCCTCCTTTATATACGTTCATTTGTTTTACAAATTGTTGTTCGCTTTGTATGATGAAATTATATATCGATTTTTTTTATTTGTCAATACTTTTTTTTAAAAAATTTAAAATTTTTGTTCGCCTACTTAATAACTATATTAGCCTATTAGGAACAATACGATTTTAGTAAAAAGTGCTGGAGTGTTTTTGAACTAGAAATTATTACTCTATTTTATGGAAAGAGTTCATGGTAATCATGGAAGGGTGCCATAAAATAGACTTAAAATTTCTGTGAAAAATAAAGGACAAAATCTTTTTATTAAAATTGTATTATTCTTAATGGGCTTACTTTAATTATTACATTTGTATAAAATTTTTAAATTTTTTTAAGTTCTTTACTTTCTAAAATATTTTTTGCAGTCATTATTCCCATGTATTCTTCTGGTAAAACAATTTCATCTACATCTAATTTTTCTAAAACTCTTTTATGAATTCTATCTGCTACTTTTGCTATAACATAATTAACTCCAGCTTCTTTTAAAGCAAGACATGTCATAATACATACAGATACATCTTCTCCTATTCCTACAACACCAATATCAAAATCTGATACAGGTACTCCATCAAATGCATCTGTATTTGTTATATCAAGGCATAATGCTTTTGTTGCAAAATTGCTTGCTTTTTCTACTCTTTTCATATCTTTATCTATTGCTAAAACTTCCATACCTTCTTCAGATAGTTTTTTTGCAACACTCATTCCATAAATTCCTAATCCTATAACTATGCATTGTTTTTTCATATAAGATTCCTCCTTAAATCATTAGTTTTTCTAAATTTCTTCCTATATCATAAGATTTCCTGATACATATTCTATATTTTTATTATCTTTTTTATCCAAAATAAACATAGAAAGTATTGATATTGAGCCAACTCTACCAATAAACATTAATAACATAAGTATTATTTTTGGGGCTAGCATTAAACTTCCAACATCTACAACATTTAGTCCTGTTAAAGAAAAAGCAGAAACACACATAAACAAACTATTTAAAAGTCCAATATTTTGTATTTTTACAAATACACATGTTACAAATAATATTATTAAATTACTAATTGTAATATTGGTTATAGCATGTCTTATAGTAATTATATCTATTTTTTTATAAAAAACTGTTATTTCTTTCTTTTCTCTAAGTGTGCTATGAACAAGTAATGCTAAAACTGCAATAGAAGTTACTTTTATTCCTCCTGAAGTAGAACCGAGGTGCTCCACCTATCATCATTAAAATTGAAAATAATAATTTTATAAGTGGATTTGCAGTTTCCATATTCAAAGTAGAAAATCCTGTAGTTCTTGTTGCTGCTCCCATAAACATTGCTTGTAAAACTGTTATATTTGGATCTATTAATTTAGTTAATACTATTGATAAAAAGTATATAATAAATGTTGTCCACAACACTACTTTCGTATGAAAGCTGATGTGTATAAAGCTTTTCTTTTTTATGCATATTATTACATCTTCCATAACAAAAAATCCAATTCCACCTAAAAGCATTAAAATTATTAAAACTATATTTAAATAAATATTATTAGTAAATGCCATAAAACTTGATGTTCCAAACAAATCAAATCCTGCATTACAAAATGCTGTTATAGAGTGAAATATACTATACCAAATTCCTTTTTCTAATCCAAATTCAGGTATAAATACAGCAGATAAAAATATACTTCCTATAAATTCTATAACTAGAGTATATTTTATTACTTCTTTTAACCTTTGTTTTAATTTACTAAAACGCGTTTCATTTAAAGCATCACTTAAAAGCAAAGCATCTGATAAAGATATTCTTTTCTTTTTTATATTTAATAAAAAAGAAACAAATGTTACAAATCCTATTGAACCAATTTCTGTAATTATTGCAACAACAACTTGCCCTATAAATGTGTAGTCTTGTGAAATATTTACTGTAGTCAGTCCTGTAACACATGTAGCAGATACTGCTGAAAAAAGTACATCTAACGAACTTATATTACCATTATTACAAAATGGTAACATAAGAATTATCCAACCTATAAGAATTATAACTATAAATCCTAAAAAAGGTACAATATATATTCTTTTTCTATTTAGCATCTTTTGTTTTCCTTTCTCTTTATATGATGTCAAAAAAGGACGTCTCCATTGACAATTTTCCTTTTTCTTCAAGTGATGTCAAAAAAGGACGTCCCCATTGACATTAGTTCATCTCCAAAATTGTTACATTTTCTTTTCCAACAATATCTTGAAATGCTTCCAAGATTTTGTCTGTTATATAAATTGCCCCACATTTTAAAACTTTATCTCCATCTTGAACTTGCACTCCAATATTGTTCATTTGACCATTAAAGTACCTAATTGCTCCTCTTAGTTTCTTTTTAGTTTCTTCATCTAAAGTGGTTATATTTATATTTAAGACTTTTCTTTTTTGCACTCCAAAGTTTGTTATTTCATTTGCAATTATTGTTGTTTTTTCTTCATCTCTTATGCTTAATCTTCCTTTTATTAATACTATATTTTCTTCTATTAAACTGTCTTTTGCAGCCAAGTATGCATTTTCAAAAGTTAGAACATCTATCTGTCCATATAAATCTTCTACTGTTACAAATGCCATTATTTTGTTTGTTTTTGTGTATTTTTTCTTTATTGATGTTATTATTCCTGCTAAAATTACTTCTTGTCCATCTTTAAAATTCAAAGCTTTTTGATTATCAAATTGGCTAGCTAAATCCATTTCTTCAATGTTTTCTTCATCTTCTATATTCATTTTGTTGTCTATTGCCATTACGTCTTTTGTATTTATTGTTGTTTGTTTTTCTATTTCATCTTTTAATTTTGAAAGTGGATGACCAGATAAATAAATACCTAACATTTCTTTTTCTTGTGACAATAGTTCTTTTTCTGAAAATTCTTCTTTTTGAATATAGTTGTATTTTATGTCTTCCATATTGTTTTCTTCATTTTCTTGCCCTATATCAAACATTGAAAATTGTCCATCTAAGCTTTTTTTCTTTGTGCTTTGTATTGTGTCTATTATGCTTTCAAAAGATGCAAGAAGTGTTGCTCTTGTTTGCTGGAAACTATCAAATACTCCTGCTTTTATTAAGCTTTCTACACATTTTTTATTAACACCTTTGTTTTCAATTCTTTCACAAAATGATGTAAAACTTTCAAAAGGTCCATTTTCTTTTCTTTCTTCTATAATTGCTTCTATTGGTGCTATACCAACATTTTTTATGCTTGCTAAACCAAATCTTATATTTCCATTTTCAACTGTAAATTTTAGCTCACTTAAGTTTATGTCTGGTTTTAAGATTTGTATATTTAAGCTTTTACACTCATCTATATAAACAGGAACTTTATCCAAATTTCCTAAATAACTATTTAGCATTGCTGCCATAAATTCTGGTGGATAATATGCTTTTAAATATGCTGTTTGATATGATACAACTGCATAACATGCTGCATGTGATTTATTAAATGCATATTTTGCAAATTCTGCCATTTCGTCAAATATTTTGTTTGCAGATTTTTCATCTATTCCATTTCTTACACAACCCGGAACTTCTACATTTCCTTGTTCATCAACTTGACCATGAATAAATACTTCTCTTTCTTTTGCCATTACATCTAGCTTTTTCTTACCCATAGCACGACGAACTAAATCTGCTCTACCTAAAGAGTAACCTGCTAAATCCCTTACTATTTGCATAACTTGCTCTTGGTATACCATACATCCATAAGTTACATTTAGTATTGGCTCTAGGCTCGGATGAGTATACTCATTGTGACCTGGATTTAATTTTCCTCTAACATAACGAGGTATTTGATCCATTGGACCTGGTCTATATAAAGAAACCCCTGCTATTAAGTCTTCTAAGCAATCAGGTTTTAGCTCTTGCATAAAGTTTTTCATACCTTGGCTTTCAAACTGGAATATTCCACATGTTTTACCCTCTTGCCATAATTTATAAACTTTTGGGTCATTCATTTCTTTGTCAAATTCTACTTTTATACCATGGTCTTTTTCTACCATTTCGATTGTGTCTTTTATAACTGTTAAAGTGCGAAGACCTAAAAAATCCATTTTT
The DNA here is from genome assembly GCA_947623465.1 of uncultured Clostridia bacterium. Classification (GTDB taxonomy): domain Bacteria; phylum Bacillota; class Clostridia; order TANB77; family CAG-508; genus CAG-269. The sequence goes on from CANQGU010000020.1 coordinate 14,509, forward strand.
AATAGACCTAGTTCTTCAAGTGTTGTCATTACATATTGAGTAGCATTTTGCCCATCTCTTACATACAAAGGAACATAGCTATCTACAGGTTCTTTTGTTATAACAACTCCGCATGCATGTGTTGATGTATTTTTTGGCATTCCTTCTAATGCCATTGAAACATCTAACAATTTTTTTATTCTTTCATCATTTTCATATAAATTTCTAAGCTCTATATTTTGGTCTATTGCTTTTTGAATTGTAATATGAATTTCGTTTGGTATCATTTTTGCAATTTTATCAGTTTCAGCTAAAGATATGTCTAAAGCTCTACCTACATTTCTAATTGCATTTTTTGCAGCTAAAGTTCCAAATGTTATTATTTGTGAAACATGGTCATGTCCATATTTTTCACTTACATAATCTATTATTTCTTGTCTTTGCTCATCACTAAAATCCACATCAAAATCAGGCATGCTAATTCTTTCCGGATTAAGGAATCTTTCAAAAAGCAAATTATATTTCATTGGGTCTATATCTGTTATTTCTATTGCGTATGCTAAAATTGAGCCTGCACCAGACCCTCTTCCCGGACCTACCGGTATATTATGAGTTTTTGCATAATGTATATAATCCCAAACTATAAGGAAATAGTCAACATATCCCATTTTTTTAACAACATCTAGTTCGTATTCTGCTCTTTTTAAATATTCTTCTGAAATATCTTTACCATATCTTTTAATTAATCCATCATCACATAATTTTTTTAAGTAATCGTAATGTGTTTCAAAGCCTTCAGGCACATCATAATTTGGAAGTATAGTATGCCCAAATTCAAATTCTACATTGCATTTTTCAGCAATTTTTACTGTATTTTCTATTGCATCAGGAAATGCTTTAAAATAATCTATCATTTCTTCAGGAGATTTTACATATAATTCTTCTGTATCAAATCTCATCCTGTCTTCGTCACTCATTCTTTTCCCTGTTTGTATACATAGTAAAACCTCGTGATTATATGCGTCTTCCTTTTTTAAATAATGTGCATCATTTGTTGCAACAAGTGGAATATCAAGTTTTCTTGCAAGCTGAACTAATTTTTGATTTGCCAAAATTTGCTCTGCTATTCCATTGTTTTGAATTTCTATATAATAATCTTCTCCAAAAACTTTTTTATGCCATAAGGCAATTTCTTCTGCTTTTTCATTTTCTCCATTAAGTAATGCTTGATTTACAGCTCCCGCTAAACATGCACTTAAACAAATTAAGCCTTCGCTGTATTTTTCTAATATTTCTAAATCTATTCTTGGTTTATAATAATATCCATCAATAAAACCTAAAGATACTAATTTACTTAGATTTTTGTAACCTTCATTATTTTTTGCAAGAAGAATTAAATGGTTGTATTTATTGTCTACATCTGGCTCTTTGTCAAACCTAGACCTAGGTGCAACATAAACTTCACATCCTATAATAGGCTTTATACCTTCTTTTTTACAGGCTTTATAAAAGTCTATTACGCCGTACATTACTCCATGGTCTGTTATAGCAATAGAATCCATGCCAAGTTCTTTTGCTCTAACTGGCAAGTCTTTTATTCTATTTGCTCCATCAAGCAAACTATATTCACTATGTATATGAAGATGTACAAAGTCTCCCATTTTTTCTCCTTTCTGCCCTATGTACAACAGGGTTCATTTCTTTTTGTGCGTGTCTAATTGTATTCTTTTTTTAGTCTATTTATTTTGCTACCCATACAGAACAGCTTTTGCCTTTTGTTTTAAATACTCCACATCCTGCTTCATCAATTATTACAGTTTCTTCACAATTTTCTAAACTATCCACAAATTCACACCCTGCAAATTGTGTTCCAACATACATCCTTTTTTCTGCATCTGATGCATTTGAGCCAATAACTGCTAAACCTGAATTTAAATGTTTATTGTCTCCTTCTAATGTCCAACCTATTACATTTTTGTGGTCAAAATAATCATGTTGTCTGCCATATACTTTTAATTTTCTTAAAGCAAGTAAATTTTTTAATTTATTACATGGAGGGATATTTGAATATGGAATTCCATATAAGTCTCCATAAAATACACATGGATATCCTTCTTTTCTAAGTAGAATTATACTATAAGCTAAAGTTTTCATCCATGGCTCGACAAAACTTTGAAGTGCTTGTCCCGGCTGTGTATCATGGTTATCTACAAATGTTACTGCTTTTTCTGGATTTTCTTTTAATAAAGTATTATCTAGTATTTTTGACATATCATAGTCTGGATTTATAGATGCATTATAAAGATTCATGTGAAGCGGTACATCAAATAATGACATTTCGCCTTCTACTTCTTTTAAATAATTATGAAGCTTATTTACATCTGCACTCCAATATTCACCTACTGTGAAAAGTTCTTTTTTAGTTTCTTGCCTTAAATATTTAAGCCACTCTTTATAAAATAAGCTATCTATATGTTTTACAGCATCTAATCTAAAGCCATCTACTCTAGTCAAATTTTGATACCATAAACCCCATTTTTTGCACTCTTCTACTACTTCTTTATTTGAAAAATCTAAGTCTGCTCCCATTAAATAATCAAAATTTTGGAATTCATTGTCTACAGATTGTTGCCACTCTTTGTTTTTAAATTTAAAAATTGCATGTTCTCCTGTAGAGCTGTTTAAATCTATTCCACTAAAGTGTGTCCAATTCCACTCAAAATCTGAATATTTATGATGTCTTCCGGGAAATGTATATTTTGTTGCAGCTTTTATATTTTCGATATTTCCTTCTTTATTATGGTCTCCCCATTCACATTTATTTGCTAAAATATCTTGCTCTTTATCTGCTCCCATTTTGTGGTTTAAAACTATGTCTGCATATACATTTATTCCATTTTGTTTTAGACTTTCTATTGCTCTTAAATATTCGTCTTTTGTCCCATATTTTGTTTCAATACTTCCTTTTTGGTCGAATTCTCCTAAGTCGTATAAATCATATACTCCATAACCAACATCATTTTTGCCTCCTATTCCTTTATATGCAGGAGGAAGCCACACTGCTGTTATTCCTAAATTTGATATTTCTTGTGCTTCTTTTATTATTTTATTCCATAATCCTTCTGGCTCATTTAAATACCACTCGAAGTATTGTAACATTGTTCCATTTATTTGTTTCATTTGTTTTTTATCCTCTTTTTCCCATTTTTGTCTTTTTCATTATATCAAACTTTTTTTTCTTGTTCAAGTAATATAAAATACATTTTTTAAATAAAAAATAAAAATTATAATGCTAGCATTAATTGAGATGTTAGCACTCAATGAGATATAGTATTTACAATTTAAATTCTTTTGAATATTTTGACATAAAAATGAACCCCCTTGTTAAACTTTTTGTCTAACAAGGAGGGTTCACTTCAAAGTTTTGACTAAGGTCTTTTATATTTTTATGTTTTTACAAGACTACATATTTTCTATTGCGTATTTTATCATGCTGTTTACTATTGCATTAAATGAGCATCTGTTTTCTTTTGCTAGCTTTTCTATTAATTTGCAGTCTTGGTCTTCTATCCTTACTGTTTTTGATATTTTATCTAATTCTTTTGATACTTTAAATTTCAAGATTCATCACCTTCCTTTTTATATTTTTATAATCATTATACATAATGCGTACTAGTTTTACCATGCGGACAAGGCGTACTGTCGTAATAGTGTCCCTTGTATTCGCCATGCTTACACGTATATCCTCCATAGGTATGGTACCCAGATTTACCATGGCCGCAAGGGTGGTAGCACACGTCCCCGTACGAGTCAGATATTCTAGTGCAGTAGGTACATCTCATGTACCAATCAGTCTCACTATTCCACACCAGTTCCATGTAGTTCATTGTACCGTAACACGGTAAATAATTTTCTTTTCCCCCTGCACACCATGTACCTTTATCATAGTTACTACAAGAGTATAAAGCATACAAAGTAATACTTTTATTAGGCATCTTAAATGGGCTGTAAGATGAATTTCTGACTAGACCACTAACAGACCCCTGAGTTTGTGTCCAACCCGCAAACGTATAACCTGAACGAGTCGGCGTTTTACTTGTATCTATAGTTACTGTTTCTCCTTCCGCATAATAAGCTGTTGCAGGAACTTGTCCTGATCCTCCATTTTTGTCAAAAGTTATTGAATATAGTTGTTCTACAACCGTTAATTTTACACTTATTATTTCCGAATTATTTCCTGCTCCATCAACTACCAATACATGTAAATAGTAATCTCCCCTAATTTGCGGTGTCAATGGGATTATTTGCGTAGTAGATGTAAACGAACCACCTGAATATGATCCCGCACTTTTTCCAATCTCTCCAGAATTAGTGTTAAACTCCCATCTACAGCTTGATGTATTTACAGTACTTCCACCTTCATCAGTAAGAGTAACTGTTGCATTTACTTTTGCTCCCTTCTGAACCGTGCTTGGACTAAAGCTAATTGTCCCACCTGGTAATGTTTTATCTATATTATTTATCGTTATACTTTGAGTCTTTTCTTGACCCGAACTTTCATTTCTTAGTCTTCCATATACCGTTGTTCCTTTATTTTGGACCGTAACTCTCTTCGGATTCTCAGTTGTTTTCGTCCAATTTCTTCCATCCGTGCTATATTCCATAACTAAACCTGCCGTTTCCGTGTAAGTTATCGTTACAGTTACATCTTGGTTCGTCCAACTTGTGTTACTAGCACTTGATACAAGACTAGGCGTACTTATAGCTTTTGTTTTTATTGTTGTTATTTGAGATTCTGCAGGTCCATTTCCAACTGCATCTTTTATTTGCGTTTTAACCTCATAAGATGTATCCGATTCTAGATTACTGAATGTATATGATTCTCCCGTACTCAAAATCCACTGGTTCCAATTACTCGTACCTGCCTTTCTATATGAATATTGTCTAGTACTATTGTTTAATCCACTTTCTGTATCACTTTGCTTTGATGACACTGTTATTGTAGTTGTTGTTGATGAAGCTCCTGGTGCACTTGTATTTGGTGGATTGTTATCTAACCAGAATGGTCCTGTTATTACTCTTGTCGTATTTCCTAAGCTATCCTTTGCCATTGCAGCTAAGTACCAATTTTGTCCCGTTTTTGACGAGATTGATGCTGTTTCTCCATTTACATATGCTGTCTTATAATCTGAATCAGAACCCGGAGCCGTAGAATTTTGAAGCCATACGTATTTTTGTGAATTTGTATCTGCACCAGCCGGTCCATCTTGTTCTACTTTAATTATAGAATTCTTTGTTTGTGAATATACCCTACTTTCAGTTGTTCCAAATGTAATTTTTGGCCCTTTATTATCAACTTTAAATGGACCTCCAATACTCGTAGGTGAGTACGTATTTCCTGCCTGATCTTTTAAATTTTCTCCTCGTACATGTAAATAATACTCTCCTGTCGCATCTTTTAGCTCTACAGTTGTTGAAACACTTCCTGCTCCTGCACTAGCACTTATTGTAGCTTTCTTTGAATAAGTCGTTGAAGGCGATGATGATGTCGTCCATTCATAACTTACTGTATAAGTTTGAGCCGCAAACCCCGAGTTTTGGTCTGATATAGTTATTGTTGCTGTTTTTGTTCTTTCTACATTACTAGTATTACCAGTTACTGATATCGTTGGTTGTGTTTCATCTATAAATCCAACATTTACAGAAAGTCCCGCAGCTGATACATGTCCAACTTTATCTTTTACCCATGCATAATACGTACCCGCTTCGTATACATTAGCACTTGTCCAAGAAGTCTGATTTGATGGAGTCCATTCATATGCTGCTGGTGCCTCATGCGAATTAGTTATAGCATATGCTGATATTCCAGAGCCTGAACCGTCTGATGCATTTATCGTTATTGCCTTATTTGAATTTGTCCATCCTGCTGGAGTCTGAATCGCACTAGTTACTGTAGGTGGAGTAGTATCTATCTTCTCTACTGTTACTGTCTTACTTACCGATACGTTATTAGCTTTATCTTTTACCCACGCGTAGTATGTACCTGGTCCATATGCCACACTAGTCCATGATGTGGTTTCATTTGTATTCCATTCACTTGCTGTTACAGCTGGTGCATTAGCTCCTGGGGTTATAGCATATGCTGCTATTCCACTTCCTCCTGTATCTTCTGCTGTTACCGTTATCTTTTTATTTCCTGTTGTCCATTTATCTCCGTCTACAACTATTGCTGATTTTACTGTTGGTTTTGTCGTATCTATATTTGTTATTTGTAAACTTACTTGTCTTGTAGGGTCATCACCTTGTCCTGTACTATCTATCGTATGAGCATATATTGTACAGTTTGAACCTACTTTAAATGGTACTGTATAATTTTTCCAAGCGTCTGTTGTACCTATTCTATATTGATTTGTTAATCCTGATCCTGTTGTTGGATATGTTATTGTTACTGTTACTTCTCCATTTGTATATCCTTGGCTTGCTGCTGGTGATATTGAAAATTGTGGCTTTAATATATTTTTTGTGTCTATTTCCGCACTTACTGAGTCTGTATATCCATTTCCTGCATTATCTTGCACACTTGTTTTTACTTCATATTTTAAATTCAACTTTAAATTTGTTATCGTTGCTGTCGCCTGTCCATTTCCTGCTGGCCATTCTGTCCAATTATTTGCTGTTTTTTCTTTATAATAATACTTTCTTGTTGTTCCATTTATTTGCGAATTAGCATCTGTTTGAGCAAATGTTGCTGTTATTGAATTTGTTGTTGACACAAGTGTTGGTTTTTGTGTATTTGGTGCTGTATTATCTATATAAAATGGTCCTGCAATTGCTTTTGCTGTATTTCCTAAGCTATCTTTTGCTATTGCTGCTATATACCAATCACTTCCTGTTTGATTAGTTAGTGTTACAGGTGTTCCACTTGTATATTTTTGATTATAGTTACCTTCTGCTGTTGGTTGGATTGAACCATGTTGCCATACATACATATAACTTTCTGGATTTGCTGAAGCTTTACCATTTTCAGAAACTGTTATTGTTGCATTTTTTGATTTTTCCCAATTCGTATTTCCATTTGCTGGGGTTATGTTTATTGTTGGAGGTGAGTTATCAAACTCAAAGGTTCCCATTGTCTCCGGTGAGTTTGAATTTCCTGCATTATCTTCTATGTTTACTCCTTGAATATATAAATAATATGTTCCTGTGACTCCAGATTTTGATATTCCAACTGCTCCTATATCTTGTCCTGCTCCTACTGTTATTGTTTCCGTTTGTGTTAATTTATCTGGCTTATTCGCACTTGTAGACCATTCATAATTTATTGTATATGATTTTTCTTTTAAGTGTGAACCTCCTTTATCAGTTATTGTTACCATTGCTCTTTGTGATTGTAATGGTGAAGTATTAGTACTTACTGCTATTGTTGGCTTTTCTCTTTCGATATTATTTACTTCAACAGTTACTCCTGTCTCTGATATATTTCCTGCTCCATCTTTTACCCATGCATAATATGTTCCATTGTCATATGCTTCACTTGTCCATGTCGATTCAGTATGTTGTTTCCAATCATTTGAATCTTTTCCTGGTGCTGTTGTTCCTTGTGTTATTGCATATGCTACTATTCCTGATTCATTATCTGACGCAGTTACTATAATGCTCTTATTTACATTTTTCCAAATTTCTGTTTCTTGTTTTGCTGTCTTTACTGTTGGTTTTGTTGCATCTGTTATTGTCTTTTTCTTTTCTTTTCCTGGATTTCTTCCATCCCATAATCTTGCATATACATCTGTTCCATGAGACTGTGGTGGAAGTGCTTCACCATTTTGAATTTCTATCCAACTAGCACCTGCTGCATTTCCTATTCTATATTGTATTGTATATCCATCATTTTCTTTCTTCTTTGTTACTGTTACTGTTGCTTTCCTATCACTCCATTGTTCATTTCCAAATTCTATTCCGTTTTCTTCATTATTTGCATCTGGCATTGTTTGTGTAGTAATTGTTGCTTCTTTTGAACTTGAATTATCCATATAATCTACTATTTTTACCATTATGCTATATTGTGTACTTTGGTCTTTGTTTTTAAATGTACAATTTCCATCTGCGCTTTTTTCTTCTGGTTCACTTGGATAACTTTCATCACCTGTTTTCTTTATATAGAAGTTATATTGTGGTGAATCTTTCATACCAAACTCATTATCTTCAGCACTTGCTTTTACTGTTATTTCCTTTGTTGTTGATGTTACTGTTGGTATTGTTATTCTTGGTCCTTTATCGTCTTTTATTTCTAATGATACTGCTGTTTTACTTGCGTTTGTTTCGTCCCACAATTCTGCAAATATTGTTGTATTATTTTCTCTTACCGTTATTGTTTCTTTATTTCCTATTACTATATGTTCTGTATCTTTTTCTTCATGTCTTGTCCAATAACGTATTTGATAATTTGTTTGTTCTGTTGATACTTGAGCTGTTGCTTTATGTTCTTCTGGATGCCATTGTAAATTATTTAATGTTATATTTGCTTTTCCTCCTGGTACTTCTCCTGTTTTTCCTTTTGTTTCTGCATTTCCTACATTTCCTACTGCGTCTGCTACTTCTACTTTTATATCATAGTCTGTTGTTTGTACTAATTTTTTAAATGTATATGTGTTTGTTGATGTCTTTATATCTGGTCTTCTTTGTTCTGTTCTTGTATCTACTAACTCATATTCTCCATTTGGCTTATTTCTTTCTTTTATATAATAATTATATTCTACTGTTTCTGGTAATCCTGATGCTTTATCTTCTACTTCTGTTTGTACTTTTATTGTACTTGTTGTTTGTTCTAATGTATTTACAGTTACCGTTGGTGCAACTTTATCTATTTTGTTTACTTCACCTTTTATTATTCCTCCGATATCTTCATTTTTTGTTGATTTTAAACGTGCATATATTGAACCATTATCTTTTAATGTAACTGTTGTTCCATCTTTCCAATCTCCTGTTCTTTGTAATTCATCATAGTTTGTTGAGTATTGTATTGTAAATCCATTATTTGTATAAGTTGAACTTAGTGTTACTGTTACTTCTCCTTTTGTCCATGTATTTGGATCATAACTAAATTCTATAGTTCCTTCTTTTGCTGATGGTACCCATGTATCAGCACTTCCATCATTAGTTGTATCATAGCTATCTGGCAATCCATCTCCATCTGTATCCCATGCATCTACCTTTGTATCATTATTTGTATCCCATTGATCTGGTTTACCATCTTTGTTTGTATCCCACGCATCTGGCCTTCCGTCATTATTAAAGTCCCATTCGTCTGGTATTCCGTCGCCATCTTTGTCTTGTGGTTTTCCTGGTAATTCGTCAGATGATTTCCATTCTCCTGTTTCTGGATCTTTCCATTCATCTGCATTTCCATCATTATTTGTATCTCTTGCATCCGGTTTTCCATCTCCATCTGTGTCAAATAATTTATTTTTATTTCTGTCTTTATCACTTAATTCTCCATTTCCATTTGGATCTTGTGTTTCAGGATCTATAAATTTATCTGCTTTTCCATCTCCGTCTTCGTCTTTTCCTACTACTCTTCCATTTTCGTCATACCATGTGTCTGGCTTTCCATCCCCATTTGTGTCTTTTCCTCCGTTTTCGTCTTTTCCATTATTGTTTTCATTTGGGTGCTTGCTTGAATTTTCATTATCATCTAACTCACCATTTCCATTTTTATCATAGCTATCTGCATTTCCGTCTCCGTCTGTATCCCAACTATCGTCTTTTCCATCTTTATTTGTATCCCATGTGTCAGGTTTTCCGTCGCCATTTGTGTCTTTTCCTCCGTTTTCATCACGTCCATTTAATTCAGGATGTTTACTTGCATCTTCTTCATCATCTAACTGTCCATCTCCGTCTTTGTCAAAGCTGTCTGCTTTTCCATCTCCGTCTGTATCCCATGCGTCATTTTGACCATTTCCATCTGTATCCCATGCATCTACTTTTCCGTCTCCATTTTCGTCTTTTCCGTTTCCTTTTCCACTGCCTTGGGCGTCTTTCCATTCACCATCTGGCTCATTTGGATCTACCCACTTATCTGCTTTATCGTCTCCATCTGTATCTTTTGCATCAGGAAGTCCATCCCCATTTGTGTCCCATTGTTTGTGATTATTTTCGTCTTCATTTTTCCAATCACTATCAGGAGCACTTGGATCTTTCCATTGGTCTGCTTTTCCATCCTCATCTGTGTCTCTTGCTACTTCATTACCTTCTTCATCTACCCATGTATCTGGAATTCCATCTCCATTTTTGTCTAATGGTTTAGGATATTTTTCTGGTGCATTTGGATCTGGAAATTTACCTGTTTCTGGATCTACAAATTTGTCCGCTTTTCCATCTCCATCTGTATCTTTGGCAACTTCATTTCCTTTTTCGTCTACCCATGTATCTGGTTTTCCATCTCCATTGGTATCTTTTGCTTTTGGATATTTTTCTGGTTCTTCTTCGTCTGGATATTTTCCTGTTTCTGGATCCACCCATTTATCTGCTTTTCCATCTCCATCTGTATCTTTTGCTGTTTCGTTTCCTTTTTCGTCATACCATGTATCTATTTTTCCGTCTCCGTTTGTATCTTTTCCTCCATTTTCGTCTTTTCCGTTTTCTCCTTTCCATTGTTCTGTATCAGGGTCTTTCCATTTGTCTGCGTTTTTGTCTCCATCTGTATCTTTGGCATCTGGGATACCATCTCCATCTGTATCCCATTGTTTGTTTCCGTCTTCATCTGTATCTTTCCACTCATTGTTGTCTTCGTCAAACCATTTATCTGCTTTTCCGGTCTTTCGGGTCACTTGTATCTATTGCTTTGTCTTCTCCTGTTTCAGGGTCTACCCATCTATCTGGTTTTCCATCTCCATTTGTGTCTTGTGGTATAGGATTTCTATCTGTTCCTTTTTCCCATTTTCCTGTTTCTTTATTTAACCATTCGTCTGCATTTCCGTCTCCATCTGTATCTCTTGCGTCATCTTCTCCATCTCCATCTGTATCCCAAATGTCTACTACACCATCTCCGTTTGTGTCTTTTCCTCCATTTTTATCTCTTCCATCTTTTTCTGGGTTTTTACTTGCATCTTCTTCGCTGTCTAAAATTCCATTTCCATTTTCATCCCAACTATCTGCATTTCCATCTTTATTTGTATCCCATGCATCTAACTTTCCATCTCCGTTTGTATCCCATGCGTCTATTTTTCCATCTTTATCTGTGTCTTGTCCATTTGTGTTATTTCCTCCTGTTGTTCCTGGGATTATTGGTGTTTTTACTGTTATTGTTTTTACTCCCTTATTTCCTGCTATATCTGTTATTTCTACTTTTATGTCATATACTGTGTTTTGTTTTAAGCCTCCAAATGTGTAGTCATCTTCTGTTCTTGTTCCTCCTTCTTTTGTTTTTTCTGCATTGTCTACTGGTTTTGTCTCTTTTAATGTGTATTCTTTTTTATTTTTTTCTTTTATATAATAACTTATTTGTACTGTTTCTGGTAATCCTGCTTCTAAGTCTCTTACTGTTACATGTGTTGTTATTTCACTTGTTTTTGCATCTTTTTTTGCTAATACTATTATTGGTTCTTTTCCATCTTTTATTGTTATTGTTGCTGCTTCTCCGTAGTTTGTTCCATCCCATAGTCTTGCATATATTACATCATCTAATTTTAGCTCTTCTATTTTTCCACCTGTTCCTTTGTCCACATAATCTTGTTCATCAGGTTGTTTTCCTATGTTATATCTTATTTTATAGTCTGTTGTTTGATTTCTTTTGTTTACATCTATACTTGCTTTATGTGTCTTATCATTCCATTTTAAGTTGCTAAATTCTATTCCTTCTTTTTCGTCTGTTCCTTTTGGCATTTCTTTTGTTTCTATATTTTTTTCTGCACTTGTTGTTCCCATATCGTTTGTTGTTTCTATTTTTATATCATATATTGTTTTTTGTGTTAATTCTTGTATTGTCCATATCTTTTGATGTACTTCTGGTGTTCCTTCTACTTCCTCTGTATACTCTTCTATTTCTTTATATTCATCTTCTTTATTTTCTTTATAAAAACATTTTATTGTTGTTTTCTTTTCCCTTGTATTTACTTTTACATTTACCGTTATGCTGTTTGTTGTTGATTTTAAATCAAATAAAGTGATTTTTGGTGGTAACTCATCTTTTTTTCCTTCTACATTTGTTACTGTATCTCCTGGATTATCAAAATCCGGTTTTATTTCTGCACTATATCCACTATTTGTTTCTACGTCATAACTTCCATCATCATTTTCTGTATGGCTTTTTACCTTTCCTTCTTTTTCTAATCTTTCTATAAAGTCATCTATTTCTATATCTGTTGTTTCTTTTTCTAGTACATATTCTGATAGTTTTAAGTCTAGCTCTTTTTGTTCTTCTGCTTGTTCTACTTGTGCTTTTGCTTCATGACTTTTTTGTATTATTCCATCTTCTCC
>CANQGU010000021.1 GCA_947623465.1 uncultured Clostridia bacterium
CAAACAGAAGAAAAAATAAGTTACAAAAATAAAACAAAAGAAGAAAAAGAATTAGATGAATTAATAGAAAATTTTTTGAAATTAGAGCAAATTGATAAAATGTATTTATATCGATTAATTAATAAAATAGAGATTGATAAAGACAAAAATGTATACATATATTTTAATTTTTCAAAACTTAACTCTATTAATGAAAATCTAGATGAATTTATCAAAATTGAAGAAATAATAAATGAAAGCAATCAAAAACGCAAAGTCGTGTAAATTAAGAAATTACAAGACTTTGCATACTGGTTGGTATATTTTTAAATCCACACCTCTAATATTTGCTTTCCATCCGAGAAGGAAAAGGAATACTCGGAAAATTGTTTGCAATTAATCTTGTATTTTGATATAAAGAAGAATTTGACTCGATTTCACCTGTAACTAAATTAACTCCATCAGGATTAACCATAGGCATAATATAGATAGTAGTTGTATTATATAAAGTTCTAGCATTTACACCATAGATAGGTAAATTATTTACATAGCAGTAACAATAATCTGATAAAAATTTCATAAGAAGCGGAGCTGTAATCCACTCATTAGCATGAATAGCAGCTGAATAAAAAACTTCATTTGAACCATTACCAATTTTTATAACTGAAATATCATTACCTAAAACACTTTTTCCTGCAGAAGAAATTTCTAAAAAAGGATAAAGTGTTTTTAAAGAGTTTAGATTAATTTGTAAAATAGAGTAGCTATAGCTAATGTTGGTAGGTACAATAAAACCCAATCCACCATTTATGTATGGCATAAGTGCTCTCCAAGTTAAAGAACCTACAATTCCATCAGGACTTAATCCAAAAGCTTTTTGAAAATTAATAACAGCATTTTTTGTTTGGTTTCCAAAAATTCCATCAATATTACCATTTAAAAATCCAAGTATTTTTAATAAATTTTGTAAAAATTCTACGATTGGTCCTCGATTTCCATATCTTAAAGTTTTCATATAAAATTATATTCCTTTCTCGTTGTTTTTATAAGTTAAACATCGTAATGAAAATATTTTTTCAAAGTATTGCCTAAAGCATAATATGATAAAAAAATTAAAAAGTTACGATTGTTTTTTGACTTCAAAATTTTAAAAAAATTGTAAAGAAAATGTAATATATTTTTTTGATTAAATTATTGTCAAAAAAATAAAATTTTGCTATAATGTGGTAAATAAAAAAGGCGAACAATTTTTATCCGTTTTTTCATATGTAAAAGAAGATAAACAATTTTTATCCATTATTTCACATGTAAAAGAGCGAACAATTATTATCCGTCTTTTTGTATGTAAAAAAGGCAAGCAATAATTATTTGTCGTTTAATTTAAAAACAAAATAAAAGGGGGAAAAGTTTATGAAGAAAATTTTAAAATTTACAATTGTAATTTGCATTATACTATCTTTACTTAGTGGAAATACAGCAGTAATAGCAACAGAATTAGTAGGCAATGAAGAAAATAAAACTCAAGAAACACAAAATTCTGTAGATACACAAAATACAAGTAATGAAGTAGCTGACAATGTAGAAACTAACACTACAGATGAAGAAAATGAAACTACAAACAGCTCAGCAAATGCAAATGAAAGTGAGACTGGTAATGAAGGAAATACTTCTACTAACTCTCAAACAAATAGTAGTTTAATGAAGGCAAATAAAGCTACAGGAGTATCACCTATACTTAATTCGAGTATAAATACTATAACAGGAAATGAAAATGAAACAGCAGTAGGTATTCCAGCAAAATTAGATGTAACATTACATTTAAAATTGCCTAATTCAAATTTAACAACATCTGATTTCTCAGTTACATTAACAAGATACAAAGATACACCAGAAACAGAAGAAACTCAGATTCCGTTAGTTAGTAGTTCAGGAGAAGCAAAGTTTGGAAAATTTTATTATGAATTTGAAAATATTCCAACAAATCCTATTACTCAAAGTAATAAAGAAGGAGAAACAAATTATACTTTAAGAATAACAAGCAAATACTATCAAAATTTTTCACAACAAATAAAAGTAAAAAGTGGAAAAATAACAACTATAGATATTTCAAACAGCTTTGATGTGAATTCTACGACTACTACAGGAGCAGATGGTAAGAAAATTCAGAGACCTGTAATGGGAGTAGGTTCAATTATAGGATCTGAAGAATCTGAAGAACCTGACAGTAAAATTGATGAAAAAGATATAACAGAAATGATTAGGTCAATAGACAGTAATGAAAATAAATATGACTTAAATGGAGATGGTGTTACTAACATTATAGATTTATCTTACATTGCAATAAATAAAGGTCAAAATTCTGCACAAAGTGGAAATTGGGGATATGATCAATTAATATCATTAGATGCAGCTAGTGTTGAAACTATGTTTGAAACACAAAATATTAATACACATATAGATGGTGATTTCGAAAATATCTTAAAAAATAATGATCAACATATTTCTTTAGCACCTGTTGGTCCAAACGCAGAAATCACACCAGCTACACCAGTAGAATTAGCTATAAATTTAGAAAATAAAGAAATTGAAACACAAGAAATTACTATAGCACCATCTACAAATTCAGACAATAATATACAAACAGGAGAAGCTGTAATTACATATACAGATGCCAGTGGTGCTGAACAAACAATAATATCACAAATAGGGGAAGAAACAACTTCAGAGCAAGAAGTAGGTGAAGTAAAAGCTTTATATCAAGTTGCATCAACTTCTTCAAAACTTTATAAAATAGCAAATACTGAAAACAAAAGAGAAGGAAGCTTGCAAGATAATAATAAAGCAACAATAGAAAGTGATGGAACTATTGTAATAAATTTAGGAAACAAAGTTGCTGTTAAAAAAGTTATAATTAGAGTAACAGGAACAAAAAGTAAAAAATTAGCAGACATAGCAAAAGTAGAATTTTTAAATGATATGGAAGAAAGAATTCCACCGCCAGTAATTGAAGCACCATCAGGATTATCAGGAGAAGCAGGATATGATTCACTTGTAATTTGGTGGAATCCTATGACAAATGTTACAGGATATGAACTAGAAATTAGAGCAACAATAAATGGTGAAGAAAAAGTTGAATATCATCAAGTTGATGGTACACAAATAACATTAAATCAATTCTATAAAGAAGAATTTAAAGACCAACATTTTACAACATTCTATATAAGAGTTCAATCTGTAAATGGAGAATGGAAGAGTGGTTTTGGCAAGAAAACATTAGAATTAACACCAGAACCAAATGGACCACCACCTGCACCAGATAACTTATTTGTTAAAGGTGGAGTAAAAGAGATTACAGCTACATGGAAAAACATGAAATCAACAAAAAGTTATAATGTACAATATAGAAAAGATGGTAATTCAGAGTGGATAACTGCAGCAACAGATTTAAAAACAAACTCTATTACTATTGGAAACTTGGAAGATAAAGCAAAATATTTTGTACAAGTACAAGGAGTAAATGCAAAAGGAGCAGGTCCTTGGTGTTTAGCAGGAGAAGCTACAACATTATTTGCAGAACCAGCAATATTACCAAGCTACAATGCAATTAATTTACCTAAAAAAGATGAAAATGGAAAAGAACTTGAAGGAGTGTTAACAGACCATGTAATTAATGCAACTTATAGTAGAAGTGACAAAAGAGCTTATATGGTAGATAGTGATTTAGATAGAGATACAGCTACAAATGAATATAAAGCAAAATCAGCTTTAGGAACTGTAGACAATTCATATACATCATATTATCAATGTAATGATTGGGATGATGGAGGATTTTATCAAGCAAATGACGGAAGTAAAGGAATAACAGTTGAATTTGATAAATCTTATGAAATGAATTACTTTACATTTGCTGGGGTTGAAAACTCTGGAAGTTTCCCAGATGCTAATATCTATTATTGGGAAGAAGATGCAAGTGGTAAGTTAAGTAGCATAAAAGGTCCAATAAAACCAGCTCAAACAAAGAATGGAAAAGATGCAAATGGTAGAGATTATTATATAATTAAGCTTGCAGAAAAAATCAATGCTAAAAAAGTAAATATTCAAGTTGGTAGAAGATGGTATACATCTAGTAGAATGACGATAGCAGAAATGCGTTTCTACAAATATGATTCATTAGAAGATGAAGTAAACGCTTTATTTAAAGATCAAATGCACTTAGAATTAGTAGATAGTGTTGATCAAGCAAAAATTGATGAACTTCAAAGAAGATTAGATACAACAAACGAAGGTGAATATTGTCCAAAAGATAAGGACACAGAAGAAATTCCAGCACATAATGGAGAATTTAACCCTGAAAAAGATACTATACAAGAAGAACTTGATTTAGCACAAGATTTATTAACTCATAAAAATGCTTTAAAAGAAGTAATAAAAGTAGATACAAGTGTTACAACTAAAAAAGATTCAAATGTTCCTTTCTTAGGTGGATTAAATGCTTGGCAACCACTTGGAGTAGTAGCAGCAGCTAACGAAACAATAAAAGTATATGTTGGAAATCCAAATAAGAAAATAGGAGATAGCACAAATCTTTGCATAGTACCAACACAATATCATGCAGAGGCTGCATATTGGAAAGGAAATTCTATAGCATTAAAAGTTGGTGTTAATGAAATAACAATACCACAAATAATTACATCAAGCAGAGAAAAAGGTGGATCATTATATGTTGAATATACAGGAAATGATTCAAATGAACAATATTCTGTAAGAGTAGCAGGTGGAGAAAAAATACCAGTACTAGACTTAAGTAAACTAGATAAAGTAGCAGATAAAGATGCAAGAATAGAAAAAGTTAAAACATATTTAGGAGAAATACAGACTCAAGTACAAAATATTCAAACAAATCACAATACAAAACATCAAAATAATGATAAAAAAGAATTAAAAGAAGCTTTAAATTATGAATATGACCCTAAAGAAGAAGAAAATTGTATATTAGGTGCAACAGAAATAGTATTAGACCAAATGATGTACTCAGTATCAGCAAGACAAATTTTAGCAGGATTAAAAGAAAATGATGCTCAAGGTACAGATGAAGAAAAATTGCATAATTCATTAGTTGCAATGGAAGATATGATTGACTTATTCTACTCACACAAAGGATTAACTAAAGATGAAAATGCAGGATCTTTAGTACAATATCCTGTAAGTAGATTAAATATACGTTATCATATAATGTTTGCAGGAGCTGCAATGTATGCAGGAGGACAACACATTGGTATACCTTATGAGGATGTTCCAAGATTAGCAAAAGGAAAACCAATAGTACTAAATGATGATGGAACATATAATAGTGGAAATTATTTCGGATGGGGAATATCACACGAAATAGGACACATCATAAATGAAAGCTACTATGTACACGGAGAAGTTACAAATAACTACTTCTCAGTATTATCACAAGCTACAGACAATAATTCATCAGTAAGATTTAAATATCCTGAAGTTTACAAAAAAGTTACATCAGGAAAAACAGGAAAAGCACAAAATGTATTTACACAATTAGGTTTATATTGGCAATTCCATTTAGCAAATGATATGGGAGGATACAACTTCGAAACATATGATTCATATGAAGAACAATTTAAAAACTTAGTATTTGCTAGAATGGACACATATGCTAACGAATATAGAAAAAATGCAGACCATAAAACAAGTGCACCAAAAGCTGATGGAGATAAAGGTATAGACTTAACATTAGATACATCAGTTGAACCATATCAAAAAACAGATAATAACTTAATGAGATTAGCATGCGCAGCAACAGGTAAAAATGTATTAACATTCTTTGAAAAATGGGGAATGGTACCAGATAAAGATACAATAAAATATGCAAACCAATTTAAAAAGATATATGAAGATAACAATCCTGAAAAAGAAAAAGCAATTTGGTATATAAATGATGATGCAAGAGCATATCAGTTAGCTGAAAAACCTGAAATGTCTAAAGAAACAACAGTAAAAGCTACTGTTGAAACAGGAAAAGATGACAAAGGTCAAGAAATAAAAAATCAAAAAGTATTAACATTATCTACAGAAAATAATGAAGTTACAGATGCAATCCTTGGATATGAAATAAATAGAATATCTTGGGCTTATGGAGAAGAACAAGTAACACCAGTAGGATTTATAACAACAGATGAATTAGCTAAGACTAGTAACAAATTTACAGATACAATAGAATCAATAAACAACAGAGTATTTGAATATAGAATAGTTGCATATGACAAATACTTAAATTCAACAAAAGAATACAAGACAGAACAATTTAAAATAGAACATGATGGAATTATTGGTAAAAAATCAGACTGGGAAATTTCTACAGACTTCTTAACAGCTGAAGAACAAAAATCATTAAATAAAAAGAATGATGCTGAGAACAAGAAAAATTCATCTGAATCTGATTGTTCAGCAAGTGAAAATGAAACAAATGGAGATAATGATTTAATTACAGCTAAAACATTAATAGATGGAAAAACAGACAAAGATTTTGTAGCATCAACTTCAAACGGAGGACAAATAACAATATCTTTACCAGAAGATACAAATATTGTTGGATTAAAATATAAAACAGCAAGCAAAAAAGAAATTGCAGACTTTACAGTTGAAGTAAGTCTAGACGGAACAAATTGGGAAACAGTAACACATGAAAAAACAAACTTAGTTAGTAGAATATTTAATGTAAAATTAGTAGGAGATACAGCAACAGTATACTTTAACCCTGATGGAACAGACAAATTATGTGTATATAATGCAAGATATGTAAGACTTAATATAAAAGATAAAGATATTGCAATATCTGAAATTGACTTATTAGGTCAAACAGGAGACAACATTGACTTTAGAAAAAATCAAGATGGTAAATATGAAGGAATAGGAATACTTAAAAATGAAGTATCATTAGGAAAAAATTCAGCTGGAGTAGAACAAAAAATTCCACAAGGTTCTATAGTATTTACAGGAACATATAAAGGAAATCCTGCATATAACACACCTGTATTATATGATGGAGAAGGAAAACCAATAGAAATATATGGAGCTATATTTGCAGATCCATTAAAAGATGGTGCAGACTTAGAAGATGTGACAGACGGAATTTGGGTATATTGGGTAGAACCTAAAGATGCAAATTACAATGATGTTAAAGATAAATTACAATCTGTTAGAGCAGAATTATATCGTACTGATGACGCAATGACGCTTGAAGGAGAAAGATTAACAAGTGATACTTATCTTGTACAAATGCCAAGAGATGAACAAGGAAACTTACCAAATGTTGAAATAACAAGATAGTAACTAAAATGTAGAAAAAAGATTTTCTAAACTAATTTATTAGCTTAGAAAATCTAGATTCTACAAACTATAACAAGTAAAAATGAAAGGAGAACTTTTATGAAATCTAAAAAAATAATAACATTAGCTATAGTTGTTCTATTAATAATTGCTGTTGCAGTAACGAGTATAGTTTTAGCAGGAGGCGGATCTACTCGTCAGGGAATAGAAGAAAAAGATAGAACAAGCGTAATATTAGTACCAGAGCAAAGAGCAGATGGTACATATACAGGTAAAGTAGATGTTTACTTAGAGATGGATGACGGAATGAATATATCAGAAGAAGATAAAAATGTAGAAAATGAAAATGTTGTTATAAAAGATGCAGCAAGTGTTGCATCATTCCAAATAGGATTAAACATATATGCTACAACTAATGAAGATATAACATCTAAAATAAAATTTGAGTATGACAGTAGATTAAAAGAAAATGCCAAAAATAAGAACCAATATGGGGTTGAGCTTGCAAGACAAACTCAAACTCCAATAACAACAACAAATACAGCTGAAGATGAAACACAAACTACAACTACAATAGGAGAAAAATTAAACCTATATTTTGTAGGGACACAAGAATTAAATGATGTAAATTCATCTGAACCACTTAAGGTAGGAACAATTACTTTTGATAAAAAAGCATTTGGAAATAATGCAACAATAGTAATTTCACCAGAAGGAAAAGATGAAAATGGAAACATTGCTACAATTGCTGCATCTGTAGGACATAATTCAACAGAGATAACAACAGACCCAATAGAAGATAGAGTTGAATTTATATTAAGTTCAAATAACGGCCAAGAAGTAAATCCGGGAACAGGAGATAGTGATGATGACGATTCTGGAAACACTAGTGGTGACTCAGGAAATACGGGAGATGATAACGAAGAAGATAATGGAAACACAGAAGGTGATAATGGAAACGGCTCTGGAGATTCAGAAGGTGGAGACGGAACAGGTTCTGGAAATGAAGGAAATATAGGTAATGGTTCTGGAAACAATGGAAATGCAGGTAGTGATTTAGGAGGTCAAGGTACAGGAAGTTCAGGAGAACAATCTGGAGAAAATAACGGAAATGGAGATACATCAGGTAAATCTACCAATAAACCATCAATTTTAAAACAAATAAAAACAGGAGCTAACCGTTCATTAACTAGAATAATAATTCCATTAGTAGTATTAATAGTTATGGCTGTTGTAGTAATATTCTTAAAAACAAGAATAGATGGAAAAAAATCTAAACATTAATAAATAATTTATAAAAACTCTGCCAAATTAGGCAGAGTTTTTTTGTAATGGTCCTTATTATCGTTCGTGAACAACTTTATACATAACACATTAGTTTATAAATAAAAACATTTATATAAAACCAATTGTAAAAAAAAATATTTTATGATAGAATTCTATCATAAGAAAAAATATAGACGAAATAATGTATTTTAAATATAAAAAATTTATTTTAAATAAAAAATAATAAGGGGAAGGAGCAAAAAAATGAAGAAAAAAATAATAATTATAGTTACAATAGTTGTTCTAATTATAATTGCAATAGGTGCATATTTATTTATAAATAATCAAGGAAAAAAGCCAGAAGAAGTTTTAAACGAATATATATCAAAAATAAATGAACAAAAATACGAAGAAATGTATGAATACTTAGATGATGAAAGCAAACAAAAAATATCAAAAGAAGATTTCATTACTAGAAATAAAAACATATACGAAGGAATTGACATGTCTAATATGCAAGTAACTATAAATGAAGTAGAAAAAGTAAACTCTAAAACCAAAAACATAAAATATTCTACTCAAATGAATGCATCAGGTGGACAAATTTCATTTGAAAATACTATTACATTAAAAAAACAAAAGGAATATAAAATCTCTTGGAGTTCAAATCTTATTTTCCCTGAACTTGGAGAAAAAGATAAAGTTAGAGTAAATACAGTAGAGGCAAAAAGAGGAGCAATACTTGACAGAAATGGAAAAGAAATAGCTACAAATGGAAAAGCTTCTTCTGTTGGAATAGTTCCGGGAAAATTGGGTGAAAATAAAGAGCAAGATATAGAAAAAATGGCAGAGCTTTTAAATACAACTGCTGACTCAATAAACAATAAACTTGGAGCTTCATGGGTAAAAGAAGATAGCTTTGTACCAATAAAAACAGTTTCACAAAATGAAACAGAATTAAAAGATAATTTATTAAAAATACAAGGTGTAAAAATTAATACAGTAGATGCAAGAACATATCCTTTAGGAGAAGCTGCAGCACAACTTACAGGTTATGTTCAAACAATTACAAAAGAAGAACTTGAAAAAAATGAAGGATATTCTTCATCTAGTTTAATTGGAAAAGCAGGATTAGAAAAACAATATGAGAGTAGACTAAAAGGAACAGATGGTGTAGAAATATACATTATAGATGAAGAAGGAAATAGAAAAACAACAATTTTAAATCAAAAACAAACAGATGGGGAAAATATAAAATTAACAATAGATTCTAATTTGCAAGATAAATTATATAATGAGCTTAAAGATGACGAGGGACTATTTGTAGTAATGAATCCAGCAACAGGAGAGCTTTTAGCTTTAGTTAGCACTCCATCATATGATGTCAACAAAATGACATTAGGAATGAGTACAGATGAATGGAATCAAATATCTTCTGATGAACGCTCACCAATGCTTGCAAGATATTTACAAAGTTATTGTCCAGGTTCAACATTTAAACCAATAACAGGTGGAATTGGATTATCAACAAATTCATTAACTACAGAAGATACATTTGATTATTCAGGTTTAAGTTGGCAAAAAGACAATTCATGGGGAAGCTACAATATAACAACTTTAACACCATATTCAGGTCCTAAAAATTTGAAAAATGCTTTAATTCACTCTGACAATATTTACTTTGCTCAAGCAGCTTTAAAAATAGGAGGCAAAACTTTAAAAACAGAGTTAGATAAATTAAAATTTAACCAAGACTTAGAATTAGGATTAAACACATCAAAATCACAATACTCAAATAAAGAAGAACTTGATGCAGAAACTAAAGTTGCAGATACAGGCTATGGTCAAGGAGAGTTACTTGTAAATCCAATACACATGGCATCAATATATTCAGCATTTTCAAATAATGGTAATATGATAAAACCATATATAGAATATAAAGAAAATGCTACACCAGAATATTTAGTA
This sequence comes from uncultured Clostridia bacterium, assembly GCA_947623465.1. GTDB lineage: Bacteria > Bacillota > Clostridia > TANB77 > CAG-508 > CAG-269. The sequence continues at coordinate 10,564 of CANQGU010000021.1, forward strand.
GAAAATGCATTTACTAAAGAAGCATGTGAAGAAATTCAAAACGATTTAATTCAAGTTGTAGAAAATCCGGAAGGAACAGCTAAAGATATGAAAATAAATGGAGTAACAATAGCCGGAAAAACAGGAACTGCAGAATTAAAGACATCAAAAGAAGAAAAAGCTGATACAATAGGTTGGTTTGACTGCTATACAGTAGATTATGAAATGCCAGAATTAATAATAGGTATGGTAGAGCAAGGAAATGAAAATGGTGGAAGTCATTACTTAATACCAAAAATAAAAAGATTATTTATAAAATAAAGTTTTATAGAAATAGATTTAATGAAACTTGTACTATAAAAACCAGTTTTAGGTACATTAATAAAGAAAAAGGAATGATTTTATGGAGATTAAAGAATTAGAAAATAAAGCAAAAGAAATTAGAAAAGGAATAATTGAACAAGTTTACAGTGCAGCATCAGGACATCCTGGTGGAGCACTTTCAATTGCTGATATAATGGCAGTATTATATTTTGACGAATTAAATATTGATGAAAATAATCCAAATTGGGAGAATAGAGATAGATTAATATTATCAAAAGGGCATGCATCTACAGCATTATATGCAAGTTTGGCAGAAAGAGGATATTTTCCAAAAGAAGATTTAAAAGAATTTAGAAATATAGAAAGTAAACTTCAAGGACATCCAAACATGAATGATGTGCCTGGTGTAGACATGAGCACAGGCTCATTAGGTCAAGGACTATCTGTTTCTAATGGAATAGCAATAGCAGGTAAAATGGATAATAAAACTTATAGAGTTTATTGTATACTTGGAGATGGAGAAATAGAAGAAGGTCAAATTTGGGAAGCAGCAATGGCATCTAGTAAATATAAATTAGACAATTTATGTGTAATAGTAGATAATAACAACCTTCAGATAGATGGAACAATAGAAGAAGTAATGTCTTCATACCCAATAGATGAAAAATTCAAAAGCTTTGGTTTTAATGTAATTACAATAGATGGAAATGATATAAATCAAATAAAAACAGCTTTTTCTCAAGCAAAATCAGTTAAAGATAAACCAACATGTATTGTAGCAAAAACTATAAAAGGAAAAGGTGTACCTTTTATGGAAAATAAAGCAGAATGGCACGGCAAAGCACCAAACCAAGAACAATATGAAGAAGCAATGAAAGCGGTCATTGGGGACGTCCTTTTTTGACACGTTTTGGATTTTTAAATTATATTTTATAATTTGACTTAAAATATGTCAAAAAAGGACGTCCCAATTGACCGTCATTAAAAAAGGAGCAAGAAACGTATGAAAGTTTTAATTACAGGTAGTTCTTCAGGAATAGGAAGAGACATGGCAAGAGAATTTGCAAGTAAAAATTTTGATTTAGTTTTAGTTGCAAGAAATGTTGATAGATTAAATGAGCTAAAAAATGAGTTAGAAGCAAATTATAAAACTAATGTCAAAATTGTAAGTATGGATTTAACCTTAGAAGAAAATCTAAAAAAGCTATATGAAGAAAATAAAGATATAGATATATTAGTTAATAATGCAGGTTTTGGTGTTTTTGGATATTTTACAGATACAGATTTAGAAAAAGAATTAAATTTAATAAAAACAAATGTAACTGCTGTTCATGTTTTAACTAAACTATATTTAAAAGATATGGTAGAAAAAAATGAAGGTAGAATATTAAATGTATCTTCAATAGCAGGAAGTATGCCTGGTCCACTTATGTCAGCATATTATGCATCAAAAGCTTATGTTTTAAGATTATCTGAAGGAATAAGAGAAGAATTAAAAAAGAAAAAATCTAAAGTAAAGATAAGTGTACTTCAACCAGGACCTATAAATACTAACTTCAATAATGTTGCGGGGGTTAAGTTTAATCTAAATTCTAAAACAAGTGAATATGTTGCAAGATATACTGTAAATAAATTTTTAAAAGGTAAGTTTAATATTATCCCCGGTTTTACAATAAAATGTGTAAAGTTTTTCTCAAAAATTGTTCCAAATACAATACTTGCTAAAGCATGTTTTCATATGCAAGAGAAAAAAGAAAAATAAGTTTTTAAAAGAGGTCAATGGAGTTGTTAAAAAACATTTCCATTGACCTTGTTTTAAATTACTAGATAGTCTTGGTAAATAATAAACCATCTGAATTTTGATAATAATTTTTTCTGTTACCTACCTGTTTAAAGCCAAACTTTTTATACAAATTAATTGCTATATCGTTATTAGAGCTTACTTCAAGATTTATTTTTGAAAGATTTTTAGATTTGCAAAATTCAATTAAATAATTTAAAAGTGCATTTCCAATTCCTTTATTTCTAAAATCTTTTTTTACTACAATATTTGTAATATCAGCTGTATCAAGAATTATAGAAATACCTGCAAATCCAACAATTTCGTTATTTTGTTTACACACAAAATATTTGGAATTTGGATTTTCTATTTCACTTTTGAAAACATTGTAATTCCAAAAATCATCAAAATTTTTTTCTAAATTATCTGAAATTTGGTTTAAATCTTCTAACTCCATAATAGAAATACTTAAATCATTTTGCTCCATTTAATTTTTCCTCCAATTTTTGTTCTGCCTCAGATTTTCTTAAATATAAAGGTTCAACATTTTCATAGTTATCATTTTGAAAATGCTTAAATCCTGCAATTCCAAGATTTACAGCAGATAAATAATTGTTATTAGAAAATTTACTATTTGGTAAAACATTTAAAATTTTCTCTTTATTTTTTTCAGCACCATCTCCAACAAAAGTTATAGGGTATTCCAAATTCATATTTTTAAGTTCATGTAGCAAATTATCTATATTTTCAAAAGAGGGTTTACGCCTAACTACATAATTATCATCTATATTTTCTAAGATTTCACAAAAAACATTTTCTTTTCTTGCATCAATTAAGCTACAAATTACACTATTTTCTTTTACATTGTGTGAAAGAACTTCGAGTGAATTTACACCAATTGCTTTTATATTTAAACTATCTGCAAATGCTTTAACAGTTGCAACTCCAATTCTTATACCTGTAAATGAGCCGTGGACCAATATCACATACAAGTAAATCAATATCATTTAAAGTTAAAGAAGTTTCATTAAAAATTCTATCAATTAAAGGCATAAGAGATTCGGAATGTGTTAAACCATTATTTAAAGAAATTTCTTTTATACAAGTCAAATCTTCTAAAATAGCTACAGTGCAAATAGGACTACATGTATCAATACTTAAAATTTTCAAATTAATTCCTCCTTAAGTTTATCTAAAATTAATTCATATTTTTGACCAAAGGCTTCAAAATGTAATTCTCTAGAATTGTCTGTATTTTCTTGCTTTTGAATAGAAATTTTTATATATTCTTCTGGCAAGGCTTCCTCGATTAATTCGCCCCATTCAATAATGCAAATTCCTTTATCAAAATATTCTTCGCCACCAATTGCATAAAATTCATCTATATCGGCCAATCTATAAACATCAAAATGATAAATATTTATATCATTTTTTGTATGCTCATTTACAATATTAAAAGTAGGACTTGTAATCTCATTTTCTAAACCAAAATATGCTAAAAACCCTTCTGTAAATTTAGTTTTGCCAGCTCCAAGCTCTCCTGTTAAAACAACAGTATCACCATTTTTTAAGTGTTTTGCAAGAGTTGAAGCAATATGCATTGTTTGATCTGATAAATTTGATGTAATATTAAATTTTTTCATATTAAAATTTATTCCTTTCAAGATGTTACATTAAGTATATATATAATACTACAAAAAGGCGAATTCCGTCAAGTAAAAGCAGATTTGATAATGTAGGTTTTCAGGCTCAAAAACTTTATTTATTTCAAATATATAAACTGTAAACTAAAAATATTAAATAGTAACAAAAATGAAAAAAAGGTTGTTTTTTTTTACAATTTACTTTATAATATAGGAAGTTTAGAAATAAAGAGGCGATAAGATGAAAAATAAATCTTGGATTATTATTTTAATAATGGGAATAGCTTTAACAATATCATTGGCATATAGTATAGTTGTAAGTCAAAGAAAAGCAAACCCGGGCGAAAGTACTGTTACAACAAAAAGTATAATAGAAATGACAGCAAGTACTGTTACAATAAAAAATACTTTAAGAGGTAGTGGAGAGGTTGAGTATAAAGCAAAAGAAAGTGCAGCAAATAACGAAAACAATACAAACGAAAGCAATTCCTCTAATCAAAATACAGTTGCTGAAAACAATGTAAATGAAAGTGACTTAACTAACGAAAATATAGAAGAAGATGGTTTAAAAACTTATCAAATTAGTTTGTCAATAGAAGATAAAGATTTAGATAAAGCAAAACTTGGACAAGAAGTTGAAATATCTATAGACAATAATGGAGAAAATTTATCCTATACAGGGGAAGTTACTAAAATTAGTAAAGAGTTAAACCATAAATCTACAATAAATGTTGAAGTGTCTAATCCTGATGATAAAATACAAGAAAAAATGATGGCTACATGCACAGTTATACTTGAAGAAGCTAAAAATGTTGTAGCACTTCCAATAGAGGCAATACAAAAAAATGAAGAAGACAAAGAATTTGTTGATGTTGTTCAACCTGATGGAACAACTAAACAAGTAATAATAAAAACTGGACTTTCAGATGACTATTATGTGGAAATTACTGCAGGTTTGAAAGTAGGAGATAGGGTTCAAATTGTTAAATCTTCTACTACAGTTGTAAATGAAAATAATAATGAAACTGGTGAAAGATAATTTCACCAATTCTTTTATTTGCCACTATAGCTCAGTTGGTAGAGCAACGGATTCGTAACCCGTAGGTCGTGAGTTCGATTCTCGCTAGTGGCTCCAATTTGAAGTAGAATATTAGGATAAAATCTTATAAAGAAAGGGCGATTAATAAATGCAAGAATTAAAAATTAATGGTATTTACAAACATTTTAAAGGCGACTATTATTTAGTTGAAAATATTGCAACACATAGTGAAACAAAAGAAAAATATGTTGTATATAGAGCTTTATATGGAAACAATGAATTATATCTTAGACCTTATGATATGTTTCTAAGTGAAGTAGATCATGAAAAATATCCAAATGTAAAACAAAAGTATAGATTTGAATTACAGAAGATTGAAAGTGTGGCTAACAATTTAAAAGCATAATATTCAAGTATAAAATTCAAGTTAATATCGACTTGCAATTTGAGTTTATAGATTGATTAAAATTATTAAAGCAGGGTATTTTCAATGTTAAAATTCGATTTTTAGGATAAATTCTAGACTTTTGTAAAGATTTGACATTTGATAATATAAATGGTATAACTAAAATACAAATATGTTATAGGTTTTACCTATAATAGTATTACAGGAAAGTTGAGTAACATCAATTTTCCTTTTTATTTTACGAAAAAATATAATAATATTATACAAATTATTTATTATTATTATACTGCAAAAGTATTGATAAATTAAAAAACTTATGTTAAAGTAAAAACAATAAAACAAATGATATAAAAATAATAAAAGGAGAGTAAATTTTGATTGGAGATATAATTAGTAATAATGAATACAAAAGATATGTAGAAAATTTAATAAACAGAGCACCAAATGAAGAAATAAAAAATAAAGTAACAAAAATATTATTAGAAGGTGGGTATGATAAATTTACTGTAAATAGTAATATTACAACACCAAATAATGAAACGTATGAAAAAGAAAGAAGATTAATTTATGCAAGTTTACTATTAACAGACCCACAAACTTTTGAAAAAATTAAAAAAAGAAATTTAACTTTATTTCATGGAACAAATTCTAATGCTTTAAAAGATATGCTAAATAGTGGAATGCAAAGTGAATATGAAATAATAAAAAGAGGAAAAGAAGTTTTAACAGGGGAATTTTCGCGTCCAAAACCAAGAAATTTTATTAGTTTTACAGATAACTTAGAGATTGCATTAGCATATGCATCAGTAAAGCCTTCAGCAAAAGCAAAAGGAAATTCTTCTTTTGGTTTATTAGTAGCAATTTCAACAGAAGATATACTTAATAATGATAACATACTCAGAACGCATATATATTCAGATATACCAGAAATAGGGATAATAAATCATTTGCCTCAAGAATACATAAAAATGATAGCAGTACCACAATGTAAAATTAAAGAAGTTAACAAATTAGTAAAAAAATATAAATTAGATGGAATAGAAGTTGTTCCTGCAGAAGGAATTATTAATGCAATATCTTTAATGTATAATGTTAGAGGTTATAAAGAGTATAGCGATGATTCAGATTGTCTACTAATTAAAGGAAAAAGAGATGAAAGTAAAGTTTTTACATCAGAAGATATAAAACAAATAGCTCAAGGCATGAGAGCAGGAAGAATTAAAGCAATATATTCAAAATTAAAAGAAAAAATAAAAGGAAACGATGAGAAAAGTAGTAATGAAATTTCAAAAGAAGATGAAAGATAAAAATGAAATAATAACATAAAATAAAAAGGGGCAAAAATGATTGCAGAAGTAATAATAGATAGTAAAGTAAAAAAACTAAATAGAAAATTCGACTATAAGATTCCAAAAGAATTAGAAGATATGCTAGACATTGGAAGTAGAGTATTAGTTCCATTTGGAAACTTAAAATCATTAGAGCAAGGTTATATTATAAAAATAAAAGAAAAAACAGACTATGAAGTAAAAGAAATAGCAGGGCTAGAAGAAAATTTGCCAGAAGAGAAAATAAATCTTGCAAGATGGATGGCAAGAAAATACTTTTGTAATGTATCAGAATGCATAAAGCTTATGCTAACACCAGGAACAAGAAGCAAAAGCTTAAATGATAGAGTTCAAGATAGAACAATAAATTTTGTATATTTTAATAAAGAATATGAAGAGATAGATTTTGAAGAAATAAAAGGAGAAAAACAAAAAAAATTAATAGAATTTTTAAAACAAAATCAAGGATTAACAATACCTGAGATAGAACAAATAACAGACATTTCAAGGGCAACAGTAAATTCATTGGTAAAAAAAGAAATACTAAAAATTGTAAACACAAAAATTGACAGAAATCCTTTAATAAATAAAAAAGTAGAAGAAAACAATAAATTACAATTAAATGAAAACCAACAAGATGCATATGAAAAAGTAAAAAATACAATAGAAGCAAATAAATTTAAAGAGTTTTTATTATATGGTGTAACAGGTTCAGGAAAAACAGAAGTATATTTGCAATTAATAGAAGAAGTGCTAAAAATAAATAAATCTGCAATAGTATTAGTTCCGGAAATATCTTTAACACCACAAATGATAGATAGATTTATTGGAAGATTTGGAAAAGAACAAATTGCAGTTTTGCACAGTAAATTATCAATCGGGGAAAGACATGACGAATGGATTAAAATAAAAGAAAATAGAGCCAAAATTGTAATTGGTGCAAGGTCTGCAATATTTGCTCCTGTTCAAAATTTAGGAATAATAATAATTGATGAAGAACATGATAGTTCATATAAGTCAGAAGCAACTCCAAGATATGATGCAAAAGAAATTGCAGAAAAAATTGCGAAAGAAAAAAATATTCCGGTACTTTTAGGAAGCGCAACCCCTGATATGGGGACTTTTTATAAAACAGAAAATAATGAAATTACAAAATTAACATTAACAAAAAGAGCAAATAATTCTACGCTTCCAAAAGTAGAAATAGTTGACCTAAAATATGAATTAGCAACAGGTAATAAATCTATGATAAGTACGGCTCTTTACAAAGAAATGGAAAAAAATATAAAAGAAAAAAAACAAACAATTCTATTTTTAAATAGGAGAGGGTACTCAACATTTATTATGTGTAGAGACTGTGGATATACTTTAAAATGTCCAAATTGCAATATAAGTTTAACATATCATATTTCAAAAAATATTTTAAAATGCCATTATTGTGGACATACTGAAAGACCGGTAAAAATTTGTCCAAACTGTAATAGTACAAAAATAAGGTATTTTGGTACAGGAACTCAAAAACTAGAACAGGAAATAAAAAAATTATTTCCAAATGCTTCAACAATAAGAATGGATATAGATACAGTAACTAAGAAAAATTCACATGAAACAATATTAAATAAATTTAAAGAAGAAGATATAGATATTTTAATTGGAACACAAATGGTAGTAAAAGGACATCATTTTCCCAAAGTAACACTTGTCGGAGTAATTGCGGCAGATGGTTCTTTAAATCAAGATGACTTTAGAGCAAATGAGAGAACTTTTCAAATATTAACTCAAGTTGCAGGACGAGCAGGGAGAGAAAAATTACCCGGAAAGGTAATAATTCAAACATATAATCCAAATAGTTTTCCTATAGAATATTCTAAAACAGGAAATTATGATTTGTTTTATAAAACAGAAATTGAATTAAGAAAACAGTTGAAATATCCGCCATTTTGCGATATAATACTTGTAGGATTTACAGGAGAAGACGAAAATGAAATACAAAAAGTAAGCGATTATACTTTTAAATTATTAAAACAATCACTTGAAAAGTATGAAATAACAATATTTTCTCCAACACCTGCACCAATAGATAAAATCCAAAACAAAATAAGATGGAGAATAATTGCAAAGGGAACTGTAACTGAAGATGTAACTATAATATTAAATAAATGCTTACAAAAACTGTATAACTTGCCAACTAAACATACTCAAATTACAATATCAAAAAATCCAAATAATATGATGTAAAAGGATTGGGACTAAATGTAAATAATAATAACAGAGAAAAAATATATAATTATTTAAAATAATGTGAAAGGAAGATTAATAATGGCACTTAGACAAATTAGAGAGCAAGAAGATGAGATTTTAAGAAAAAAATCAAGAGATGTAAATATAGATGATATAACAGCTGAAAAAATCCAAAGTCTTATAGATGATATGTTAGAGACAATGTATAAGTTTAATGGTGTTGGTTTAGCTGCTGTTCAAGTGGGAATACTTAAAAAAGTAATAGTAATAGATGTAGAAGACGGCAATGGACCATATGTTTTAATAAATCCCGAAATTACAAAAACAAAAGGGTCTAAAGAATGTGAAGAAGGATGTTTAAGTTTTCCAAATCAATTTGGAAAAGTTGAAAGACCTACAGAAGTTGTTGTAGAATTTTATAATAGAGAAGCTAAAAAAACAAAATTAAAAGCCAAAGACTTACTTGCTCAAGCAATATGTCATGAGGTAGACCATTTAAATGGAATAGTATTTACAGATATTGTTATACCTGGAACTTTAGAATATGTTACACCTAATGATAGTAAATAGAAAGGATAATGAAATATGAATATTATATTTATGGGAACTCCAGATTTTGCGAAAGAATCATTACAAGCAATATATGAAGCGGGTCACAATGTAATAGCTGTTGTAACAAATCCGGATAAACCAAAAGGCAGGGGGATGAAGATGGTTCAGTCTCCTGTAAAAGAATATGCAATAAATAAAAACATAGAAGTGTTTCAACCTATAAAAGTGAGAAATAATCCTGAATTTATAGAAAAAATAAAAAGCTTAAATCCAGATATAATCTGTGTTGTAGCTTATGGAAAAATTTTACCAAAAGAATTATTGGAAATTCCAAAATTAGGATGCATAAATGTACATGGTTCACTTCTTCCAAAATATAGAGGAGCAGCGCCTATTCAATGGGCTGTAATAAATGGAGAAAAAACTACAGGAATTACTACAATGTATATGGACGAAGGAATGGACACAGGAGATATGATTCTAAAACAAGAAGTTCAAATTGGAGAAGACGAAACAACAGGAGAGCTTTGGGATAGATTATCTAAAATAGGTGGAGAGCTTTTAGTTCAAACTTTAGAACAAATAAAATTAGGTACTGCACCAAGAACTCCTCAAGGAGATAATTTTACAATGGCTCCAATGCTAAATAAAGAAATAGCAAAAATCGACTGGATAAATAAAACAGCAAATGAAATAAAAAATCTAGTTAGGGGATTAAATCCTATTATGGGAGCATATTCTTTTGAAAATGGCAAAAAAATAAAATTTTGGAAAGTTCAAGTTGTTAAAGCTAATGAATTAGAGCTTGACATACAAAATAAAAAGCTTGGAGAAGTTATATTTTCAAATGATAAAAAAGGTTTATTTATAAAAGCAAAAGATGGTATAATTTCAGTTTTAGAAATTCAAGGAGAAAATGCTAAAAGGATGAATATAGGCGATTTCTTAAGAGGAAATAAAATTGAAGTAGGAGAAATATTTGAATAAGAAAAGCGGTCAATGGGGACGAAAGCGGTCATTGGGGACGTCCTTTTTTGTCACGCTTTTATTTTTTTTTGAACATATTAAATTAATCAAAAAAGCGTGTCAAAAAAGGACGTCCCCATTGACCGCTTTCGTTTATTTAATAATTATCTTTTTTGTAAAATCTAAATTACTATAAGAATCCTTTAAATATCCCAAAGTATATACATTTGTAGCCAAAATATCTTTATTTAACATCATTTGTATATTTTTATTATTATTTTCATCCATAAATTTTTTTACAGAAGTTATAACTTTCAAATTAGGATTAGCTGAGCTAATTTGACTCAAAAGTTTTTTACCATTGCTATTAAAACCTAAAACTCTAACATAAGGGTTAACTTTTTTAGAAATATCCATTTCCTTTTTAGTAATATCCAAAAGTGAATATAGCAAAATCCTTTTAATCCTTGTTTCTGTATATCTTTTAGAAATTACAATATTAATAAATTCATCTATAGTATTACAAGAAAGAGCAGCTTTTTTTATTAGGTTTTCTAATCCTTCAGACACATCTGCAAGTTTTTGAATTTCGTCTATGTTTCTTTTTCTAAGATTATACATTATAATTTTGTCAAATTCAGAAAAGTCAGAAACAAAGTGACCATTATTTATTTCTTCTTTTAAAATAGTATAAGAGCTAGGTGTTAGTGCATCTTTTAGATTTCGAGTGTTTCCGGTTTTTATCATATTTCTTATAGAAGTACTGCTACTAATAGTTCCTGTATAATCTTTAGTTAAATGCCCTGAAGCTTTTCTTGGAACTAAAATAGGCTCTATTTTAGAACGGCATTTTTTTAAAGCCTTTAAATATTCAATACCTAAAATATTGTTAGCACCAAGAAGTATATTTGAATAATTTTTATCTTTAAGATATTTTATAACAGCGTTTTCTCTAGCCTTAGGAAAAGAAACGCCTTTTGATAATTCGTTTGTTAAAATATTTTTATATTCTTTAGGCTCTTCGTGCAACACATTGGCAATAATATTTAGTTTATTTAATTCTTTACATTCTGCTCCAAAAGATACATGGTCAACGATTTTTAAAGAATTTAAAATTTTTATAGCACCAAAAGCAAAGTTTTCTGCACTAGAAACAGAATAAAGACATGGAAGTTCTATAACCAAATCAACACCATTTGCAAGAGCCATTTCAGCTTTTGTCCATTTGTCAACAAGTGAGCATTCGCCACGCTGAGTGAAATTTCCTGAAATAACTGCAACAACATAATCGTCTTTTGTTAATTCTTTAGATTTTAAAAGATGATATATATGTCCATTATGAAATGGATTATATTCTGCAACAATTCCTAAAACCATAAGTATTTCTCCCTTTCTAATATACTTAACTATTGAAATTAGTATATATTAAAAAACAAAAACTGTCAATTTGTAAAAATGTAATTAAAATTAATCATTGATAAAATTTTTAAAATCATTACTTTAAATATTGAACAAAATATTGTTTTTATAGTATAATGAATTCAAATATAATTTAATTAGGAGGAATTAAAATGTGCACAGCAATAACATATAATACAAATGACCATTATTTTGGGAGAAATTTTGATTTAGAATATTCATACAATGAAACAGTAACTATAACACCTAGAAATTATGAATTTACATTTAGAAAAGTAGAGAGCATAAGTAATCATTATGCAATTATAGGTATGGCTTATGTTGCCAATAATTATCCACTATACTATGATGCAATGAATGAAAAAGGACTTGCAATGGCAGGATTAAATTTTCCGGGAAATGCCGACTATAAAGAAATAGAAGACGGAAAAATAAATATAGCACCTTTTGAATTTATACCATATATTTTGTCACAATGTTCAAATATTGAAGAAGCAAAAGGTTTACTAAAAAATATAAATATTGCAAATATCAATTTTAGTGATGAATTACCTGTATCTCCACTACATTGGATAATTTCAGATAAAGAAAAGTCTATAACTGTTGAAAGTGTAAAAGAAGGATTAAAAATATATGACAATCCTGTAGGTGTGCTTACAAATAATCCGACTTTTGATATTCAATTATTTAATTTAAATAATTATATGAGTTTATCAACTGAACCACCACTAAATAATTTCTCAAAAGAATTAAATATGGCAATCTATAGTCGTGGAATGGGAGCAATTGGTTTGCCGGGAGATTTATCATCTGCTTCTAGGTTTGTAAAAGCAACATTTACTAAAATGAATTCAAAATCAGGTAGTTCAGAATCAGAAAGTATAAGTCAATTCTTTCATATATTGGAATCTGTATATCAACAAAGAGGCTGTGTTCATATGGGAGAAGGAAAATATGAAATAACTATTTATAGCTCTTGTTGTAATATGGACAAAGGAATATATTATTATATAACTTACGAAAATAGTCAAATTACAGGAATTGATATGAACAAAGAAAATTTAGATAGTAGCGAATTAATAAGTTATAATTTAATTAAAGGACAACAAATATTAATGCAAAATTAGGCTAAATAGAAATGTTTTTGCTTGAATTATTATGTTTTTTGTGATAAAATGACGAAAAATATATAAGAGGTAATTATATGGAAAGAGTTGATAAAATAAATTATTATTTAGACATTGCAGAAACCATAACAGAAAGAGGCACTTGCCTTCGTAATAACTATGGAAGTGTAATTGTAAAAAATGATGAAATAATTTCAACAGGATACACAGGAGCTCCAAGAGGTAGAAAGAATTGCTTGGATTTAGGGTATTGTATAAGAAAGCAAAAAACAGACTTAAGTGGAGCAGGGTATGAGCATTGTAGATCTGTTCATAGTGAACAAAATGCAATAATAAGTGCAAAAAGACGAGATATGATTGGCTCTACTTTATATTTAGTTGGCATAAATAAAAGAAATGGAGAATATAAAGAAAATAACAAACCATGTACTTTATGCAAAAGGATGATAATAAATGCAGGAATTGAGCAAGTTATAATGAGAGATAATAAAGAAAATTATAGAGTAGAATATACAAAAGACTGGATAGAAAATGATGATACATTATAATAAAAAAATTAATTGAACCCCAAATGTTAGACAAAAAGTTTAACATCTTGGGTTCATTTTTTTGTCATAATAATATTATTATACAAGCTTTACTGCGCTATCCAATTGTTTTGGCAAGAACTAAACCTAAAAGCAAGCTTAAAATTGAAATTACACCTGTTATATCAAAACAAAAACCGTGGAAAAAGTACAAAAATAGAACCAATTGTAAATCCTATTATAGTAAAAAAAGTTTGAGCATGATATTTATTTAATAAAAATTGTGTTATTTTCATACATATAAGAGAACCAATAAATAAGCCTATTCCCAAAGGAATTAAAAAAGGCAAATAAAAAGTTGCAACAGCATCAAGGTAAAATTCATAAATTCCCAAAAGCATTAAAATTAAAGTGCTACTAACACCAGGAATAATTACTCCTGCAGACATAAGAAAACCTGAAAATATTAAAAATAAAAAGTTATATTCATTAGATGTACTATTTGGTAAATTATTTTCTAAAATAACTAGCAATATACCTAGTATTAAAGAAAATAATGTGAAAATTAAATACTGAGGTTTGAATTTTTCTTTAGAAGTACCTTCTTTAAATATAGCAGGAATACTTCCTAAAATCAGTCCAATAAAAATAAATTTAATTTGAATAGGATAAGCAAAAAATAAATACTTTAAAATATTACCAAAAATAATTATACCTACCAAACCTCCTGCTACAAGAGGAAAAAGAAATTTAAAATTTTGTTTAATATTTTTAAAGAAATTAAAAACACAATTTAGCAAACTTTCGTATATACCAAAAATAACGCAAAGTACGCCACTACTAATACCGGGTAAAATTGCACCTGCTCCAATTAAAATTCCTTTAAAAAAGTCTTTAAAAAATTTCAAAAAAATCATTCCTCCCTAAAACATCTATATGAAAAAAAAGTTAAAATATGTTAGTTGTATTGTTACAATCAGCTTGGATTAGTGTCAAGAAGTTTCGGAAAATAATCCGATGATATATAATTTTGAGTTTGAAACATAAAGATAATATAGTCTA
>CANQGU010000022.1 GCA_947623465.1 uncultured Clostridia bacterium
TTATTGCTACTAACAGGAATACCAATCGTAATGATGGTAGGAGAAAATGGAATAATACAAAAAAGTCATGAAGCAAAGCATAGTGTAGAACAAGCAGAAGAACAAAAAGACCTAGACTTAAAATTATCAGAATATGTACTAGAAAAAGAAACAACAGATGTAGAAATAAATGATTTTGTAGATAGGTTAGAAGATGAAGGAAAAGTAAAAGACCATACACAAAATGATGATGGAAGTTATGACATAGAAACAGATGATGGGTATAGTGCAGAAGTAAGACCAGACCCAGATAATCCAGGAGACACAATAGTAGAAGTAGAGGGAAAAACAAATGAACTAAAACCAAAGATAACAGCGCTATATTTAAGTTCAACAACAAATAGTGTAACAGTAAAAATAAAAATGAATATAAGAAGAAAAAATGCAACTTATAACATATTATATAGACCAGAAGAAGATATAGAAGGAGAAGAAATAGACGAAGAAGAATACAAACAAGCAAAAACTGATACATTAGACCCAAAAACATATACAAATGGAGATGAAATTTTATATACTATACCAGACTTAAAGCAAAATACAAAATATAGCATAAAAGTACAAGCAATAAATGATATAGGAACAGACGAACAAACAAAAGAGATAACAACAAGAGAAATACCAAGAGCAGATGACACAGAACAAGGAATACAAATAGGAGAAGTAACATGGAATGACGATGGAACAGCAAATCTACATGTAGAAAAAGGACATGGAGAAACAGTAGATGATAAAGATATAAAAGTACAATATAGAATAAAAAGAAATGAAGATTATGTAGATAGTAATAACGGAGATGAAGGTTGGAAAGACGTAAAAAACGGAGTAACAGAAAACTTAGAATTATGGGACGAAGTAGAATTAAGATATAGTGATGGATTAAATAATGGACCATCAACAAATAAGAAGATAGAAGATACGAATAAACCAAATGTAGAAATAAAAGTAACAGAAACAACAACAAATTCTATAACAGTACAAACAGATGTAAAAGATAAAGAAGCAGGATTACCTGAAGAAATAGTATATAATTATTATCTAAAAAGACATGATGAAGAAGAATACGAAAGTACACCAACAAAAACTCAAAAAGTAAAAAGAGGAACAGATGTAAAAACATCAAGTGATACATGTACATTTGATAAATTAATACAAACGACAGAATATGACATAAAAGTAACAGTAGAAGATAGAACACCAAATACAGGAGAAGCATCAACATCAGGAGAAACGACAGAAGTACCAAATGCAAAAGGAGAACAAGGACTAGAATTTAGTGATATAAAATGGAATGAAGATCAAGAAGGAAAAGCAAGTATAAAAGTAAGTAAAAAGAATAAAACAGATGGATTTAAAATAAGGTATAAAATAGAAGAAAATGGACAATGGACAGATGTAGCAGATGAAGGAACAATACAAAATCTAGAATTACATTCAACAGTAATAGCAACACTATATGATGGAACAAATTACGGAAGAGGAACAGCAAGTATAAAAATAGAAGAATCAGTAACTCCAACAGTAAATGTTACAGTAACAAGTATAAAAACAAATAAAATAACAGTAAGGACAGAAGTAGAAGACCACGAGGCAGGATTTGATAGTAATATAACATACAAATATTATATAAAAGAACATAATGCAGGAAGTTATGACAAAGATCCAAGAATAACAAAAGAAACTCAAAGAACAACTGTATTAAAAGGAACAGACACATATACATTTGAGAAATTAAAACAAGATACAGTATATGATATAAAAGTAGAAGTAGCAGATAAAGCAGAAAATTTAGGAGTAGGAAAAGCAGAAGAAAACAAAACAATAAACATAACAATCCCAACAATAGAATTAATACCAGACGATTGGACAAATCAAAATGTAACAGTAAGAATAACATATCCAGAAATAGAAGATGTAACAAAACAATATAAAATAGGAGAGGAAGATTGGGAAACATACACAAAAGAACTATCAATACCAAATAACACAACAATACAAGCAAGAAGTATAGATAGTGATAACCAAGGTTCAGATGAAACAAGAGTAGCCAAAAAAGAAATAACAAAAATAGAAAGAGAAATGCCAACAATAAGAGTAGACGAAGATAGAGTAGCAGATACATCGCAAACAGCAACAGTAACAATAGCAGATGCAACATCAGGATTAGCAGGAAAAGCATTCCAAATAAAATATCAATGGGATCAAAGCGAAGCAGAACCAACAAATTGGAATAGTATATCAGAGACAATAACAATAACACCAAATGCAGGAGAAAAAGAAAAGACAGGAACAATAATAAAAGACGGTGTAACAGGAACATGGTATTTACATGTACAAGGACAAAACATAGAAGATAGAGCAGGAAATGTAGAATCACCAACAGCAACAGGAAAATTTGAACTAGATAACAGTGGACCAGAAATTATATTTGAAACTAAAGAAAATAAAACATGGGCAAAATCACAGAGTACAAAAATAACAGTAAAAGAAGTGGGAGAAGCACCAGCTAATGGAAATTCATATAAATATCAATGGCTACAAGGAACTAACCCAGTAGCACCATCAGATGAAAATAGCTATACAATTCAATATACAAATGGTGGAAATGCAAGTAAAGATACCGTAACAGGAAGTGATTGGTATGTAGCGGCAATAGCAAAAGATAGTTTAGGTAATACAACAAAAGCGATAACAGGACCGTTCTATTTAGACAATACAGCACCAAATGTAGAAGCACCAACATTAGTAGCAACAACAAACTCAATAACTGCAACATTTAGGCAAACTGACAGTCATTCACAAGTAAATACATCAACAAGACAATTTTCATATAAACTAAAATCAGCCGGAGAAAATGCATGGAGTGACTGGAAAAATGCTGATGCAAATGGAACAATAACATTTACGCCTTTAACTTTAAATACAGAATATCAAGTAAAGACACAAGTAAAAGATAAAGCAGAAAATGGATTTACGCAATCAACAGTTGCAAATATAACAACAGGAAATATAGAGACGCCAAAAATTTCAGCTAATCCAATAGGAAACTATACAAATGGAGATGTAACAATAACAATAGAGTATCCAACAAAAGGAGTAGGATTAACAAATCAATATCAGACAGATGGAACACATTGGTTAACATATTCTCAACCATTTACGGTAGGAGCTAACTGTACAATAAAAGCAAAAACAATAGATACTACAGGACAATCTAGTAAGGAGGCAGCGACATTAAGTATAGAAAACATTGATAAAGAAATACCAAAAGTAATATCAGCGACAGCGGATACAAATTGGTCAACTCAAAATAAAAAGATAAAAATAACAGCATCTGATACAGGAGTTAGTAACATATATGCATATGCAATAACTTCGACTGATCAAGCTCCAGATATAACGTCTAATTTATGGAAACAAAGTAGTAATACAAGTTGGGAAAGTACTGATACATATCCAGCAGGAACATACTATGCATGGGTAAGAGATGGAGCAAAGAATATATCAAAAAGTTTATCAGTAGCAGTAGGAACAATAGACAATACAGCACCAACAATCACATCTGCTGTACAAGATCCAACAACTTGGACAAATACACCGAAATCAATAAGAGTAGTTGCAGCAGATAATACAGGTGGAATAGGAATAGGAGCATATGCAATAACAAAATCAACAGTAAATACAGCTCCAACACAAAATGCAACAGAATGGAAAGCAGCAGATGGGGTGACAACATGGATAAGTACAGAAAAATTTTCTACAGGAGCTTATAATGTATGGGTAAGAGATAAATTATACAATGTAGTATCAAATCCATTTGTAGTTCAAGTAAATAATATTGAAAATACTCCACCAACAATATCAGTAAGTGGAAGTACAAAAGATACAGTACTACAAAGTCAAACAGCAACAATAACAATAACTGATTCAGGAGATTCAGGATTTGTAGGAGGAGAATATACTATAAACTATGCGTGGTCACTTAATAGTAATAATACAAGTTTAACGCAAACAGCAAAGATAAAAGTAGCAGATGGAGTGAAAACAGGTTCAACCACAGTAACTTATGGTGGATCTGCTGGAATTACAGGAACATATTATTTACATGTACAGGGAGTAAATTTAACAGATAAGGCAGGAAACAAATCATCACCAACAGCAAACAATACATTTAAATTAGATAATAGTGGACCAGAGATAACATTTAATCCAGGTTCAAATAATAATTGGGCAAAGTCTCAAAGTTCGATAATAAATATAAAACATATAGGAGAGGCTGGGGCAAATACAAATTCATATAAATATGTATGGAAACATGGATCTAATAAACCAGCAACAGAAGGTGAATATAATATGGGACCGTTTACATCAGGAGTAGCTGTAAAAAAAGAAACAGATACAGGAAGTGATTGGTACTTAGCAGCAATAGCAAAAGATAGTTTAGGAAATACAACAACAGCAATAACAGGACCATTTTGTTTAGATAATACTTCACCAACCATAAGTAAAGTAGAACAAGAGCCAACAGGGTGGTCAAAAGGAAACAAAAAAATAAAAGTAACAGCATCAGATAATTCACAAAGTGGTATAGCAGCATATGGAATAACAACATCAAGTACAACAAAACCAACAGATAATGAGTGGGTAAATAGCGACCAAACAAATTGGACAAGTAGTCAAACATATGCAGCAAATACATATTATGTATGGGTAAAAGATAAAGTTGGAAATGTATCAACATCAGGGCAAAAAGTAGATGTAAATAACATAGATACGACAAATCCAAATATATCAATAACTGGAGAAATTAATAAGGTAGCTAAATCACAAACAGCGACGATAACTATATCAGACGATAGCTCAGGATTTGCTTCTAATTCTTATATTGTATATTATGAATGGAACACGAATGCAGGAGCTCAGTCGAATTATTCAAGTTCCATTACAATAAATCCTACTGTGGGAGGCAGAAATGCTTCAAAGACTATAGAGCTAACAGGACAAACTGGGAACTATTATTTACATGTAAAAGTAGACAATTTAAATGATTTGGCAGGAAATTCAAACTCGACGACTGCTATTAGGGGTCCATTTGTGGTTGATAATAAAGGGCCAAAAATTGAATTTGGAACAGCTAATAATAAGACATATTTAAAAAAACAGGAGTCTGTAATTAAGGTAACTCAAGAAGGATCGGCACCTGCAGCGGCGAATTCACAAAAGTACGTGTGGGTTCAGGGCTCAACCCAGCCGAATAATGATTCAGCTTATAATATATCTTACGTAAACGGAGGAACGGCATCTATCTCGTCTGGGACTGGAAATAACTACTACTTAGCTGCAATCGCCGCGGATAGCTTAGGAAATACAACAAGAGCAATAACAGGACCATTTTGGTTAGATAACAGTCCACCAACTCAAAATGAACCGGGAGCTACAGCGAAAACAACTACCATAACAGTATCATCAAAGCAAACTGATTCAGAAAGTGGATTAAACAATAAAACTAGACAATATTCGTATAAAAAGACAAATGAGACTGGTTGGAAATCGTGGGTTTCAAGTACAGCAGAATCGTATACGTTCAGTAATCTAGACTCAAATACATCTTATGACGTAAGAACGCAGATAAACGATGTAGCTGGAAATGGACCTGCAATATCCCAAACAAAAACAATAAAAACAACAGATATAAGTACGCCAACTCTTGTATCAAGTGCTAGTAACACAGCTTGGACAAACCAAGATGTAACTGTAACAATAAACTACACGGATACAGCAGGTTTAGTTATGGAATATAGTACTGATGGAAGTAATTGGACAAAGACAACTAATAATCCAACATATGTTACAGTAAGAGATAAAGGAACAACGGTATATGGAAAGTTAAAAAACGAAAATTCTGGTCAAGAAAAAACGCAAAGTATTAAGATAGATAATATAGATAAAACACCACCAAGTGCGACAATTAACTTTACAGCAACTACAGCAAAAGAAGGTGAAACAGTATCAGCTAGTGTAACACATTCAGATAGCCCAAGCGGTGTTAATATAAATGCATGTAAGTGGGTGTATAACGAAAACGAAAATAAGATTGGTACAGATGATTCATTATATAAAGGTGGTATATTCTCAAATACTACACAGAACGTAGAATGTGTATCGAAAAATGTTGGGACGTATTATTTACATGTTTTAACAGTAGATAAGGCGGGAAATAGACAAGAGACAGTAAGTCAAAAAGTGACGGTTGAAAAGAAAGGATACAAATTAAGTTTTGACTTAAATGAAGGAACTGGAAGTGCTCCTGAAACAGCTTGGTATGAAGAGGGGGAACAAGTAACAATTGACATGAGTAAAAGACCGTCTTATCCGGGTTATAATTTTGCTGGTTGGACTACAAAAAAGGGGTCTTACGGAGATAGAGTCGGTCAGTCAACATACAATCCGTATAAAATGCCTGGTCATGATGTTGTTTTGTATGCTTTGTATTATTGTAGTGATTACTCTTTAGGTACTAAATGCAAGGGGAAAGAGACAGCTAAGACATGTAATGGGACTAAGAATTACGCGGAACCTATAGTAGACCAATATATGCCGGGACATATTGTAGGTTATAGATGCTCAATGTGTGGAAGAAGTTCAACGAACCCGCATAATTATCTTGATGGTTCTTCGTGCTACCATTCGCCTTGCGAGCATGGGCGTAACTCAACTCACACGTATTATGACTATAGTTTTCCTTGTGAGCATGGTGAGTACGGCGAGCATTACTATGGTGCAAAAGATTGTCCGCATGGATATTCTTATACGCATTACAGATAACGAAAATATGATTATAAAAATATAAGAAGGAAGGTGATGAATCTTGAAATTCAAAGTATCAAAAGAATTAGAAAAAATACCGAAAACGGTAAGAATAGATGATAAAGATTGCGAAATAATAGAAAAGTTAGCAAAAGAGAATAGATGCTCATTTAACGCAATAATAAACAGTATGATAAAATACGCAATAGAAAATATGTAGTTTTGAAATAACATAAAAAAAGTAACCTCTCAAGAAAGGAAAAAACTTGAGAGGTACTTTTTTAACATATAATCAAGTTTTAGATACTTGCAATAACAAAAAAAATATGATACAATAAATCCGTTGCTTTAAAATTAATACATTATATTAGGAGGAGGAAAGTATGAAAAAGAAAATTTTTATTTTTTTTGCTTTTCTTATGATGGTACTGTGCTTAACCGGGTGCAGCACAAAAGTATCATCAGACAAAATTCGGAAAATGACAGAAATTGCAGAAAATATCAAAAACACGCCCAAATACGAATTGCCGAAAGGTTATACCTACGAGCCAGAAGATGGTGGAAAAAGTGGACAAATCACCATTATAACATCATCTAATAAGTTCAGTTTATCAGATAAAATACGAATGACATTCGACATATCTGGTGAAAAGGTAGAATTGCTACAAATAGAGGAGTCTTACAATGATGCTATAATTGAAGTATCATTTGTTGGAGGACTTATAGGAGTAATTTTTACAATAATTGTATTAGTGGTTGATATTCAGCTTAGATGTCAAAAAAACAAGTAAAACCCGGAGGGTACCCAATGTAACTTCAAAGTTATGTTGGGTGCTTTTAATTTCATACATAAAAATATAGACATTTTTTAGAAAATATGATATAAAAAATAAGTACATAAAAACTAAAAAGAAAGAAAAAATTAAAAGCAAAATAATTTTAATTACTAAAAATGTAATATAAACAAAAGTAAGAAAGGGATTTTAAAAATGAGTGAAAAATTAGTAAATGCAATTATAGGAGCATTTGGAGGAATAACATCTATTGCCTTTGGAAAAGAAATTTTGGTATTTATAATATCATTATTACCAATACTAGAATTAAGAGGAGGACTAATTGCAGCAGCACTTTTAGGGTTAGATCCAATACCTAGTTATATAATAAGTATTATTGGAAACTTACTTCCAATTCCATTTATATTATTATTAATAAATAAAATATTAGATTGGATGAGAAAAAGCAAACATTTTAGTAAAATAGCAAACTGGTTAGATTCTAAAGTAGAAAAACATAAGGGTCAAATAGAAAAATATGGATATTTAGGAGTTGTATTATTTGTTGGAATTCCACTTCCAGGAACAGGTGCATGGACAGGATCTCTTATTGCATCGGTTTTAGAAATGGATAAAAAGAAAACTTTTCTTGCAGTTTTATTAGGTGTATTTTTAGCAAGTATTATAATGATGGTTTTATCATTTGGAATTTTAGCAAAAATAGTAGGAAACTAAAATTATTTAAAATTTCAAATAATTAAAAAATAAAAAAGAAAGATTAAAAATATGAAAAATAAAGCAATTATAAAAAATGTAGGATTATTTTTAGTAATATTATTTTTTATAGCGTCAATCATTTTAATAAAAAATGTAGATAATTTAGATGAAATGTGGAATTTCAATTATGCAAGATGTATGGCAAATGGATTAGTTCCATACAAAGATTTTAGTATAATTGTAGGTCCATTTTTTCCTATGATTTGCACTATATTTTTAAAAATATTTGGGCAAGAAATGTTGGTTACAAGAGTTTTAGCAATAATATTAGATACTACAATTTTATTTATTATATATAAAGTAATGTCAGAATTAAAAATAAAAGAATTTATAAAATATTTAGTTTTAATATTATTTGCAATAATTATGAAGCCATATTTTACGATTGACTATAATTGGTTAAACTTATTAATTTTGATTTTTATCATAAAATTAGAAATAAGACAAGCAAATTTACTTAAAGATATAGAACAGAAAAGTTTACTTAAATTAAATATAAAGCAAGATTTAATAATAGGTTTACTTGCAGGAATTTCAATTGTAACAAAACAAACAACAGGGGTTCTAATTTCAATTTGTGTTATAGGATACAAAATAATTGAAATTAGAAAAAAGCAAGACATAATAGAATTTATAAAAATGGCTGTTACAAGATTAATAGGATGCATAATTCCAGTTTTAATAATGGTACTATATTTAATTTATAATGGTGCTTTAAATAGCTATGTAGATTATTGTATTTTAGGAATATCAACATTTTCAAACAAAATCTCATATATACAAAGATTAATAAAAAACGATAATATATTAATAAAAATACTAAGCTTTTTACCAATTATTAATATTGTATCTTTTATAATGTACATAAAAAACAAAGACAAAAATTTATTAATTTTATTTTGTTATAGCATAGTAAATTTAGCTGTATCATATCCAATTGCAGATGAATCACATTTTGTAGTAGCAATTGTGCCAACTGTAATAAGTTTAGGATATTTAATAAATAAATTAAAAATAAACTTTAAAATAGAAATTTGGCTTAAATATTTTTTAAGAAGTATAATGTGTATAGTTTCTGTAAGTTGCATTTTATATTTTGGGGTAAATATTAGGAGCAAAAATTTAAATACAGAATTAGAGCATTTTAAATATTTACCAATGTCAGAAAAAAATATTGAAAATATAAAAGAAATAACAAATTATATAGAAAGTCAAAATGAAAATGTATACATTTTAGATGCAACAGCAGCTTTATATATGATACCAATAGACAGATATAACAAAAATTATGATATGTTTAATAAAGGAAACTTAGGTTCTAAAGGGGAAGAACGGACAAATAAAAAATTTAAAAAATGAAAAAGAAAAACAGGTTTTAATAAAAAATGATAAGTATTTAAGAAATTGGCAAAACCCAGAAAATGTTAGAAAATATGTAAAGACAGATATGACAAAAATAGGAGAAATAGGCATATTTGATATATATAAATAAAAAATGAAAGGATAAACTAAAAATAAAATGAATCAAAAACTAAATATAAAAGCGAAAGATATTTATATTTTAATATGTATTGCTTTTATATTTCCATCAATTTTATATTTAATAATAAATGGTAATATTGAAAACTTTGTGGGATATTATTCATGGACATTTAAAAGGTATAATGAAGCACAGAAATTAATTGTAGACAGTAGTATTTTTTTAATATTTTTAGTTTTAATATTATTTACATATTTTAAAATAATAAAAAGCGAAAAATTTGGAGATATAAAAAAAGTTTATAAATATATAGTAATAGTTTCACTTATATTTTTTATTGGCTTACCAAACATGTCATCAGATATATTTTATTATTTAGGAGTAGGTTGGTTAGATGCAAATTATAATCAAAATCCATATTATGTTTCAGTAAAAGAATATAGAGAAAATAATATAAAAGATGATGTAATTTTAAATAATACAGGATTTTGGAGTGAATCTACAAGTGTATATGGTGCAGTATGGACACTTATATCAAAAATTACAAGCTTTCTATCTTTTGGAAGTCTTACATTTGGAGTATATTTATTTAAGCTTATAGAATTAATTGCACATCTAGTAAATTGCTATTTAATTTACAAAATAACAAAAAGTAAGAAATGGGTATTATTATATGGGTTAAATCCATTAATACTCTATCATGGAATAACTAATGGACATAATGATATTATAGTTATAATGTTCGTATTACTTGCAATGTACTTTTTACTAAAGAAGAAAAATATCTATCTTTCTGTAATTTCTTTAGGATTAAGTGCAGGTCTAAAATATTTTACAGTTTTATTATTTCCGTGTTTTTGTCTTTATAAATTTAGAGATGAAAGTATAAAAAATAAAATAATAAAATCAATTAAACCAGGTTTGGTGCTGATACTTACAATATTAATACCATATATTTTCTATATACAAGATTTTAGTGTGTTTACAGAAATGCTTGTCCAAGGTGATAAATATGGGGGTTCTATTTTAAAAATTATAAAAACTTTAGCAAATAGTCAGAATTTAACAAAATTTATACAAATTTTAATATATATTTTATTTATTGCTTATTATTTTAATATATGTATTATAAAAAATCTGTTTACAAAAAAGGTAACATTTAATAGTTTATTAAGTGATTATCAAAAAGCTATATTATTTTTTATATTTGGAGTATTAAGTAATTTTCAAATATGGTATTTAATTTGGTTATTTCCATGTTTAATGTGGCAAAGAAAAAAAGCAAGAAATTTTTACATAAATATATTCTCAGCAGGTTGGATAATTTTATATGTATATGTTTTATATCAATCAGATGACTCAATTTTAAATGTTTTTCAATCTGTTGCAATAATATGTATATCAATTATTCTATTGTTAATGAATAAATTTAAAACGACTTTTAAAAATGAAAATTAAAAAAATTTTATTAATTTTTGTGTTATAGAGAGGAATGAGAATAAAAATGAGAAAAAAACTTTTATTAATAGATGGCAATAGTATTATGAATAGAGCATTTTATGGAATTTTAACAAATAAAATGTTAGCAGCAAAAGACGGAACATATACAAATGCTGTATATGGATTTTTAGCAATACTATTTAAAAATATAGAAGAAGTACAGCCAGATTATATGGCAGTATCATTTGATTTAAAAGGAAAAACTGCAAGACATGAAATGTATTCAGAATACAAAGCAAACCGCCATGGTATGCCAGATGAACTTGCCATGCAAATGCCAATGATAAAAGAAGTTTTAAATGCAATGCACATAGATATAGTAGAAAAAGAAGGATATGAAGGAGACGACATACTAGGAACTTTGAGCAAATATGGAGAAGCTCAAAACTTAGATGTATTTATACTTTCAGGAGATAGAGATACCTTCCAATTAGCATCAAATAGAGTTACAATAAGGATTCCAAGAACTAAACAAGGAAAAACAGAAACAGAAGAATATAACAAAAGAGCAGTAAAAAAAGAATATGGATTGGAGCCAAAAGATTTAATTGAAGTAAAAGGCTTGCAAGGAGATACATCAGACAATATACCAGGTGTTCCGGGAATAGGACCTAAAACTGCAATTAGTTTAATTAAAAAATATGGTACTGTTGAAAATTTATATAAAAAAATAGAAGCAGGAGAAGATGACCTAAAAGGAAAGCAAAGAGAAGCAATTATAGAAAATAAAGAAATGGCATTACTTTCAAGAAAATTAGGAGAAATAGATGTAAATGTACCAATAGATGACACTTTAGAAAATTTAAAAGTTGAAGAATGGGATAAACCAAAAGTATTAGAATTATTTAAAGCATGGAATTTTAAAAGATATATAGAAAGATTTAACTTAGAAGAAGTGGAGGATAATTCTAAAGAAGCTCAAAATAAAGCTTTAGAAGATTTATTTAAAATAAATACAAATATCTCTTTTGAAGAAGTATTAAAAATAGTACAAAATCAAAAAAAGATTATATTTTACTTAGGGCTAGAAGAAAATCAAAATCAAGAATATATAATAAAACAAGATATAAAATCAATATCAATATATAACGAGGAAACTAACGAAGTATATTATATTACAAATCAAGGAACAGAATTTAATGAATTTATAAAAGTAATTTTTGAAGACGAGAAAATAGAAAAAATCGGCTATGAGCTTGGAAATATATATATTATTTTAAAACAACAAGGAATAACTATGCAAAATTTAAAATATGATATTGCTATAGCAAGTTATATAATTGATGTTGCAGATGGAAAATATCAAATTGACAAATTAATTGACCAATATTTAGAATTAAGTGTAGATGAATATTTAGAAAAAAATGGTGCAAAACAAGAAAACATAGAACAAATGACATTATTTGAAAGTAACGAAAATAATGTGGATTCAAATAAATATAGAACTTCATTTTATGCATATTGCATTTTCAAATTAAGTGAAATTTTGACAGAAAAGTTAAAAAAGATAAAAGGAATAGATTTATTCCAAAAAATTGATATGCCTGTAGCTGAAGTTTTAGCAGATATGCAATGGAACGGAATGCATATAGAAGAAGATAAATTAATAGAATTTGGAAAAAATATAAAAGATGGATTAGACCTATTAACATCAGAAATTTATAATATAGCAGGAGAAGAATTTAACATAAATTCACCAAAACAATTAGGAGAAATTCTATTTGAAAAAATGGGGCTTACTGCAATAAAAAAGACAAAAAATGGATATTCAACAGCAGAAGATGTTTTAGAAAAATTAAGAAACGAATCTCCAATAATAGAAAAAATATTAGAATATCGTCAACTTGCAAAATTAAATTCAACATATGTAGAGGGAATGAGACCATATATAAATCCAAAAACAAAAAGAATACACTCATTTTTCCACCAAACAATAACAGCAACAGGAAGAATAAGCTCAACAGAACCAAATCTACAAAATATACCAACAAGAATAGATTTAGGTAAAAGGTTAAGAAAAGTATTTACACCAGAAGAAGGCAAAATCTATATTGATGCAGATTATTCTCAAATTGAATTAAGAGTATTAGCTCATATGTCAAATGATAAGCATATGATAGAAGCATTTAATCATGGAGAAGATATACACAAACAAGCAGCTTCCAAAATACTTCATAAACCAATAGAAGAAGTAACAAAAGAAGAAAGAAATGATGCAAAAGCTATAAACTTTGGTATAGTATATGGAATAAGTGATTATGGCTTATCTGAACAACTAGGAATTGGGAAAAAAGCCGCTAAAGCATATATTGAACAATACTTAGAAGAATATTCAGGTATAAAAAAATATATGGAGGATATAGTAGAACGTGCTCAAAATAAAGGCTATGCATCAACCATGTTTGAAAGAAGAAGATATATAAAAGAATTAACATCAAACAATTATATGGTAAGAGAATTTGGAAAGCGTGCTGCTATGAATACTCCAATCCAAGGAACTGCAGCAGATATAATGAAAATTGCTATGATAAAAGTATATGAGCAAATAAAAAAACAAAATTTAAAATCAAAAATAGTTCTTCAAGTACATGACGAAATGATGATAGAAGCACCTATTGAAGAAAAAGAACAAGTAAAACAAATCTTAAAAGAAAGTATGGAATCTGCAGCTAATTTAAAAGTTCCACTAATTGCAGAAATATCAGAAGCTTCAAATTGGTATGACTGCAAGTAATAGTCTAATTAGGACGAAAGCGGTCAATGGGGACGTCCTTTTTTGACACACTTTTAAGTAAATGATAAAATATAGTTTAAAAATCAAAAACATGTCAAAAAAGGACGTCCCCAATGACCGCTTTCATCTCAAAAAAAGAAGGGAGAAAAAATTGATAAAAACACTTAAGAAATTAATCTTTTTAGCAATATTGATAATAATTGTTGTATCAATTTTTGATAATTTCGATTATATAAGAGATAAAATTTTAATAAAAATATACAAATTAGATTACTCAGACTATGTAGAAAAATATTCAAAAGAATATGATGTTGACAAATACTTAATATATGCAATAATAAAAGCAGAAAGTAATTTTGATAAAGATGCAGTTTCAAACAAAGGAGCAAAAGGACTTATGCAACTTATGGATTCTACAGCTGAAGAAGTTGCAAGCCAAATTAATATGAAATTAAATGAAAACGATATATTAGATGCAAACATAAATATTAATTTAGGAACAAAATATATTTCAATTTTAATAAAAAAATACAATAATATAAATTTAGCTCTAACTGCGTATAATGCAGGAAGTGGAAATGTTGATAATTGGATAAATGATGGAACTCTAAAGACAGATGGCTCAAATATAGAAAATGTACCATTTAGGGAAACCAATAATTATGTAAGAAAAATATTAAGAGATTATAAAATATATGATAAATTATATGATTAAATGTATGAGGAAATATTATGGAAGATATAGAAGTTACAAAATTGAAAGAAAATAATGATAACAAAGAATATGTAATAGATAAAGTTTCTAAAAATGGGAAGCTTTTAGAATTTGCAACAGACAATCTAAAAGATGATGAAGAAGTTGTAAAAAAAGCATTAGAAAATGATGGGGAAGCAATGGAATTTGTAAGTGACAGGTTAAAAGACAATAAAGAAATAATGTTACTTGCAATACAAGGTGCTCCATGGACAGCATGCTATGCTTCAGATAGATTAAAAAATGACAAAGATGTAATAATGGAAAGTGTAAAAACTTATGGACAAACTCTATATTATGCAAGCGAAGACCTTAGAGATGATTACGATATTGTAAAAGCTGCTGTATCAAATAAAGGTATAATTGTAAAATTTGCAAGTTATAGATTAAGAGATAATGAAGAAATAGCAAAAATTGCAATAGGTCAAAATAAAGAAGCATATCATTACTTAAGCGAGAGATTAAAAAAAGACGAAGAAATAAAAAAATTATTAGAATAAAGAAGCATAATAGAAACGCGCATTTCTGTAAAAAAATAAAAAAGTAGCAATTTATATTGAAATTACTACTTTTTAGCTTGGCAGGGGTAGAAGGACTCGAACCCTCACAGGCGGTTTTGGAGACCGATGTGCTACCATTAACACTATACCCCTATGAAATGTACTTATTTATAATAGCACAAAAAAGTAAATTTGACAATAGCTTTATAAAAACTTTTAATTAAACTTTATAAAAACTTTTACTATTTACAGTTTACAGATAAAAAAATAAAATTTTCATAATAAAGAATAAAAGGACTAAGCAAGTTACTTAGTCCTAAAAACATTTTGAAGTGCTTTGCGAAAACTAAAAATTTAATTAGCAACATCCACCTCTGTTATTTCCACCACAACAGCAGAATATTAAAAGAATAAGAATTATAATCCAGATGCAATCATCACCAAAACCGAATCCGCATCCGCATCCTCCTCTATTTTCTGGCATAATTATTTCACCACCTTTCTTTTAATAAAAATTAAGTATACTCATGCAGTCCTATTGTGAATTACAGCCGTTGTTACAGCATCTGTTTCCACATCCGCCACAGAAAAGAAGTAAGAAAAGAATAATGAACCAAAGAATTTCATCATTATTGTTACAGCACATAGTTTGAACCTCCTTGCTTACAATTTTTTTTGTTCTTCTTATCTTTTTTGTAATCTTTTGTATGTTATATAATATGAAATGAAAAAAAATGTGTTACAGCAGTTGAAAACATAAAATTTTAATGATATAATTTTTTTGAAAATAAATTTTAGCTTTAATATAAATTTTTACATAAGAGTGTATAAAGCTTGAAAGTTAGCTTTTACAAAGAAAGGAAGAAGATTTTTTATGGGAAACATTGTATTATTAGATGAATTAACAATAAACAAAATAGCAGCAGGAGAAGTTATAGAAAGACCTGCATCTGTAATAAAAGAGATGGTAGAAAACTCAATAGATGCTGGGGCTAAAAATATAACAATAGAAATAAAAAATGGTGGAATCTCATTTATAAGAATTACAGATAATGGAAAAGGAATTGCAAAGGACGATATAGAGCTTGCATTTGAACGCCATGCAACAAGTAAAATAAGATCAGCAGATGATTTAGATACCGTAAAATCTATGGGGTTCAGAGGAGAGGCTTTAGCAAGTATTGGTGCAATTTCAACTGTTGAATTAGTAAGTAGAACAGAAGCAGACAGTATTGGAAATAGAATTATTGTAGAAGGTGGAGATGTAATATCATTAGATGAAATAGGATGTTCAAAAGGAACTACAATCACAGTAAGAAACTTATTTTTCAATACACCAGTTAGATACAAATTCCTAAAAAAAGATTATACAGAATCAGGATATATAGAAGATGTAGTAACAAGAATAGCATTAATACATCCAGAGGTTGCAATTAAATTTATAAATTCAGGAAAAACTGTAATTCAAACAACCGGAAATGGAGAATTAACAGATGTAATTTACAGCATATATGGTAAAGAAATTGCAAAAAACATTATGGATGTAGAATATGATTATGAATATATAAAAATAAAAGGGGTAATAGGAAAACCTAATATTGCAAGGTCAAATAGGTCAAATCAAATCTTCTTTGTAAATAAAAGATATATAAAAGATAAAACACTATCATCAGCTGTAGAACAAGCATTTAAAGGAATGCTTCCAGTTGGAAAATTTGCATTTTTAATTTTAAATGTAGAAATGAACCCTTCAAAAGTAGATGTAAATGTTCACCCAGCAAAACTAGAAGTAAGATTTGCAGAAGAAAATATAGTGTTTAAAGCAGTATATCATGCAATAAAAGATACATTATTAAAATCAGGATTTATGACAGGTAGGGAAAAGACTTTAGAAATAAAAGAAGCTTCAAAAGACGCATTTAAAATTCAAAATATAGAAGAAAAAACTAAAGAAACATATTCTATATCATCTGATAGTGCATCTTCTAATGCAGATACAGCAACTAATTTATCAACAAGTACAGATTCGTTAAATATTGCACCAACAGGTATAGACTATCTTGAAAAATTAAAAGCATTACAAGAAAGCTTAAAAAAGGAAGTTGAGCAAAATCCTAGTATAAAATTAACTAGTGAATATAAAAATATGCAAGAAAAATATAACAAAATAATATCTCCAGAAGAAAATCAAGAAGATGAAAAAGAACAAGAAGTAGAACAAAAACAAGAACAAAAAATAGCACAAGCTCAAGCACAAGAAATAGAACAAGTACAAGAAAATGCAGATATTACAAACAGTGAGGATAATGAAACTATTGAAAAAAGTAAAGAAACAATTGAACAAAATACTGATGATATAAAAGTGGGAAATATAGAAGCAACTGAAAATATTGAAAAAGTTGAAGAAAAAGTCGAAGATAATATTGAAGATATAAACAATGGAAATGTTGAAAATGTAGATGGGGAAAATATAGAAGAAATTGAAGATGCAAACAATGAAAATATTGAAAATGCAGATGAGGAAAATATAGAAGAACAAAGTGCTAAGGAAACAGTTGTAAATGAACAAGATATAGAAAATAATGAAGAAAACAATATTCAAAAAGAGGAAGCAAACATAGAAGATGTAAAAGAAACAGTAGTATCATTTGAAGAAATGTATAGACAATTATTTGGAAAAGAACCTTATGGAGGTAGAAAACAAGAAGAAACAACTGAAGAAAATTACTATAAAATAGACACAAAAATGGAAGATAGCAATGTATCTATGTTTGAATCAGATCCAGATTACTATAAGAAAAAGGCATATAAATTTTTAGGAATTGCATTTAATACATATATAATTTTAGAAATAGATGATGAAATATACATAATGGACCAACATGCTGCACATGAAAGAATAATGTATGAAAAAGTAAAAAAGAATTTCTTCGAAAATGGAGAAAAATCATCACAATTATTGTTATTACCAGACATAGTGACATTAACACATAAAGAAATGAATATTGCAAAAGACAATTTTGATTTATTTAAGCAAGCAGGTTTTGTATTAGAAGAATTTGGAGAAAATACAATAAAAATATCTGGTGTTCCAGATGTATGTATAGATTTGGACACAAAAGAATTATTTAAGGAAACTTTAGATGAAATAAATACAGTAGCTAGAACTGCAAAACAAGAAAAAGAAGAAAAATTCTTGGCAACAATAGCTTGCAAGGCAGCTGTAAAAGCAAATATGAAACTTACAAAAGAAGAAGTTGATAGCTTAATGGAAAAACTACTA
This sequence comes from uncultured Clostridia bacterium, assembly GCA_947623465.1. Taxonomy (GTDB): domain Bacteria; phylum Bacillota; class Clostridia; order TANB77; family CAG-508; genus CAG-269. Next base: position 18,648 of record CANQGU010000022.1, read on the forward strand.
GAACTTCCAAATCCATTTACATGCCCACATGGTAGACCTACTGTAATAAAAATGTCAAAATATGAAATAGAAAGAAAATTTGCAAGAAAATAATTTTTAGGACATCCTAAGACTTTTGAAAAAATCGGTTGGTATGAAGTTAAGCAAGAAGGATCTCACTTAAAGTTGAGAAAGGAACGGATATGAAGATATTATCGTTCCCATGCATAATAAAGATTTACCAAAAGGATTGCTGCAAAAATTATTAAAGCAGGCGGGACTTGCATAAGTACTTCCTAAATGTGCATACTATAATATAAAGAGGTGTAATGATGAAAAAACAAATATTATTAACTTACCCTGCTATTTTTACATTTGAAGATAATCAATATTGGGTTGAATTTATTGATTTAAAAGGTTGTTTTAGTGATGGCGATACTTTATCTGAGGCTATGGAAAATGCTAAAGAAGCTATGGGATTGTTTTTAGAAGATTTAGAAGAATATCCTGAAAGTACGACTGATATAAAAAGTATCAAATTAAAAGAAAATCAAGTAGTTTCCTTTGTAACTATCAATTTAAATGAGCACAAGAAAAAATATGAAAATAAATCAGTAAAAAAAACATTGTCTATTCCTGCTTGGTTAAATACAATTGCTGAAAGAGAGAATATTAATTTTTCTCAATTATTACAAAAAACCCTAATTGAAACTTTAAATATTGATAAAATAAAAAAATAATATTATAATAATTTTAATAATATAAATAATCTATTTACGGACTATAAAAAGAAATAGTTTACCACTATTTCTTTCTTTTTTATTGTTTGAAAATTTTAATGTAAATATTTTTTTAATGTAAATATTTTTGATATTTTAATGTAATTTTATAAGTTTTTTATGAAAAACAATAAACTTTTATGAAGTTTTATTTTTTTAGCATATATATAAAATGCTTATTTTTCAATGTTTTTGATGTTTTATAAAGTTTAATAAACTTTTATAAATTTTAATAAATTTTAAAATAATGGAGCGATTAAGGAGGTTATTTGCGAAAAATTTTCCTCCCACTTTTTACTCAAAAATAATTTGATTAATCAACTGATAAATTTATTATAACTAAAGAATATGTTTTTTTCAAGAAATTTTCAAAAAATACTATACTTTTTCTAATTTTTAGTGTATAATTAAATAAATTAAGGAATACTATACATTGTAGATAGATATTCTACTAGGTCTGAAATAGTTTACTAGATTAGGACCTGACCCGAACTGATGCTAAGCGTCAGTAAAAGCCATTCAAACGAATGGCTTTTAATTTTTCAATAATTCTACTTTATCTAAATCTTTTTTCACATTATTTTTATTTTCATATTTCCTAAAATTTATTTTTGTACAAATTAATTCATATGTAGTTGAACACATTTGCCCTATAATTGTACAAAAAGGTGTCGGTACAAATGAAATACTTGTTCTTATTATATAAGCAATTATCATATTTAATGTCATCTTTAATGCCGAATCTTCTAATTGCAAAAAACAAATTTTTATTTCTATAAATGGTCCTAACATAAAGTCTAATATATGTAAGGAAATGAATATACTTGCTATCTTTAAGTCAGGATTATAAAATGGATATGCAATCAAAGACATTAATATTACAGATAAGATTAGTACAGAATATAATTTTATTGCATTTCTAAAATGTTCATTATAATTAAATTTTTTCTTAGCAATATCTATTTTTGCTACTGTTTTTACGGCATCTGTAATATCCCATTGCATATCAGTTACTAATGTTGCAAATGTAATGGCTATCATATATTTTTCTCCATATTCGAAAGCATTACTAAATCCAAACAAATACATTAAAAAAAACATAAAACTTATACTAAATGACACAGAATTGTATTTAAAACAATTTTTAATATTGAGTTTAAAATTAATTTTTTCTATATTCTTTATATACAAAATTATATCCATACAAAAGATTATGATTCCAGTTATTAATGCTGTAATTAATTGATTTCTTGTAATAATTGCTGTGCTTATTAAAGTTATAAAATTTATACTATTAAATATCATAGAAATTTTATTTGCCTTTTTATTTTCTTCTTTATAATATATTTTTGTTAATATAAGTTGTAAAATTGTATGACAGAAAATTTGAAACATAGAATATATACAAAATGTTTTATATACCGTATTATCCATATTCATAAAATTTATATATTTATCACTATTAAATATTATAAAACCAAATATTAATATACTTAAAATAGTTCCATAAAAAATTCCATTGTCTGCACCATGTTTATTTTCATCTTTATAAATACTAATGTTTGCACCTACTCCAAATATTGCTATGATCATTCCCATTAAACATTGCAGTGGATATGTTAAAGAAAATACATTAATTAAATTACTATCTAATATAATTCCTAACAAAAACCACGATATTATTGGAACTATTGATGTTATTAGTATGTCAAAGCTTACTCTAAATAATCTCTTCATTTTTATCCTTCTTATTATATTCTTTTATTTTTCAATAAGTTTATAATATGCCTAAAATCTTTACCCCTAAAGAAGAATGTTTCAGCTTTTGTAAATGCAATATTATTTTTCCTTTTATAGTCTAGTTTATCTATTACAGTTAGCATATCTGAAACTTGAAATAATCTCTTCTTTGTATGGTCAAAATCTATTCTTCTTTCTACTTTAGGATTGCTAGCAAAAAGGGCATCCAATATTGTTGCTAGTGTTTCTTGCCCATTATCATAATAAATAACAATTTTATCAAATGAATCTAAATATTCTTTATTATCATTTATAAACTGACCCATTTCTCTAGCCAAAGCAACATTTAATTGTGCTTTCTTATTTATGTATTTTTTATCTATTATAACAGTTCTTATTTTAACTTTTACTCTACTTGAAAAATAAAATATAGACCAAAATATGCTTTTTCTCTTTTCAAAATTGAAATGAGAATAATCGCCTCTTTTTGCAATAAGATATGCTAAATGTATCATACCATTATAATTAAGGCTTTTCAATTTCTCATTAAGGTACTTTAATTCAGTTTCTATTGAATCAGAACTTTCGTGTAATGTAAATGATACAGCATACAAATCTGAACTTCCTTTTACAAAACCAAAGTCTCCGCTTTCATCTATAAATATATTTAATCGTTTTATTATAATCACCTATGTTTCTTTATATTTTTTGAATTGATTTTTTTCTTTGGTTTGTTGATATATTTATACCATAAATTTTGATGTTTTACAACAATTATAATTAAAGAAAATGTAAGTTATTGTAAAAAGTATTATTATATTTTTTTCAATTTTTTATAAAGGGCTTGGGACTTAGTCCCATAAACCGAATTTTTCGACTAGGGAGGAAAAATTCATTGCTTGATAGAGTGCCAGTGGGAGTACAAATATTATTTCAAGCAAAATTTTTCCTATTACTTTTTTCATTTTTCTTTACTTATTATTGCACCAATTTTATAATTTTCATTTTTATTTTTTGAAAAATTTTTATCACTTTTTACTGCAACTAATCTAATCAATTTTTGTTTTTCTTTGTTCAATTTTAATTCAATTTCTTTTTTATTTTTGTTTGCATTTTTTGAAAACAATTCATAAAATTCTACTTCAAATTCTTTGTTTAATCTTTTAATATAATCATCTAATTGTTTATCATTTATATTAACACTTGTTCTTATATATTTGTCTTCTCCATCTACTTCAATAGGAGTATAAACATCAAAAATTCCACTATTAAAAAATTTTGTTAATTGTTCAATATAACTTCTTCTAAAATTTATATTTTCAATTTTTAACTCTCCATTTTTGTCTTTTTTTAGTACAACAGATTCGATAAATTTTGAGATAAATTCTTGCTTTTCTTCTTTTGATTTTTTGTCCCATTCTTGTTTTATAATTTCATTTAATTTATCATCTCTTATTAGTTTTTCTCTCTCAATATCTCTGTCAGCTAGTAACTGTTGTGGTGTAAAAGATATACTATTTAAGTTCAATGTTTCATACTTTTTCTTTTCTAAAATATCTAGTTTTTCTTCTATCATTTTATAATCTTCAGAGAAATCTTCCATTTCTACTATGCCACTCAAATATGCTTTCTTTATTCTTGCTTTTTGTTTTTCTAACATTTCAATTTCTTTATCATATTTTTCCGTGTTAGTTTCTTTTTTATCAGCAAGTATCGGGAAGAAATACTTTTTTACTGCCATATCGTATTCTACTAAATCTAGTATAAAACTTTCTAAACATTCTTCTACTAAATCTTCTCTATAATATAACTTACAATGTTCACAAGTATAGTACATATACTTTTTCTTTATTCCTCCAGAGCCTTTACATTTCATTATTCTATTGCATTCTGGGCATTTTAGTTTTTGAAAGAATAAATAAATTCTATCTCTTGTATATGCTCTTTGATTTTTCTCTTTTTGATGTTGTGCCTCTTCCCACATAGCACGACTAATTATTGGCTCTACTACATTCATATATAAAACTTTTTCTTTATTATCTGTTTTTTCTTTTTCATAATCTCCCATATAAACTTTATTATCTATTATTTTCATAATAGTTGTATCTCGCCAATGTTTAGGATATAAGACTTTTTCTGCATTTAATGTATTACTTATTTGTTGATAACTTTTACCCTCTAAATACATATTAAATATTCTTACTACAATATTTTTTGTTGTTTCATCTATTACAGTTTTCTTTGTTGTGTCTTTTTTATATCCTAATGGAACAATTCCCGGTAGATGTCCAGACTTAATTGCACCATTTAAGCCAAACTTTGTTCTTTCACTAACTATCTCTATTTCTAACTGCGAAAGAACTGTTAGCATTCTTACAAAAAATCTTCCGATTAGCCGTGCTAGTATTTACATCATCTCTATCACATACTAAATAAGTATTATATTTTTCTAACTGGCTGATAAGTTCTTCTAAATCACGAACTGAACGAGTAACTCTATCCAACTTATATGCAACAATATAGTTGATTTTACCTTTCTTCATATCTGATAACATTTCTTGAAATGCTGGTCTATCTTCCATATTCTTTGCTGATATTCCTGCATCTTGGTACACTTTAAATACTTCATATTCCTTAAATTTACATAGCTGTAATAATTTTTCCTTTTGTTCTCCTAAACTAAATCCTTCTCTTGCTTGATCTTCTGTGCTAACTCTAATATAAATTCCTGCAACTTTCTTTTCTTTATTCATTTTACAAATACCTCCTATTTACTAGTACAGAAAAACGCCAATCGTAAAGTCTAATTTAAAAATTTTTTTAAATTTTTTAGAGGATATTTGTTTTTTAAATTGTCTATATAGAAATAATCATGCTCATTAAAGAATAAATATAGCTTATTATTTATAATTACTCTATGTGGTTCTACATAGGCTAAATTAGTATGTTTAATTATTCTTAAAGTTCCATTAACTATTTTAGGAGTAGTTTTACTAAAAGTACAAGCCCATTCAATTTTAGATAATAGTTCTTCACTTATTTTAATTTCCTTTTTGATTATAGTAATCATCTCACACCATCCTTTCGTTCAAAATAAAAGGCATCAAAAACGGACTAACAAATTCTAAAAAAGCAAAGCTTTAAGAATTTGTAACATTCGCATAACTATTTTGTACGAAGCTTTTCTTCCTTACAGTCGAAAATTTCTACAAAATAGAAAAAATCAACCTTTTACAGTTGATTTATCAATACTTTCGTCTGGTGCGACGATTTTACTTAATGGAGCGATTTCGAAACAGGTATGCGAAATTTTACTTCTCAATCTTCTCCTTATATAATTCGATTTATTATCTTAA
>CANQGU010000023.1 GCA_947623465.1 uncultured Clostridia bacterium
TATTTTACAATATTTTTTAAAAAAAGAAAAGACTATTAACAAAATTTTTTTATATACTTTGTCAACAGTCTGAAAAAATCCTCCAATAATTTGGAGGATTTTAGCTACATTTCTTGATTACCTGGTATAAAATAATCAACTACACCGTAAATTAGGGCTCCTATAATTGCTGCCATCCAAGAAATTGTATATCCTGCAACGAAAAATTGTGTTACATATAATATAATTGCAGCTAGTGCAAAACCAACAAAACCTTTTCCAAATGGACTAGCATGTAAACCTGTAAATTTAACTATTAAATAGTCTAAAAGTGTTAAAACAACTGCTGCTATTGCTAAAGACCATATATTATTAATTTGAAATCCTGGTGTGAAAAATGCAGTTATTGCTAAAACTACAGCGGCAGCTACAAGTCTTCCTATTATCTGCCAAACTGTATTTGTACCCTGAGATTCACTTGTTTGAGTTCCGAGTATTTGACATAAGTTCATCCTCCTTTTCAATAATTGTGAAAATTTTTTGGCTACATAAAATTATTGTTTACAATAAAAATTTTTTTATTCAAAAATGAGAATAAAAAATAAAAAATAAGAAAAAATAAAAAAAGCCAAAATTAAATTTATTAAGCAATTTTTATAAAAAAAGGTTTATAGGTATCCTAAAAAACCTAAATAATATGAACAAGGAATGAATTTTTATGCTTATAAACTTTATTAGATCAATTATTTTATATATTATAGTTTTAATTGTTATGAGACTTATGGGGAAAAGAGAGATTGGGCAACTTCAACCATTTGAACTTGCAATATCAATTATGATAGCAGATTTAGCTTCAAGTCCAATGGCAGATACAGGTGTTCCAATATCTAATGGAATAATACCAATTTTAGGTTTACTTATAATGCATTTAATTATATCTACTATAAATATAAAAAGTATAAAAGCAAGAGAAGTTATATGTGGAAAACCAAGAATTTTAATTTATAGAGGAAAAATAGATGAAGGAGCATTAATTAAAGAAAGATTTACATTAAATGAACTTCAAGAAAGATTAAGAGATAAAGATATTATTAACATATCTGATGTAGAATATGCAATTTTAGAAACAAGTGGACAAATAACAGTAATACAAAAACCAGATAAAAGACAAACTACTCCTGAAGATTTTGGAATTATGCCAGATTATGAAGGTTTGCCTTATGACTTAGTTGTAGACCGGTAAAATAATGAGTCAAAATTTAAAAGAGATTAATAAAGATTATAATTGGTTAGAAACTGAAGTTAGAAAATTTGGTTATAATCCGGAAGATGCACTGCTTGTAACTTATGATGGTAAAGGTCAAATTTTCTGTCAGAAAAAAGAGAAGGGAAAGAAAAAATAATGTATAAAGAAATGATAATTTCAATAATTTTAGTTATTTTAATTTTTGTAGGTGACTTTATAACTCAAAAATATACAGATAATAGTATATCTTCTTTTAATGAAGAACTTCAAAATTTAAAAAATACATTAATAGAAAGAAATCAAGAAAAAGCAAATGAAGAAATAGAAAATGCAGAGAAAAAATGGACAGATATTCAAAATGTAATGTCTTACTATATTGAGCATAATGAATTAGAAAAAGTAGAAACAAATTTAGCAGAAGCTAAAAGTCTTACAAAATCAGGAGATTTTGTTTTTGCAATAAGTGCTATAGATAAAACAGATTCTGTATTAGAACACATAAATGAAAAATATACATTTAGCTTGGAAAATATTTTTTAAATTTTAATTAATTTTAAAGTGAATTCTAATTAATTTTTTTAAATTTTTTATCAAAAAACTATTTACTTTTTTTTAGGTTTTATATACAATATAAAAAAATGTAGAAAAATGTAAAATTATAAACATAAGAAAATGGTATTTGGGAAAGGAAGTAAATAAGGATGAAAATCTTAATGTTAACATGGGAGTATCCACCAAGAGTCGTAGGAGGTATCGCAAGAGTTGTAAATGACCTATCTAAAAGACTAATAAAGGATGGACACGAGGTAACAGTTGTAACATATAAGGAAGGAAATGCACCATATTATGAAATAGATAAAGGAGTTAAAGTATATAGAGTTGATAATTTTATGATTAATTCAAATAACTTTATAGATTGGGTTATGCAACTTAACTTTAACATGATATCTAAAGTAGGACAAATAATAGCAAAAGAAGGAAAGTTTGATGTAATACATGCTCATGATTGGCTAGTTGCGTATGCTGCAAAAACTTTAAAAGAAGCATATGATATGCCTATTGTTTCTACAATACATGCAACAGAAGCGGGAAGAAATAGTGGAATAAGAGAGCCTGAGCAAAAATATATAAATGATACTGAGTGGATGTTAACATATGAATCAACCGAAGTAATAGTAAATAGTAATTATATGAAAAATGAATTACAAAGACTATTTGGTTTACCATTTGAAAAAATAAATGTAGTTCCAAATGGAGTAAATACTACAACCTATTCAGGAATAGAAAGAGATTACGAATTTAGAAGAAGATTTGCAATGGACAATGAAAAAATAATTTTATTTATGGGAAGACTTGTTTACGAAAAAGGAGTACAATATTTAATTGGAGCTATGCCAAAAATTTTAGAACACTATCATGATGCAAAATTAGTTATTGCAGGAAAAGGTGGAATGATAGATGAATTAAAACAACAAGTAGAAAATTTAGGAATATCAAACAAAGTATATTTTACAGGATACTTAAATGGAAAAGATGTTGCAAAAATGTATAAAGCAGCAGATATATCAGTATTTCCAAGTACTTATGAACCATTTGGAATTGTTGCATTAGAAGCAATGCTTGCAGAAGTACCTGTTGTTGTATCAGATATAGGTGGCTTAAATGAAATAGTAGACCATCGTGTAACAGGAATGAAAAGTTACTGTGGTAACAGCAATTCAATAGCAGATTCAATTCTAGAATTGTTATTTGATCATCAATTATCTAGAAACATAGTAAAAAAGGCAAAAGCAAAAGTTAGAAACGATTATAATTGGAATAAAATTGCACAAGATACATATTTTACATATCAAAAAGCTATATGTGAAACATATGCAGAAATGCAAAGAAAACAAATTGCACAAGAAAAACAAACAAAATCAAAAAGAGCAGGCAAAGGGGAAATTACCAATTTGCTTACATTTAGAAAAAATCAAGCTTATGCGTAAGCTTGATTTGAACATAATATAAGAAAAATTAAAAGGTTTATAGGTAAATCCTTATTTAAAAACCTAAATATATTATATAAGGAAATAAATTATTATGAATGTATATGATACGGTAAATAAATTAGCTCAAGAAATAAAAGAATCTCAAGAATACAAAGACTTTAAGCAAGCAAAAGACATAATAAGCAATATTCCTGAATACAAAGAAAAAATAGCAGAATTTGAAAAGCTTAGATATGAAGAACAAATTACAAGAATTCAAGAAGGAAAGATAGACGAAGAAAAGCTTAAAAAAGTACAAGAAATATATAAAGAAATAATAGAAATTACAGAAGTAAAAAATTATTTTGATACAGAGCTTAAATTTAACATTTTATTAGGTGATGTAAATAAAATAATAAGTGATGCAGTGAAAGATTTAGTTTAGCGAAACGGTCATTTGGGACGTCCTTTTTTGACCGTTTGGTATATGAATAATAAAATAAAAAATGAGAAAATTTTAAAACGGTCAAAAAAGGACGTCCCAAATGACCGTCGCTTAAGAAAGAGTTGGTACATAATAATGAATTTATATCCAAATATATATTTAAATTGTGTAGAAGAAATAACTATAGAGTTATTGAAGAAAAATAATATAAAAGCCCTAATTTTAGATGTAGACAACACTTTAATAGATTACTATAAAAATTTACCAGAAGAAAAAGTAAAGTGGGCAAAAGATCTTCAAGGGCAAGGAATGAAGATGTATATTCTATCTAATACTAATAAAAAAGAAAAGGTAGAAAAAGTTGCAAATGAATTAGAGGTAGAATATAAGTTATTTGCTAAAAAACCTTTAAAAGGAGGTTTTTTAAAAGTACAAAAAATATTAAATATAAAAAGTGAAAATATTGCAGTTGTTGGAGATCAAATATTTACAGATGTAATTGGTGGAAACAGATGCAATATGTTTACAATATTGGTTGACCCGGTATGTTCTAAAGATTTTTGGCATACTGTTTGGAAAAGACCATTAGAAAAATATATAAAGAAAAAATTAGTTAAGGGAGAATTAAATGTATTTTAATGATGTTAATATAATATATTATATTATAATTGCAGTTTGCGGTCTGTTTGTTGGAGAATTTGTAAACTGGATGAATAAAAGACTGCCAGATAACAAAAAAGTTTTTACTAAGGAATTATTTAAAGAATATAAGAAAGAATTTAAACCAAATTACATACTTATGATTATTACATCAATTATTTATATAGCAATATTATATAAATATGGAATAAAGAAAACATTTATAGAAAATTTAGATTTAATAAAATACTTAATACTTTCACCAATGCTTTTAAGTGCTTTTGTTATAGATTATAAATATCAAATAATACCAAACAGATTAAATTTGACAATGTTTGAAATAGGGCTTGTTTTTGTATTTTTATATGGAATATCAAATGTTGCAATTTCAATAAATATGTTAATTGGGTGCTTAGTTCGGAGGAGGAATATTTTTACTAATTACTCTTTTAGGAGGCTTAGTGTATGGTAAAGAAGCTATGGGGCTTGGAGATGTTAAGCTCATGGGAGCACTTGGATTATATTTTGGATTTGCAAACATTATAATAATATCAGTCCTTTCATTTTTAATTGGAGCAGTTTTAAGTATATTTTTATTAATAACAAGAATAAAAAAATCTGATGAATATATACCTTTTGGACCATTTATAGTTATTGGTACATTTATAACAATATTTGTGCCTTATGTAAGTTTAATTAATATATTACTAAATTTCTTTACATTAGGTTTATATAGTAAAAATCATTAAAAAAGAGTTCTTTGTTCTTTAGAAAGGAATGTAAACAATTATGAATGATAGGTTACAAGCTTTAAGAAACAAAATGTTAGGGCGTTCTTTACAGGGGATGATAATTAAAAATCCTGTAAATATAAAATATTTAACAAAAATTGATGCAGAAGGAATATTACTTTTAACAAGAAAAGAAAATATTTTTATAACAGATTCAAGGTACATTGAAGATGTATCTAGTATTATTACGCCGTTTGACGAAATTGTAGTAGATGACCAAAAAAATATATCTAAAGATGACTACGAAAATTTCTTTTTATTTTGTGAAAATGTTGGATTTGAAGAAAAATATCTAACATATAGTGATTATAAAGAATATATAAGAAAATACAAAATAAATAGTTTTGTTGAAGCAGATGACCTTATAACAACTTTAAGGATGATAAAAGATGATGAAGAAATTGCAAGCATAAAAAAAGCATGTGAAATAACAGATAGATGTTTTGATATTTTAAAAAATTATATAAGACCAGGATTAACAGAAAAACAAATAGCAAAAAGAATTAAAAATTTCTTTCAAGAAAATTCAGAAGGAGAATCATTTGACACAATTGTTGCATCTGGAGAAAATTCTTCAAAACCACATGCTGTTCCAACAGATAGAGTAATTGAAGAAAACGACATAATTACAATTGATATGGGATGTAAAGTAAATGGATATTGTTCAGATATGACAAGAACAGTATTTATTGGAAAACCAACAGAAGAACAAAAAAATATATATAAATTAGTTTTAGAAAATCAAAAGAAAGTATTAAACGAAATAAGAGATGGTCAAAGCATAAAAACACTTGTAAAAAGTGTAGAAAGTGACTTTAATATAAATAATCAAACATTAATACATGCTCTTGGTCATGGTGTAGGATTAGAAATACATGAAGCTCCTTCAATTAATGCAAAAAATGAAAATCTATTAAAAGAAAACATGGTAATAACAGATGAACCAGGAATATATTTAGCAGGAAGTTTTGGAGTAAGAATAGAAGACACTGTTTTAGTTACTAAGAAAGGAGCCATAGCCTTGACAGAATCAAACAAAGAGTGTATAATACTATAGATTAAAAAATTAGTAATAAATAATTTACTAAAAAATAAAAGACAATAATTTAAGGAGGAAATAATATGGCAGCAGTTTATTCAGCAGGAGATTTTAGAAATGGAACAACATTTGAAATGGAAGGAAATGTATATAAAGTAGTAGAATTTCAACATGTAAAACCTGGTAAAGGTTCAGCATTTGTTAGAACAAAATTAAAAAATGTTATAACAGGTGCAGTTTTAGAAAAAACTTTCAACCCATCAGATAAATTCCCAGGAGCAGAAATAGAAAAGAAAGAAATGCAATATTTATATAATGATGGAGATTTATACTATTTTATGGATAATGATACATATGATCAAATTCCATTAAATGAAGAACAATTAGGAGATTGTTTAAAATATTTAAAAGAAAACATGCAAGTTAAAATTTTATCATATAAAGGAAATATATTTGCAGTTGAACCACCAATATTTGTTGAATTAGAAGTTACATATACAGAACCTGGTTTTGCAGGAAACACAACTACAACATCAGGAAAACCTGCAACATTAGAAACAGGATTAGAACTTCAAGTTCCAATGTTTATAAATATTGGAGATGTATTAAAAATAGATACTCGTACATGTGAATACATGGAAAGAATTTAATTTTTAGAGGGGCAAAAATTAATGTTAGATAACTTAAAAAAAGAAATGAAAAGTTTTTTAAAAGATATTGACGAAAACATAAAAGATGAAAAAGATTTAATTTATATAAAAACAAGGTCATCTGAATTATTAAATGTCGTAATGGATGAAATAGATAATTTAATAAATTATAAAGAAGATAGACTAAATGCAATAATTAAAAAACAAGAGCAAGAAGGGAAATTATTAAAAGAATTACAAGAAAAAATAGACAATGTATATGAAGATATATATGAAGATGCAGGTGATGACTTTTTAATAAATTGTCCATATTGTGGATTTGAATTTGATGCAGACATAGACGAAGACTTAGATGAAATAACATGCCCTGAATGCGCAAATATTATAGAACTAGATTGGAACGGAAATCCGGAAGATGATGAAGGTCCAAGTTGTGGTGGAAATTGTTCACATTGTAATGGGTGCGAATAAAATATAAAATTAAAAAAGCACGAAATATAAAATTAAATTAAAATAGCAAGAAAAATCTTGCTATTTTTTTATTAATATAGTAGAATATGTATAATAATGCAAGGGAGGTTACATATGATGAAAATAATTCACTGCAGTGATTTACATTTAGACTCAAAAATGAAATCAAACTTAGACAGTAAAAAAGCAAAAGAACGTAGAGATGAAATATTAATAACATATCAAAATATGGTAAAATATGCTGTAGAAAATGAAGTAAAAGTTATTTTGATTGCAGGAGATATGTTTGATAAGAAAAATATAACAGTAAAAGCAAAAAATATAGTATTAGACAGTATAAATTCTAATCCGGAAATAGATTTTATATATTTAAAAGGAAATCACGATGAAATAAGCTTTATAGAAGATATAGAAAACATCCCTTCAAATTTAAAACTATTTAATTCTAAAGAATGGACAACATATAAATATGGAAATGTAACAATTTCAGGTATAGAATTTGGTGAATTAGATAGTTATGAAATATACAAAACTTTAATGTTAAATAAAAGTGATATAAATATAGTAACATTACATGGACAAGAATCAAATTATGATGCAAAAGACAAGACAGAAATAATAAATTTAAAAGAACTAAAAAACAAAAATATAGATTATTTAGCATTAGGTCATATTCATAAATTCAAACAAGAAAAACTAGATACAAGAGGAATATATTGTTACTCTGGATGCCTAGAAGGTAGAGGATTTGACGAATGTGGAGAAAAAGGATTTGTTTTATTAGAAATAGATGAAGAAAATGCTAAAATAACATCAAAATTTATTCCGTTTGCCGGAAGACATCTATATGAAGTAGAGGTTGATGTAACAGGAACTTTAACTACTTCAGATGTAGAAAATAAAATAGACGAAAAACTAAAAGATATTGAAAAAGAAGCATTAATAAAAATTATATTAACAGGAAAAGTAGAAATAGATTCTGAAAGAGATATAAATTATTTAGAAAAGAAATATAAAAGCACATATTATTTTGCAAAAATATATGATGAAACGACTTTAAAAATAGATTATATGGCATATGAAAATGATATATCTCTTAAAGGAGAATTTATAAGATTAGTATTAAAACAAGAATTATCAGAAGAAGAACAAAGAAAAATAATAACAACAGGAATAAAAGCGCTATCAGGAGAGGAGATAAACTAATGAAATTGCTAAAATGTCATATAGAAAATTTTGGTAAATTATCAGATTTTAATTACGAATTTGAAGATGGCATAAATACCATAAAAGAAGACAATGGATTTGGAAAAACAACTTTTGCATGTTTTATAAAAGCTATGTTTTATGGGTTGGAGGCAAAAAGAAATACCAAAATTTTAATAGACAGAAAAAAGTATGAACCATGGCAAGGTGGTTTATATGGTGGAAATATTGAATTCGAAGTAAATAATAAACAATATAAAATAGAAAGATTTTTTGGAAAAAAGGAAGTAGATGATACATTTAAATTATATAATTTATCTACTAATTTAGAAAGCAATGATTATTCATCAAATATAGGAGAAGAAATATTTAAATTAAATAAAGAAGGATATGAAAGAAGTACGTTTATTTCAGGTCAAAACATGGAAACATCTATGAACGATAGTATAAATGCAAAACTTGGTAATATTTTAGAAAATGAAAATGATGTTAATACTTCAGATGAGGCTTTAAAAAGAATAGATGAAGCAATAAAAAACTACAAAAAAACAGGTGGCAGAGGAGAAATAAATGAAAAAATAAAAGAAAGAACAAAATTAGAGAAAAAAATTGAACAAGCAAAAGTTGATGAAAAAAATCTTCAAGAAAGAAAAAATAAAAACAACGAATTAAATGAGCAAATAAAAGAAAAACAAAAAGAGCAAGAAGAACTTAAAAAAATAATTATGCAAAGTATGGAATTAGAAACAAAAAAGGCAAAACTAGACAATTATGAAATGCTAGAAAAAAATGTAAAAGAAAGCAAAGAAAAATTAAATAAATGTGAAAGCTTTTTTAAAAACGGAATGCCAACAGATGATGAAATAGAGACTTTAATTGATAAATGTATGTTAATAGAAAAATGTAAAATAGAAATAAAAAATTATGAAAATACACAAGAAAGAACTAAAGATATAAAAGATTTAAAAGAACTTTTTGAAAATAGTCCTATTTCAGAAGGGATAATAGATAACGAAATTACAAAATGCAATAAATTAAATGAGATAAAAAGCAAAATTGAAGTAAATAATGAAAAAATAGCAAATTTAAATAAAGAAAAAGAAACATTAAATAATAAATTAAAAAAATCACATACTGTAAATTTAGCTATATGTATGATTTCAATTATATTTATAATAATAGCTGTAGCAACATTTTTAAAAAGCATGCAAAATATTATGCTTCCGGCTTTAGGTATTGGAATATTTTGTTTTGTATTATTTTTAATTAAAAACGTATTATACAACAAAAAAAATAAAGAATTTTTAAATAAAGAAAAAGAACTTCAAGAACTTGATACTTCAACAAAAAATTTGCAAGATGAACAAATACATATTCAAAATGAGTTAAATGATTTTATAGTACAATATTCAGACGAAATCTCAGATATGGATATAATTATTCAACTTACTGAAATAAAAGCAAAATATATGAGATATATAGATTTAAAAAATAATATAGATTCTATCTTTGAAAAACAAGCAGAAATGGTTAACAAATTTGCTGAACTTGAAAAAACCGTTAAAGGCTATTTACAAGATTATTTTGAAGATGTAAATGACAAATATGTAAATTTTGCACAAGAAATGAAAATGAAGAAAAATGAATATTCAAGACAAAATGAAGATTATAAAGAAAAACTAAAATTAAAAGAAGCTTTCGAAAAAACTAATAATATCAAAGAAATTAAAACAGAGCTAAATCAAGCTGAAGGAAAAAAAGAAGAAATTGAAGAAAAAATAAATAATATATCAGAAGAAATAAACAAATTAAATGATGAAAAAAATTATAATAAAAATCAAATAGAAATAATGGAAAGCAACTTAGATACAGTTTTTGATGTGGAAAATGAGCTAGAAGAATTAAATCAAAAAATAGAAGAAATGCAATCAGAGTGTGATATTTTAGAAAAAACAAAGAAACTACTAGAAACAGCAAAAACAGAGTTTTCTTCACATTATTTGGGAGGAATGCAACAAAGCTTTATTAAAAATTTAAATTTAATTAATAATAACAAAATGGATGCAAATATAGATGTTAACCTAAATGTAAAAATAAATGAGCAAGGTGCAAATAAAGAAATAAAATATTTTAGTACAGGTTACAAAGATTTAATATATATTTGTATGAGATTAAGTTTAATAGATAGTTTATTTGAGGGAGAAAAACCATTTATTATACTTGATGATCCATTTGTAAATTTAGATAAAGAAAAGACCCAAAATGCACTTGATTTACTTAAAAACATATCTAATAAATATCAAATAATATACTTTATTTGTCACGAAAGTAGAAAATGAAAAAAGGTGCTAAAATAAGTATAGACGATAAAAAAAGAGCAATAATAATATTAAAGCATTTTTTTATATAAAATAAGGTATTTTTAACTTGAAAAATTCTTAAAAAAGTGCTATTATATATATAAGTAATTAAATAAAATTTAAAACTACCCTGCGTAGTGCGTGAAGGCAGAATTTTTAGAACCTACAAGTTTTAAGAGGGGCTAATCTCTTGATATGGCGTGCATGCTTACTTCTATTAATTGTCGTAAGAAGCCCACAAGTACCAAGGTCGGCACCCACCTGTTTGTTAGGAGCAGGTTATTAAAAATTCTTTTGTAGCTGACGGCTAAGGCGGGGAGTTTTTTTGTGTCAATTGGGACGTCCTTTTTTGACCGTTTTTTTGTCTAAATTTTTCAAGTAAATTTAAAAAATTATCAAAAATCCGACATGGTGCTTACATGTCGGATTTTTTTATCAATGAAAAATATCAAGTTCAAAAAAATCCAATTTTCCCATTGACAACTCCAAAAATATATAGTATAATAGTAAACTGTAATCCGCTTAGTCAAGGTACATAAATGTTATGAAAAACGCATAACTACCTTTATTTAAGGATTAGCGAGTATACAAATAAGGGAGGTGCATTTTAGATGTACGCAATAATTGAAAGCTGTGGAAGACAGTACAAAGTAGCAGAAGGAGAAGTAGTATTTTTCGAAAAATTAGATGCCGAAGAAGGAAAAAAAGTTACATTTGATAATGTGGTTATGGTATCAGATAATGGAAAAGTACAAGTAGGAAATCCTTATGTTAAAGGTGTAAAGGTTGAAGGAAAGGTAGTTTCTCATGGAAAACACAAAAAAATAATAGTTTTCAAAATGAAACCTAAAAAAAATGAGAGAACAAAACAAGGACATAGACAACCATACACTAAAGTTGAAATTACTTCAATTAAAACAGCTGCTAAAAAAGAAAGTGCTGAAACTACTACTGCTAAAAAGGCAGAGAGTACTGCAAAAAAAGCAGAAACAAATACTAAAAAAGTAGCAGAAAAAGCTGATACAAAAAAAGCTGAACCAAAAAAAGAAACAGCTAAAAAAGTAGAAGCATAATTTAATTTATAGTTTATTATTTAAAGAGATAAAATATCTAAAACCGAAAGGAGTTGAATTAAATGGCACATCACGTTGGTCAAGGTAGTACAAGAAACGGTAGAGATAGTGAATCTAAACGTCTTGGAGTAAAAAGAGCAGATGGACAATTTGTTTTAGCAGGAAATATTCTTGTTAGACAAAGAGGAACAAAAATATATCCTGGAACAAATGTAGGAATTGGAAAAGATGACACTTTATTTTCCTTAGTTGATGGAACAGTTAAATTTGAAAGAAAAGGTAGAGATAAGAAAAAGGTAAGTGTTTATCCAGCACAAGAAGAAAAAGTAGCAAATTAATTTAAAAGCAATAATTTTGTTTTGTCAAAGTTATTGCTTTTTTTTTTATTTTGATATAGAATATATAAAAATAAAAAAGGTACATTTGTGCCTTGGAAAGGATGAAAATATGGATATAAAGGTAAATCTTGAAAATACGGGGATTGACAAAAAAGAAATAATGAAATATAAAGAGCAAGTTGAAAATATTCATAAAGACTTGCATAGTAGAAGCGAAAAAGAAGATGATTTTGTTGGATGGTTAGACTTACCAACAAATTATGATAAAAAAGAATTCAAAAGAATTCAAACAGCAGCAAAAAGAATAAATAAAGATTCAGATATTTTATTAGTAATTGGAATAGGAGGATCTTATTTAGGAGCAAGAGCTGTTATCGAAGCTTTAAGTAGTTCTTTTTACAATATGCAAACATTAAAACAAAGAAAACATACACTTGTATTATATGCTGGAAATAATTTAAGCCCAAATTATATAAATGATTTAATAGAAATAATAGGAGATAAAGACTTTTCTATAAATGTAATTTCAAAATCAGGAACAACAACAGAGCCTGCTATTGCATTTAGAATTTTTAGAGAGATATTAGAAAATAAATATGGAATAGATGAAGCAAGAAGCAGAATTTATGTTACAACAGACAAAGCGAGAGGAGCTTTAAAAACATTATCTGAAGAAGAAGGATATGAAACATTTGTTATTCCAGACAATGTTGGTGGAAGATTTTCTGTATTAACACCTGTTGGATTACTTCCAATAGCTGTTTCTGGAATTGATATAGAAAAACTTATGAAAGGTGCAAAACTTGCTGAGGACAATTATAATGATGTCGACTTAAAATACAATGAATGCTATCAATATGCAGTAATAAGAAATATTTTATATAGCAAAGATAAAACAACAGAAGTATTTGCAAATTATGAGCCAAAAATGCATTATATGACAGAATGGTTAAAACAACTTTATGGAGAAAGCGAAGGAAAAGATAATAAAGGAATATTCCCTGCAGGAATAGATTTAACTACAGATTTACATTCTATGGGTCAATATATGCAAGAAGGTTTAAGAAATTTATTTGAAACTGTATTGTGTATAGAAAATCCTGCTTCAAATATTACAATAAATGCTGATGATGACAATTTAGATGGATTAAATTATTTAGCAGGAAAAGATTTAGACTATGTAAATAAAAAAGCTATGGAAGGAACAATTAAAGCACATGTATCAGGTGATGTTCCAAATATTTTAATCAGTATGGAAAAATTAGATGCAGAAAACTTAGGTGGATTAATATATTTCTTTGAGCTTAGCTGTGCTATGTCAGGAAGTTTATTAGGAGTAAATCCATTTAATCAACCAGGAGTAGAAGAATATAAGAAAAATATGTTTACATTACTAGAAAAACCAGGATACACTGAATAGAAAGTGATATAACTATATTTAAAAGTATGCAAAAAGAATAGAGGGAGTTTAATGAAATTCGAAGAAGAATATACAGTTGGAGTTAAAGATATAGGGATAGACAATAAACTAACTAATTATGCAATTTTAAGTTTTTTAGAAGAAGTTGCAAGTACACACTCTAGTACAGTTGGTTATGGCGTAAATGATATTGAAACAAAGAAAAAAGTTTGGATATTAATGGATTGGAGATTAAAAGTTTTTGAAAGACCAAAATATGGTGATAAATTACTTTTAAAAACATGGGGAAGACCTATAGAAAAACATATATTTTACACATATCGTGATTTTGAAGTATTTTGTAATAATAAATTAATTGCAATTGCAACATCTAAGTGGGTTTTATTTGATTTTAATACAAATAAAATTACCAAAATACTACCTGAAGTAATAGATTTATACAAACTAGAAAATGAAAAAGTTTTTGAAGAAAAAGATATTCCAAAAGTTAAAGAATCAGAAAACGAAGAATTTAAATTATTATATGAAGTTAGAAGAAAAGACATAGATGTAAATAAACATATGCATAATTTAAATTATCTAAGTTTAGCTTATGAAGTGCTGCCAGATGAAATTTATGAAAATGCGGAATTAAATAATGTTAGAGTTATGTATAAACATCAAATATTATTTGGGGAAAAAGTAAAATGTTTTTATTCCAAGGAAAAAGAAAAGCATATAATTTCTATCAAAAGTGAAAATGAAGAAGTTTTACATGCAATTATAGTGCTAGATTAGTAACTTTAGACAAGGAATTTAATAGTTAAAACAGAAAGGAGCAATCTAAGTTGAGACAAAAAATTGATGATAAAATAACTCGGAATTTTAAGAAAAATAGCTCCAGGAACTCCAATTAGAGATGGGTTAGAAAATATATTAAAAGCAAGAACTGGAGCATTACTATTATTTACTGACAATGAAGAAATAATTGACAAAATTGTTGATGGTGGTTTTTGTATAGATGAGGATTATACTTCATCAAAATTATATGAACTTGCTAAAATGGATGGTGCTATTGTTCTAAGTGGAGATATGAAAAAAATACTTTTTGCAAATGCAGAATTAATCCCATCTTCAGATATTCCTACTGTTGAGACAGGAACAAGACACAGAACTGCTGAAAGAACAGCAAAACAAACAGGAGAACTTGTAATTAGTATATCTCAAAGAAGAAATATAATTACTATATTTATAGATAATGAAAGATATATTCTAGAAGATACAGATGCTGTTTTAAATAAAGCAAATCAAGCAATACAAACTTTGGAAAAATACAAAAAAGTTTATGACAGTAAATTAAATATGTTAAATGAATATGAATTTAATGATATTGTAACACTAGAAAATGTTTTAAGTGTAATACAAAGAGCAGAAATGGTAATGCAAATTGTAAATGAAATAGAAAAGCAAGTTGCAGAGCTTGGTAATGATGGTAGGCTTGTGTATATGCAACTTGAACAATTAATTGGTGGAATAGATAGTGAAGAAGAATCTATAATAAAAGATTATTCAATAGTAGAAGATAAAACTGCAGAAGAAATTATAGAAGAAATTTCAAATTTATCTTATGAGGAATTACTTGATATTCAAAATATTGCAAAAATTTTAGGATATGATATTTTTTCTGATTTTGACGAAGCATATGTTTATACAAGAGGATACAGAATACTTAATAAAATTCCAAGGATGCCAAATACAATTGTCGAAAACTTGGTTAATGGATTTAAATCATTCCAACACATTATAGATGCAAGTATAGAAGATTTAGATAATGTAGAGGGAATCGGAGAAGTAAGAGCAAGGAATATAAAAACATCTCTTAGAAGAATGAAGGAACAATTTGTATTTGACAATATTATAAATTAATTGTAAAATAGTGTAGCATTAAATATAGAAATTTAAAAACAAAAGTAATATTTATATAAATTAAGTCAGAAAGGAATGATTTTTTAATGAACAATAAAGGATTCGCAAAAATATGTTATATAATAGCAATAGTTTTATTAGTAGTAATTTTAGGAGTGTTAGTTTTTGGGTATTACAAAAAACAAACATTAAATATTTCTAATCCAATAGTTACAATGGAAGTAGAAAATTTTGGAACAATAAAAATGGAGCTTTATCCAGATATGGCTCCAGAATCAGTAAAAAATTTTGTAACTCTTATAAATAATGGATTTTATAATGGTTTAACATTTCATAGAGTTGTAAAAGATTTTATGATTCAAGGTGGAGACTCTAAAGGAGACGGATCAGGAGCACCTACATTTAAAGATTTATATAATAATGAAGATGAAAACGCAACATACAAATATTCAGATGGAGAAGATGCTAAAGCAACAGATTCTTATTCAATAAAAGGTGAATTTACATCAAATGGATATGCAGAAAATTCACTTAATTTAACAGAAGGAACACTTGCTATGGCAAGAAGCGATTATACACAATATTCGTCTACTTTAATGGAAGAAAGCTATAATTCAGCCGGATCACAATTCTTTATAATGACAAACAATGATCATACAAATTTAAATGGAACATATGCAGGTTTTGGTAAAGTAATAGAAGGTATGGAGATTGTTCATAAAATAGAAAATGTTGAATGTCAAGCTGCAAGCACAGGAGGAGAAGATTCAGAAGAAACATCTGAAGAAACATCAACTGATGATGCAGAAAAAGAAATTTCATCTCCAGTAGAAAAAGTTGTAATTACTTCAATGAGTGTTGATACATTTGGTGTTGATTATGGAATGCCTGATACTATAAAACCTTTTAATTATACAAAATGGCTATATAGTATGTATGGAATGGAATATCCAGAAGAAGAACAAAGTGAATAAAATTAATAAGCCCGAAAAATCTATATATAGGTTTTTCGGGCTGTTGTTTTTTGTAAATTTTTGGTATTGACAAAAACAAAGCAAAAGTTTACAATGTAGCTAGGTGATTATTATGAGTGCAAAAGAAAAGAAAAAATTAAGTAAAATTGTATTGGTAATTGCTGTTATTTTATTATGTCTTATTTTATTTTATATAAAATATATTTCAAGCAAGGAAACCTATGCAACAGACAATATAGCTAAGCAAAAAGATGTTAAAATAAGCAATGCAACTACTGTAGATTTAGATCAAATAATAAGTAATAATTCTAAAAATAATAATGCAAGAGAAGAAATATATGAAAAACAAGAAGAATTAGAATATATTACAAAATACAGAAATAATAATGAATTATATGTTGGAACAACTAAAGTTTCACAAGAGGGAAGAAATGGTATTCAAACAATTACTATGAAAAAAACATATGATAATGATGGAAATTTGTTAAATGAAGAACAAGTATCATGTATAGTAACAAAATCATCAATTAATAAAATTATTGATATAGGTACAAAAATTTATGTTGAACCTAAAAAATCTAACAATTTTTCAGGAAGTTTATCTCGTGATATAAGTTTAAACAAACCATCAGGATTTTCATTAGAACAATTTAAAAAAGCACTTACAGACAGTAGTGATAAAAATAAAATTTTTGAAAATAATGCACAATATTTTTATTACATAGAAGATGAATACTCAATAAACGGATTGTTTGTAGCAGCAATAGGTATACATGAAAGTGGATGGGGTACATCTAAGCTTGCTAAAAATAAATATAATTTATTTGGTTATGGAGCATATGATTCAAATCCATATAATGGAGCATATTCTTTTGAAAGTTATTCAGAATCAATAGATTTGATTGCAAGAGTATTAGTTAAATATTATATTAATCCACCAGGAACCAAAATTTATGATGGACAAGTAGCTTCTGGAAAATATTATAGTGGAAATACCATTTCTGCAGTAAATAAGAAATATGCTACAGATACAAATTGGGGAAATTGTATATATAAATATATGAATTATTTATATGAAAAAATAAAAACATAATTATTTTAAATTTTTTTGTAAATTTTCTTGATATTTTTTTAATAGTATTGTATGATATAATAGTATAAAAAATAGTAATTAAGTATAGTTTAGAGGGGGAAACTAAATGAAGAAAAAGTTTGCAATAATTACAATAGCTTTGATAATTTTTTTATCTAGTTTATTTACTATTAATAAGGTGTATGCAGACACGACTAAAAGTGATGTTATAAACAATAAAACAGAAAGCACACTTGTAGAGCTAAAAGAAAAAGAACTTAAACAATTAGAAGATTATGAAGAAGCTTATGGTTCAAAATCTTATGGAATAACAGCATATGCTTTGCACAAGATACAAGTATATAGTATTCCTTTTTGTTTTATAGGAATAATATTAGGAGCGATTTATCAATATGTATTAGGGGTTAGACATATAGAAACAAAAGAAAAGGGACTTGCTTTAATGATATCATTTGTAACAATAGCAGTTATTTGTCAAGTATTACCTCTTGTATTTACAATTGTTGTAAAATTTGGAAGGGAGTAAAATCAAATGAAAGTTTTATTTGCAGTAAACGATGAAAATATTTCAACATCTATTGTAAAAAAATATCAAAAGCAATATAAAGAAATAATTTCATATAAAAATGTTTATTATTTTAATGCAATTTTAAAAGAATTACAAAGGAATAAAAGTTATGACAGAGTTGTAATAAGCGAAGATTTAGAAGAATTTACAAGCTCTAGTATAGAACAAAGAGACAAATTCATTTTTGATAGACTAGACAATATTAGTGATGAAGCTGTAAGCACAAATGGAGCTGATATACCAATAATCTTAATTTGTTCAGAAAAAAGAACTAAAAGAGAAGAAATTTTAGTAAAACTTTTTGGGTTAGGAATTTACAACGCTATAATTGGCGAAGATAGAATTCCTGATGAAGTATGTAGATTAATAAATAAACCTCGTTCTAAAAAAGAAGCAAAAATATATTACAAAATTGATTCTGAAAATGTTAATTATGAAAAAGAAAATGATAATGCTGTTAACGAAGTAGAATTACAAAATATTTTAACACATTTTAAAAGACTTGGAAAAGATGAAGCAAAATACATAGAAAGTTTCAATAATGTAGCTTCACAATATAATGATGAACAACTAAAAGTTATCATTTCAATCTTGCCAAGTTATGTAAAAGAAATACTACAAAATAGTTCTCCAGAATATCAAAGAATAATGAACTTATATGTACCTAAAGAACAAATGAATTCTAAAGAATCTCAAAACAGAGCAGTTTCTATAAAAAAACCAAAAATGGTTCAAAAAGGTACAAGTGAAAAGTTATTAAAAGTAGATTCAAATTCAATAATGTCAAAACCTGTTGTAGTTCCTTCTACAATGGAAAAAAATATGTATAAAAAAGTTGAACCTAAAAAAAGTATTGAAATTGATATGGATGAATTAGAAGACGAAGAAATTAATAACATAGAAATGGAAACAGTTGCAGAAGAAAAACCAAAAAGAGGAAGAGGTAGACCAAGGAAAAATCCTTTACCTCAAGAAACAGATGTAGAGCCAAAGCCAAAAAGGGGAAGAGGAAGACCAAGAAAAAATCCTTTACCTGAAGAAATAGAAATGGAAGAAGAAGAAATATCTGATATAGAAGATGTAAATGTTTTACCAGGATTTGAAGATGAAATATCTCAAAATGCTATAGCAGAAAATGAAGATTATACTTCAACATTACCAGGATTTGAAGATGAAGATTTAGAAGAAGATAACTATAATGAAAATGATTATAATAACGTCGATAACGATAATAACAGTTTTGATGATAATAACAGCTTTGATTTAGAAGATGAAACAGAACCTAATATTCAAAACGAATATGAAGATGAAGACGAATACGAAGATGAGGACGAATATGAAAATCAAAGCACAGCATATAATTACCAAAATACAAACAATAATATAGGACAATATAATTATAACAATACAAACAATGATATGAGACAATATGAAAACAATTATGATGACAACAAATTAAATAGCTTATTAGTTGGAGACAAAAAAATTACTGCATTTGTTGGAACAAGTAAAAATGGTACATCATTTATAGTAAATAATGTTGCTCAAATCTTATCTAACATGGGAATTAATACTGCAATTTTAGATGCAACATACAATCAAAATGCATATTACATTTATACTAAAAATGATGAAGAATTAAGAAATATAGCAGTAAACTCTATAAATAATTTAATAAATGGAAATGCTCAAGGTATAAAAGCAAATAATAATTTAACTGTATATACTACAATTCCAAACAATAGAAATCAAATAGATAATGCATATCCAATATTAGAAACTTTAGTAAAAAATCATTCAATTATTTTAATAGATTGTGATTTTAATACTGCATCAGAATATTTTGACAAAGCTCAAGAATTATATTTAGTACAATCAATGGATGTTCTTACAATACAACCTTTAACTGAGTTTTTAAATGAACTAAAAGTAAAAAATGTATTAAGTGAATCTAAAATTAGAATTATTTTAAATAAACTTTTAAAAATTAAAGGTGTAAATGGAAAAAATATTATTGGAGGAATGGCAAATTTCAATGACCCAGAAATGTCATTTATGACAGAATTGTTTAATAAAAATACAGTAAAAGTAGCAGAACAAATACCATTTGATGAAGATGTATATGCTAAATATTTAGAAAGTCTTATAGAGTGCGAAATAAAAATAAATGGATATCCAAAAGAATTCAAGAATAGATTAAATAATTTAGCTCAAGTAATTTACCCATTATTACCAAATACAAACAAAAAGAATAAAAAAGGAGTTAAACCAGTATATAATCAATATTCAAGTTCATTCTCATCTGATATGAATAATACTTTGGATAATATGAGGAAAAAATATTAATTGTAATTGAGGATGGAGGTAAAATACTTTGTTTATAGTAGTAATAGTATTATTAGTATTAGTTTTTACAGTACTTGCTCTTGGATTTTATAATTTTTCTTTATATAAACGTATACAAATGTTTCAAAATCAAAGTAAAAGATTTACAAGTTTAAATATTTTACAAGATTTTATGACTATTACTGGAAGTGATTTGAGTGTTGACCAAAAAATTAAATCAATAAATGACACAATAATCGAAAAATATCAAATCAAATATTCTACAATTGTTATATTTGATGGTACTGATTACGTAATAAAATCATCAAACGTAAATAGTAGTCATTGGGAAAGATTAAGCAGTTTATATGAATTAGATATTTTTAAAGACAGCATATCGACTGCTAGTCCAAAATATTTAACAGTAAATAGTGATAAAGAAAAATTACCTTATCAAGAAAATGAATTTGATAGAGCAAAATCAGCAATCTTTTTCCCATTATATATAGATAATGTATATATAGGATATTGGATAATAGAAAGTGGTATTCCTCATGAATTTGATAATATCGATACTGCAATATTTGAAACAGTAAAAGAAAATATAGTATCTGTTTTAAAAGCAGTTGATTATCAAAAAATACTAGAGAATATTGTAAGGAAAGACTTATTCTCAGGATTAAATTCTGCGGAATATTTATATGGAGAAGGAAAGAAAATAATTGACCAATATGCTACTTCAGCGATTTGTATGTTTTCAATTTCAAATATTCAAGATATTAATAAAATAGCTAGAGAACTTGGAAATAAAGTCATAACTGAAGTTAGTAAAAATGTTCAAGCTAATATTTCAGAATCATACATATTTGTAAGATACATGGGACCTAAGTTTGTAATTGTCTTTTCAGGTGTAGAAGCAGATAGTGTATCAGATTTTGTAAATCAAATTAAAGATTCAACAGAAAAGCTAAAAATTTCATTAAATAATAATTTCCAAGCACAAGACCTAGATACAGATAATAAAAAAAGAAGACGTAGGAAAAAGAAAATTGAAGAAATTCAAGTTAGTCCATCTTTAAATTTTGTTGTTGCAACATATTACAAAGGTACTGGAATAGAAGAAGTTCTAAAAAAGATGGAAAACTATTTAGATGAAGCTTCTAAAGAAGAAAGTCAAATTAATAGTATTTAAGGAGGGATTAATATGGACTTTGATAAAACAATGTTTTTTAAAGTAGAAAATAATCAAAACATTGATAGTAAAAAATTATTGAAGGAAGTTTATGAAGCATTAGTAGAAAAAGGATATAATCCAATAAATCAAATTGTTGGCTATATTTTATCTGGAGACCCAACCTATATAACAAATTATAAAGATGCAAGAACTAAAATTAGATATATAGAAAGAGACGAACTTCTTGAAAAATTAGTAAAAAGTTATATAGGAATTGATGAAAAATGAGGATTTTAGCTATTGATTATGGACAGGCACGCACTGGACTTGCAATAACAGACGAATTAGGAATAACAGCACAAGGTTTAGAAACTATTCATTCTGATGGCAATGATAAAATAATTTTAAAAAAAATTGATGAATTATTAGAGCAATATGAAATTGAAAAAATTGTAATCGGAATGCCTTATAATATGAATGGTACAAAGTCTGAAAGGATGGAAATTACAGAACAATTTATTCATAAATTAAAATGTAAGTATAACAAAATAAAAATTGACTATATGGACGAACGACTTACTACTGTTCAAGCTCATAAAACAATGAACTTTTTAGGTGTAAATAAGCATAAAAAGAAAAATATAGTAGATACTATATCTGCAGTATATATTTTAGAAGCATACTTGGAAAGACAAAAAAATATATAATACAAAGTTATTAAAATTTAAGATAAAAATATTGAAAGGAGAAAAAAATGGAAGAAAATTTTGAAGGAGAGGAATTAGATAATATAATTACTTTAAATGATGAAAGTGGAGCAGAGGTTAAATTTGAATTTTTAGATTTAGTAGAATTAGAAGGTAATCAATATGTTGTATTATTACCAGTTTTAGAAGAAGGCGAAGAAGATGAAGGAGAAGTAGTAATACTTAAAGTTGATGAATCTGACGAAGAAAGTGAAGAAGAATCATATGTTAGTGTAGATGATGAAGAAACATTAATGAAAGTATTTAACATATTCAAAGATAAATTTAAAGATGAGTTCGACTTTGTCGACAATGAAGAATAATAGACTTAGGCGACGATTGATGTTGCCTAGTTTTTTTGTTTTATATAAATAAGTGATAAAAAAAGTTATAGAAAGAGAGGAAAAAATATGAAAAGTTTAACATCTTGGCTACTTGTTATTTTTATGGCATTTTTTTGGCTATTTAGAGTAATAGTAGCATTTCAAGCACAATATGAAAAAAATTTTGGAGGATTTATAGCTTTTAATTATACAGTAGAAATTATATTATTATTTGTTGCTATATTATG
The DNA here is from genome assembly GCA_947623465.1 of uncultured Clostridia bacterium. GTDB lineage: Bacteria > Bacillota > Clostridia > TANB77 > CAG-508 > CAG-269. The sequence continues at coordinate 22,984 of CANQGU010000023.1, forward strand.
CATAATTTTAGTATTAAGAAGAATGTTACTTCGGGGGAATAATATATCTAATTGCTTATGGATATTATTTTGGAGGATATATTGTATCTAACCTTTTACCTTCATTAATGTCTGGAAATCCTGTAAGTTTAGATACTATGCAAAATGGATTAGTTGCATTTGTAGGAGTTATTCTTGCTTTATGCGTATTTTTAAGTTTATTATTTAATAAAGTATCCAAAAAAGATCCAAAAGATAAAAAGACAGATTGGTTTTTTCAAGAAGAAAAATATGATAGAAAATTGGATGAAAGAGCAGATAAAAACCAATATAGAAATTATTAAAATTAATTGTTGAGGGAATAAAAAGAATATGAATAAATTTATGAAAAAATCTAATGATATGGCTAACAAAGGAATAGAAAATAAAGAAGGAGGACCTTTTGGAGCAGTTATTGTTGATAAAGAAGGAAAAATAATATCTACCGGAAATAATAAGGTCTTAAAAACAAATGATCCAACAGCACATGCCGAAATAGTAGCAATTAGAAATGCTTGCAAAAAGCTTAAAACTAATGATTTATCAGATTATATTTTGTATAGCTCTTGCGAACCATGTCCTATGTGCTTATCAGCAATTATTTGGTCTAATATTAAAACTATGTATTATGGATGTACAAGAAAAGATGCAGCAGAAATTGGATTTAGAGATGATATGATTTATGAGTATTTAAAAGGAAAAAATAAAAACTTAATAAATATTGAACAATTAGATAGAGACGAATGTTTTAAAACAATGGAAAAATATAAACAAATTGGTGGGAAAATTTACTAATAAAAGATAAAAAATATATATATGACAGTTATCGTTTTAAGCAAGCAATTAGTTGAAAATTGCTTGCTTTTGTGTTAAAATATTGAAAGTATTAAATTAATGAGAATTGTAAGGAAGTGAAAAAATGGACGAAAGTAAAACAAATATTAACTGGTATAGTACGAATTATCTAAACACCAGCTCAAAGTATTGAAAAATCAACATTCTTTCAATTTCTTATCTTTC
>CANQGU010000024.1 GCA_947623465.1 uncultured Clostridia bacterium
ATCTATGTAAATATTGCTATGCTAATGCAAATGCTGGTCTAGTTAGAGAAAATATGAAAAAACATATTCCTACATCTGCATTTTTAATTGGTGGAAATGAAGAAGGCGATAAGATAATAGAGGCAAAACAAAAGAGTTGGCTTAATATAGATAATCAAATTAGTTTTTTAAATTAAATTTAATCAAAAATGTTGACATATCAATTATTATATTATAAAATACAAACAATAGTTCTTAAATTAAATGAGAAGGTAGGGATATTAATTGAATAATATAGAAAATTTAAAAGATTTAATAATATATCAAAGTCAAAATAATGAAAATATATCAGTAGAAGTTTTATATAATGAAGAAGATTTTTGGCTAACTCAAAAGTCAATGTCAAAATTATTTAATGTAGCTGAAAATAATATAACATATCATTTGCAAAATGTATTTAAAACAGGAGAATTAGAAGAAATTCGAACTACTCAAAAAATTAGAGTAGTTCAAAATGAAGGAACACGAAAGGTTTCAAGAGAGGTAACTTTTTACAGTTTAGATGCTATTATAGCTGTTGGATATAGAGTAAATTCAAAAGAAGCAACTGATTTTAGAATTTGGGCTACAAAAACATTAAAAGAATATATAAAAAAAGGTTTTATTGTTAATAGTGAAATGCTAAAAAATGGACCTAAGTTTGGAAAAAATTACTTTGATGAGTTAGTAACTGAAACGAAAAATTTAAATAATAACTAAGAGATAAATTACAAGTTATAAAGGGAGTATATGCTCTCTTTATTTTTTAAAATATTTTGAACAAAGTTCATTGACTTTTGTTCAATGAAGTGGTATATTATACAAAATGGAGGTGATAGTTATATGACAATGAGGCAAGAATTAGCGTTAAAGACACGAGAAAATATAATAGAATCAGCAAAAAAAGTAATTTCTGAAAAGGGTTTTAAAGAAGCATCTATTCAAGACATAACACAAAAAGCAGGAGTAGCAAAAGGAACTTTTTATACATATTTCAAAACCAAAGAAGAAATAATAAAAGAATTAATTGCGACAAAATTTATTAAATTTGAAGATGATTTTTTAGATAAGCCTTTACAAGAAAAGATAAAAGAATATAATAAAAATCTTATGAATCAAATTCAATCTTGTGATGTTGAGATATGTAGGCAATGGATTATAAACAATTTAAAACCAGTAGAACTAGATAAAATAGGTTATGATTCTGAATCTATAAGAATTATATTAAAATCAAGTATTAAAAAAGGAGAATTAAAAAAAGATACTCCTATTGAAGAGATAGTTGGTTTTATTATAAGTACAATTTATGGGATGATGCTAAGTTGGTGTATGACAGATAAGAAATATGAACCTCAAGAACATTTAGACATAATAACAGAGTTTATATTAAATGGGATTAAACCATATAGGAAAGGAGATTTTTAAGATGGGATTATTTGGAGAAAAGAAAGAAAGTTATAAAGATAAAAAAAGTTTAGTAATTTATTTCTCAAGAGCAGATGAGAACTATAGCGTAGGATATGTTGATAAAGGAAACACAGAATATATTGCAGAATTCGTAAGAGATATAACAAATGCCGATTTGTTTAAAGTAGAGCCAATTGTACCATATTCAAAAGATTATAATACATGTATAGAAGAAGCAAAACAAAGAGTTGGAAATGCACCAATCAAAGAAAATATAAAAGATATATCTCCTTATGAGGTTATTTATATAATGACACCTATATATTGGGGGACTTATGCTCCAGAATTAGAAACAGCTTTAAAAGAATTAGATTTTACAGGAAAAATTATAAGAATAGTAACTACACATGAAGGCTCTGGACTCGCAAATGTTCCAAATGATGTAAAAAGAATTTGTAAGGGTGCAAATGTATTAAATGAAGCAATAGCAATTAGAGGTGCTGATTGTAAAAATTCTAGAAGTAAAATAGAAAATTGGATATAAGAAAGGAAGATGTAAAATGAATTATATAAAATTAAATAACGGAATAGAAATGCCTAATATTGGTATAGGAACATTTATGATAGAACCTGATGATGCAGAAAAATCAGTAGAGTTTGCTTTAAAGAATGGTTATAGGTTAATAGATACTGCAAATGCCTATGTAAATGAAAAAGCAGTAGGTAGAGGAATAAAAAAATCAAGAGTGCCAAGAAAAGAGATATTTGTAAGCACTAAATTATGGGCTTCTGTATATGAAGATAATACAGCGGTTGATAAAACATTAGAAAGATTAGGATTAGACTATATTGATTTGCTATTTATACATCAACCTACTTCAAATTGGAAAGCTGGATATAAGGCGTTAGAAAAAGCATATAAAGAAGGTAAAATAAAATCAATAGGAATTTCAAATTTTGAAGGAAAATATATTGAAGAATTATTACAGACTTGTGAAATTAAGCCACAAGTAATTCAAGTGGAGGCACATCCTTATTTTACTCAAGATGAATTAAGAAAGATTACTGATAAGGAAGATATAAAAATAATGTCATGGTATCCATTAGGACATGGGGATAGCAATTTAATAAATGAACCTATATTTACAGAGCTTGCAAAAAAATATAACAAATCTAATGCACAAGTTATATTAAGATGGCACACACAAATGGGATTTATTGTTATACCAGGTACTAAAAATCCAGAACATATAAAAGATAATTTTAATATATTTGATTTTGAGTTAACGGATGAAGATATGCAAAAAATTGCAACAATAAATAAAAACATAAGATATTATACTAGAACAGATGAACAATTAGAGAACTTTAAAAATTGGCATCCAGATTTTGAAAATCAAAAATAATAATAAAAAATTACAATTATATATAAAAACAAAGAAAAAAAGAGGCGAAAATAGAGATAAAACATATAATACAGATAGAGGTATTGAGATATGAAAAACTGTGAATTTGTAACTTTTATTTCTATATTAGCTTGTACTATTGCTAAAGATAGAACACAAGAAGAAATAAATATCTTGTCTGTCTTTTTTACTCAACTTCGGAGACACATTAGCAACTTTGTCGACTTTAGATGCGGACCAATGTAATTAAACAAATTAAAAATAGCTATGCAAAAAGCATAAGCTATTTTTTTTGAAAAAAGTTATAAAAATTTATAAAAAAGCATTGACATTGTGTCAGAAATCATATATTATAATACTGACAATGTGTCAGAGAAAGGAGAGATAAAAATGAATCGTTTTGAAGAAAGCAAAGAAGTCTTTAACAAACTATTTGGAGAATTGCCAGATGCAAATACAGAAACAGACCACGAACTAATGGAAATTTTAAGAAGATTTATATTTGGAAATGTATTTCATAGTAGCGAAGAATTGAGCATGAAAGAAAGAGAGTTAATTACAGTAACAATTTTAGCAGTATTACAAACTCTTCCTCAGTTATCAGCACATATAAATGCGGCATTAAATGTAGGAACAACACCTATAGAAGTAAGAGAAGCAATTTATCAATTAGCACCTTTTATAGGTTTTCCAAGAACATTAAATGCAGTAAGTACAATGAATGAAGTTTTTAAATCAAGAGAAATTAAATTGCCATTAGAAAACATGGGAACAGTAACAGATGAAACAAGATTTGAAAAAGGTTTTGAGATTCAAAACCCAATATATGGAGATGAAATAAAAGAAAAATATCCAGATGTGCCAGAAATACCAAAATACTTAACGGAATTTGGCTTTGGAGATTTTTATACAAGAAAAGGATTAGATATAAAAACAAGAGAATTACTTGTATTAGTTGGTTTAACAACAATAAGATCAGATACTCAAATAAAAGCTCATGTGCTTGGAAATATTAAAGTAGGAAATTCAAAAGAAAAATTATTAGCTACAATGTTACAATGTTTGCCATATATTGGATTTCCAAATACAATGAATACAATTAATATTATAAAAAGCATTTAAGAAAGAAGGGAGATAAAAGTGGAAGTTAAATCAGCAGATGAAAGAAAAGAAGAAATTATAAATGCTTGTGAAGAATTATATAAGATAAAAAGTTTTAAAGAAATAACTCTAAAGGATATAAGTGAAAAAACTACATTTTCAAGACCTTCTATATATAATTATTTTCAAACAAAAGAAGAAATATTTTTAGCCCTTTTAAAAAGAGAATATGAGAGATGGTTAAAAGATTTAGAAGATATATATATAAAAAATGATAAATTAGAAAAAACAGAATTTGCAAAACAAATTGCTTTAAGCATTGAAAGAAGAGAACAGTTATTAAAACTACTTTCAATGAACCTATATGATATGGAAGAAAATAGCTGTATGGAACAATTAGTAGAATTTAAGAAAAGTTATGGAGAATCATTAAAATCAATTAAAAAGTGTTTGGATAAATTCTTTAAAAATATGAAAGAGACCGAAAAGGAAAAATTTATTTTTTCATTTTTCCCATTAATGTATGGAATATATCCATATACTCGTGCTACAGATAAACAAAAAGAAGCCATGAAAAATGCAGAAGTTCCATTCAAGTTTTTTTCAATATATGAAATGGTTTATGAAAGTATAATAAAATTATTATAAATAAAAGAAAGGAATTGATGTATAATGGAAAAACAAACAGATAAAAATGTTACAGAAACTCATGGAGGTGCATTTGGAATAGGAGAGCCAAATGTAAACTTTGCAAAATATTTTATAGGAAATTCATATTTAAAACAACTTGCTAAAACAGAAAATGGAATAGGATTTGCAAATGTAACTTTTGAACCAAAATGCAGAAATAATTGGCATATTCATAAAGCAGAAAAAGGTGGCGGTCAAGTTTTAATTTGTGTAGACCGGAGAAGGTTGGTACCAAGAAGAAGGAAAACAAGCACAAAGTTTAAAAGTAGGAGATATTGTTGTGATTCCTGCAAATGTGAAACATTGGCATGGTGCAAAAGCAAATTCTTGGTTTAGTCATATAGCAGTAGAAATACCTGGAGAAAACGCATCAAACGAGTGGCTAGAGCCTGTTACAGATGAACAATATGATAAATTATAATTTAAATAAAAAAGATTATTGTACAAGCCCAAAATCTAAAAAATAATGAAAGGTAATCTAATAAAAAAATACATTTAGGAAAATAAATATTTGCAGATGAACATCTGCAAATATTTATTTTTAAGAACTTAAGAAAGTTATACATAGTTAAGCTTTTGGCTATTTTTTGAAAACTCTAATTCTTCTAGACCTTTTTTTATATATTCATTTTTCATAAAATAATTCCATATAGTACCATTTAAATAATTTTCTATCATTATAATCTCTATACCTTTATCAATTCCAATATATTCTTTTGCAAACCATGGTTTATCACCTTCTAAATTATATCCATCTTTAAATCCATATTTTCCCCATAATTTAGGATAATTATTATAATAATGTTCCATTGCTTTTATACTTTCTTGTGGTGTAAACACTATTGAACCAATTGCACCACATGGAGTTACAGTTCCATCATTTTCTACATTTAAATCTACATCACATGGTTTTGCACCACAACTTATATATCCTTTTGGAGATAAGCAAGCTGTTAATCCCCATGAATTTTCATCATAAGTTTTAAATTTTTCCTTGTTATCTATACAATATTGTCTATTAGCTTTTGTTGCTCTAATTGAATTTTCAAACCAATCAATATTATCTTTATCTTTTAATCCATTAAAGTTAATCCATGCATGTGAAAATTGATATGTAAATAAAGTTCCACAATATGTATATATTATATTTTTTATATTTTTATAATCTTCTGTTTTTCTTTTAAAGTCATAATACATGTTTTTGTTTATCGGAAATGTTGGGGAAGCTACACCTAAAACATATAGCATTAATTGTTCTGCATACAAATCCCAATGTCCCCAAAAGCCATTTTCAGGTTTATATCCCATATAAAAATAATTTGTTTCTTTATTTCTATACCATTCCCAATTAATTTTTTTGTATAATGTTTCTGCCTTTTGTTTTATAATTCCTCCAAAGTATTCACCAGCAGTTATTGCACCACATATAAATATTGCTGTGTCTATTATTGATATTTCACAATTCCATTCTCTTTTTCCATTTTTCATATTTACAAAATGATAATAAAAACCATTTTTACCTTCTACATAATTTATAAATATGTCTAATGTTCTATTAGCTCTATCAAAAGCTTTTTTATAACTAATCCAGTTGTGCTTTACTCCAATTATTAATGCTCCTAAACCATATCCTACAGAAGCAATACTTGCTATATCATTTGCCAATATTGTTTTATCTCTTATTAATCCATATCCGTAACTTTTTTTATTTGTATTAGATTCATTAATAAAAAAATTATAACTTTTTTTTAATTCTTTTAAGATAAGTTTTTTTCCATAGCATTTAATTAATCTCATAAACACAACACATCCCTTATAATTAATTATAAAGGATTTATATTATTAAAATCAATGGATATTTATGGAAAAAATTTATACAATTATAAAAAATAAATTATACAAAAGTAAAAATAGTAATGTCTAAATCATATAATTTTAAATTTTATGACAAATGTATATCCTAAAAATTACACATAACAAAATTAATAACATATAATAAACTAGGTATAAAAATCGAAATTTATACCTAAAGGGGGCAAAATGATGAAAAATACAAGAAACATTATAATTGGAGCACTATTAATTGTTATACTACTTATGGCAGTCGGTTATTCAACATTTGCCACTCAAATGACAATAGAAGGTACAGCAGAAATAACGGGGATTTGGGATGTAAAAATAACAAATATAGAAGTAAAAGCAATAAGTGAAGGATGTGATGCTGGAGAACCACAATATACAGATACAAAAGCAACATTTTATGCAAAACTACAAAAACCAGGAGATTCAATAACATATGCAGTAACAATTCAAAATGCTGGAACAATTAATGCTAAATTAAGTGAAGTAATATTTAAATCAAATGACGATACTGGTTCAAGTGCAATAAGTTATTCAACAACAACTCTCGCAGCAACTTTAAATGCGGGAGAGCAAACAGTAATAGAGATAACAATTACCTATGATTCAACAATAACTGAGGTGCCAGATGTTAAAACAAAAACAATAACCGGTACTATAGAATATGTACAAATGTAATAAATTTTTATTATAAAATAGGGAAGGAAACTTCCCTATTTATTTAGCATAAAGATGTTTAAAAATTAAAAAGGAAAAATAATATATTTACATTATACGAGGTGAATAATTTGAAAGTAATTAAACTTTCATTTCTATGTTTGGCTTCGAGCAAAAGGAGAAAGGAATAAAATTTAAAATGAAAAATTTAAAAAATAAAAATTTAATAATTATAATAATTGTTTATATTTTTATAACTATGTATTTAATAAATAAAGACTATATATTATATAAAAACATTATAAATCCAATGTTTTATGGAGGTATGTTATTATACATTATATGGGATAGCAAAAATAATTATATTAGATTTACAACAAATAGAAGATATTTAAAATACATGATTATAATTTCTTGTGTACATGTTCTTATATATTTTTATCTAGGATTTTTTTTAGGATTTTTTAAAAGTCCATATAGTCATAAATTAACTGATATTCTAAAAAATATTGCAATTCAAATAATCCCTGTAATTGGTATCGAGGTTATAAGAAATATCATTATAATTACAAATAAAAACAATAAATATGTTTTAGTAATAGTAACAATACTTTTTATATTAGTAGAAATTAACTATAATACTTTAATAAATAACTATTCAAATAAAATGGAATTATTTAAATACACATGTGAAAAAATCTTTCCATTAATTGCATGTAATATTTTGTACACATATTTATCTTTAAAAGGTTCATATTCACTTCCTTTAACATATAGGCTTTTTAAAGAAGGTGTAAACATATTTTTACCAATTATTCCAAATGTAGATTGGTTTATAAAAGGCTCTGTACCTATAATATCATCTGTTATTGTTTATGTATTATATCAATACAAAATTACCAAAGAAGAAATAGATTTAAGAAAAAAGAAAGAAACTTTTTTTGCAAAAATAACATATTTTATAGCAATAATATTTGCAATAACATTGATTTTTTTTATGCTAGGAATATTTAAATATCAGCCAATAGTAATACTTTCAAACAGTATGATGCCAACATTTGGTCGAGCAGATGTTGTAATTTACAAAGACTTAAAAGAAAATGAATTATATAAAATTCCAAATGGCTCAATAATAGTCTATACATTAGAAGAAAAAAATATAGCTCATCGTGTAGTAAATATAATTGAAGAAAATGGAACTGTAAAGTATCAAACAAAAGGAGATAGAAATAATATTGTTGATGAAAATTTAGTAGAAGTAAATCAAATAAAAGGTGAATATGTATTTAATATTAAGTATGTAGGCTTTCCATCTGTATGGTTATATGAAGCTTTTAATAATAATTTAGAAAAAGTAGAAAAAAGGTAGGAGGTGGTTTATATAAAAAAGAAAAGAAAATATGTTAATCGAAATAGGAACTTAACAAATAACAACAAAGTGATTAATACAATATATATTTTTCTAATTATAATTATGATTATAATAATGGGAATTTTTATTAAACTTGGACTAAACGAAAGAAAAAGGATAGATTCTTTAAATACTTATGAAGCTAAAAAAGAAGATAATTATGAAATTTTATTAAAGCCAAATGATTTTTATTTATCAGAAACCTTGCCTTCTGGACTTTATTATGTTTCAAAATCAATAGACAGTATAAATATAGATTTTAAATATATGTTTAAAGCAAATAGTAAATTAAATTTAAATTATAATTATATTGTTACAGCAGATTTAATTGGAAAGGCAAATACTACAGATAATCAAACAAAAGAGGTATGGAACAGAAGATTTAATTTAACAAATAATAGTGAAAATGTGATAAATAATACACAAGAATTTTTAATCAATCAATCTGTGAGTATAGATTATGAAACATACAACAATTTGGTCCATTTATATGAACAAACTTATGGACTAAAGCTAGATGCTGTTTTAAAAGTTAGATTAAATGTTAATATTGCAGATTCAAATGTAGAATCTAAGCCTATAGAAGATTATATTGAACTTGAAATACCAATAAATAACACTATAACAGAGGTTAAAGAAAATTACGAAAATATAACTTTTAAAACCATTATTCCATCAACAAATAAAGTAAGTGTAAAAGAAATAATTTATTATATAATAGCTATATTATTTTGTGTTGGTGCAATTATATTAATTGTTACAATTATAAGAAAAAATAAAATACCACAAAATATGTATGAGAAAAATATAAATAGAATTCTTAAATATTATGGGGAAATAATTGCAACTGTTGAGGATGAGCCAAATTTAGCAAATTTGGCAATTATGAAGGTTCAAAATTTTTACGATTTAATTGATGTTGCTGAACAAAATAAAACAAATATTATTCATTATGAAGTTTTAGAAAAACAAGAAAGTTATTTTTATGTTGTTGTAGATAAATATGTATATAAATATGTTGTAACTGAAGATAAATTAAGCTAAAATATGCAAAATACTTTAAAAGTTTGTGTGATTTTGTTCATTTTTTTAGGCTAAACACTTGAAAAAAAGGTCTTTTGCGATTATAATATTGTAGTAAATTAAAGTAAAAAAAGTATTTTATATAATGATAGGGGGAAGTAAAATGTACAACTTTACAGAAATAGAAAAAAAATGGCAAGACTATTGGGAAAAGAATAAAACATTTAAAGTAGATGCTTGGGATTTTTCAAAACCTAAATATTATGCGCTTGATATGTTCCCATACCCATCAGGAGTAGGTCTTCACGCAGGGCACCCTGAAGGATATACAGCAACAGATATAGTAGCGCGTATGAAAAGAATGCAAGGATATAATGTACTACATCCAATAGGATACGATTCTTTTGGACTTCCTGCAGAACAATATGCAATTCAAACAGGTAATCATCCTGCTAAATTTACAGAAGAAAATATTAAAACATTTGAAGGTCAATTAAAAAGATTAGGTTTTTCATATGATTGGGATAGAGTAGTAGCTACAAGTGATCCAAGTTTTTATAAATGGACACAATGGATATTTAAAAAATTATATGAAGACGGATACGCAAAACAAATTAATATGCCAGTAAATTGGTGTGAAGAATTAGGCACAGTTTTGGCAAACGATGAAGTAATAGATGGTAAAAGCGAAAGAGGAGGATATCCGGTAATTCGTAAATATATGAAACAATGGATTATTGATATACCTGCATATGCTGAAAAATTATTAAGTGGATTAGATGAAGTTGATTGGCCAGAGTCAACTAAAGAAATGCAAAGAAATTGGATTGGAAAATCTGAAGGTGTTGAAGTAAAATTCCAAATCAAAGGTGGGGGAGAATTTTTAATATATACTACATGTATAGAAACTATATATGGTATTACTTTTATGGTTTTAGCTCCTGAAAATGAATTAGTTGACCAATTAAAAGATAGAATAAAAAATTGGGATGAAGTAGTTAAATATAGAGAAGAAACCACTAAAAAATCAGATTTTGATAGAACTGAACTAAATAAAACAAAAAGTGGTGTTAAGCTAGATGGAGTGCTTGCAATTAATCCGGTTAATGGTAAAGAAGTGCCTGTATTCTTAGGAGACTTTGTTTTAGCAAGTTATGGAACAGGAGCTGTTATGGCTGTACCAAGCCATGATCAAAGAGATTTTGAATATGCTGAAAAATATAATATACCTATGATTCAAGTAATAGATGGGCGTAGTACATCTGAATGTGCATTTGAAAAACAAGATTATTTAGATAAAGGATGTAAATTAATTAACAGTGAAGAATTTACAGGTTTAACAGTAGAAGAAGCAAAAGTGGCTATTACAGATAAGCTTATTAAAATGGGATGTGGAAAAAAGACAACTAATTATCGTATGAGAGAGTGGATTTTTGCTCGTCAAAGATTTTGGGGAGAACCAATACCAATTATTCATTTAGAAGATGGTAGAGACATAGTAGTAGAAGATGAGGATTTACCTTTAATATTACCAGAAATGGATGATTATAAAGGAAAAAATGGTAAAGCACCATTGGAAAATGCTACACAATGGAAAAATGTTGAAGTTAATGGAGTAAAAGGTGTAAGAGAGACATCTACAATGCCAGGTTCAGCAGGTTCAAGTTGGTATTTCTTAAGATATATAGATCCAACTAATAATGAAGTTTTTGCAGACCCTAAATTAGTTGAACATTGGATGCCAGTAGATTTATATATAGGTGGACCAGAACATGCAGTTGGACACTTATTATATTCTAGAATGTGGAATAATTATTTATACGATAAAGGTTTAGTTAGTGTTAAAGAACCATTTAAAAAATTAGTACATCAAGGAATGATATTAGGTTCAAATGGAATAAAAATGGGAAAACGTTTTCCAAAATATGTAGTCAATCCTGATGATATAGTAAAACAATATGGTGCTGATACACTTAGGATGTATGAAATGTTTATGGGACCTCTTGAAGCAGATAAGCCATGGAATGATGAAGCTGTTAGAGGTATAAAAAAATTCTTAGAACGCGTTTGGAGATTGTATCATGAAGAAATAAGAGAATTTAAAGATAATCCAAATTTGGATAAAGTATATAATCAAACAGTAAAAAAAGTAACTGAAGATTATGAATCATTAGATTTTAATACAGCAATATCACAATTAATGATATTTGTAAATGCAGTATATAAAGAGAAAACTTGGAACTTAGAATATGCTAAAAATTTAGTTAAATTATTAAATCCAATAGCTCCACATATTACTGAAGAAATATGGAGTGAAGTATTTAATAATACAGAAACTATTGCATATGAATCATGGCCAACATATGATGAGTCAAAATTAGTAGAGGATACATATGAAATGGTAGTACAAGTAAATGGAAAAATGAGAGGTAAAATAGAAGTATCAACTTCATTTACAGAAGAAGAAATGAAAATTGCTGCGAAAGAAATCGAAAATGTAAAAAATAATATAGAAGGAAAAACAATCATAAAAGAAATCGTTGTACCTAAAAAACTAGTTAATATAGTTGTTAAATAATATATAATATAAAATTTTAAAGAGGGGTATAGTAAATTGAATTTTCATACTTTAAAAAATTCAAATAAACCCCTCTTTAAAAAATTATATATAAGGTTGAAAAATATCTAGAAATTGTTAATTAAGATTTATGCCTTTAGAGAAAGGAACATCAGTAAATATGAAAAATTATATAACAGTAATTGGTGGAGGTTTGGCAGGAACAGAAGCGGCCTACCAAATTGCAAAGCATAAAATAAAAGTAAAATTATATGAAATGAAACCAAATAAATATACACCAGCACATACAAATAAAAACTTAGCAGAAATAGTATGTAGTAATTCTTTTAAATCTAATTTACATACAAATGCTTGTGGCTTATTAAAAGAAGAATTAAGAAATTTAGATTCTCTTTTAATAAAAACAGCAGATAAAACAGCAGTTCCTGCAGGACAAGCATTAGCAGTAGATAGGGAACTTTTTTCAAAAAAAGTAACAGAAGAAATTGAAAAAAATCCTTATATAGAAATAATAAATAAAGAAGTAGGAGATGAAATTTCATTAGAAGACTTATCAAAAGAAGGAATAGTAATTGTAGCAACAGGACCACTTACATCTGAAAAACTATCTAAAGAAATAATAAATCTTACAGGAGAAAATAATCTTGCTTTTTATGATGCAGCAGCGCCAATAGTTACAAAGGAAAGCATAGATTTTAATATTGCCTTTTTTGGAAATAGATATGAACAAGAAAAACAAAAAGAAGAATCAATAGAAGCTTGGAAAGAAAGATTAAAACAGCAAGAAGCAAGTTATATAAATTTACCAATGAACCAAGAAGAATACGAATCATTTGTAAAAGAACTTATTTCAGCAGAAGTTACAACATTACATGATTTTGAAAAAAGAGAAATATTTGAAGGTTGTATGCCAATAGAAATTATGGCAAAAAGAGGAATAGATACTTTAAGATATGGTCCATTAAAGCCAGTAGGATTTGATGACCCAAGATATGGAAAAAGACCGTATGCTGTTGTACAATTAAGGCAAGATGACTATAATGGTACAATATATAATATTGTTGGGTTTCAAACAAATTTAAAATTTGGAGAACAAAAAAGAGTATTTTCTTTAATTCCAGGCTTGCAAAATGCAGAATTTGTAAAATATGGTGTAATGCATAGAAATACTTATATCAATTCAACAAAATTATTAGATGAAACCTACAATTTTAAAGAAAACAAAAACATCTATTTTGCAGGTCAAATAACAGGAGTAGAGGGGTATGTAGAATCTATTTCATCAGGATTAGTTTCAGCAATAAATGCAATTAAAAGATATGAAGAAATAGAAAAAGAAGAAACTTTGGGAAAAGAAGTAGTTTCTGAAAAGAGAGAAAAAGCGACGGAGAAAGTAGTGTTTTCAGAATATACAATGATAGGAGCCTTAGCAAAATATATCTCAACTCCAAATAATAAATTCCAGCCAATGAACGCTAATTTTGGAATATTACCTGAATTAGGTGAAAAAATAAAAGACAAAAAATTAAAATATCAAAAGCTAGCAGATAGAGCAGAAGAGTATTTGAAAAGAGATATAGATTTATATTTAAAAAATTAAAGCCAAAGTTAGTGTCAAGAAGTTTCGGAAAAAGTAAGAAACTTAATTTGACAAAAAGTGCTTAAAAATATAAAATTATAAACAAAAAGTAAAGGGGAAATACAATGCCAAAGGTAAGTGTAATAATACCAGTATATAATGTAGAAAATTATATAGAAAGATGCCTAGACTCTGTAGTAAATCAAACTTTACAAGATATAGAAATAATAGTTGTAAATGATGGTTCAACAGATTCTTCAAAGGAAAAAATAGAAAGCTATATACAAAAATATGAAGACAAAATAAAATATGTAGAAAAAGAAAATGGTGGACTTTCAAGTGCAAGAAATTTTGGTATGCCATACGCTTGCCGGAGAATATATAGCATTTTTAGATTCAGATGACTACATAGATTTAAATGCTTATGAAGAAATGTACAACATAGCAAAAAAAGAAAATGCAGATATGGTAGAATGTGACTTTATTTGGGAATATCCAAATAAACAAAAACTTGATATTGGAGAAATTTATTCTAGCAAAAAAGAAATGCTAGAAAAAGCAAGAGTTGTAGCATGGAATAAATTAATAAAAAGAGAAATAATAGAAAATCAAAAAATAGAATTTCCAATAGGTTTAAGATATGAAGATGTAGAATTTTTCTATAAGTTAATACCATATTTAAATAAAGTATCTTTTGTAAAAAAATATTTTATACACTATACACAAAGAAAAGACTCTATTGCAAATACACAAGATATTAGAACAAAAGAAATATTTACAGTACTTGATAATGTAATTTCATATTATAAAGAAAAAAATTTTTACGAAGAATACAAGCAAGAACTAGAATATACTTACACAAGATTACTACTTTGTAGTTCATTAAAAAGAATCTGCAAAATACAAGATAAAACCGAAAGAAATAAGTTATTAAAAGAAACATGGAACAATTTAAATACCAAATTTCCAAACTGGAAGAAAAATGAAATCTTAAAAAAGAATAGCCCAAAGAATTTATATATGAGAAGTATAAATAAAATAACTTATAAAGTTTTGTGTCAATGGGGACGTCCTTTTTTGACATCTGTATTTAAATAAGATTTTATGTTGTATATAAAAAATCTGTCAAAAAAGCACGTCTCAAATGACATATAAAAAATCTGTCAAAAAAGTACGTCCAAAATGACAAATGACACGGTCCAAAATGACATTTCCATTGAAAGAAAAAGGAGAAAAATTAGTGGTAGAAACTATAAAAAAAAGAATAAGATTAGAAAATTTAATGTGTTTGTTTATCATAATTTGTCCAATACTTGATATAATGAGTTTTATATTTAGAAACTACTTTAACACTACATTTTCGCCATCAACCATATTAAGACCCATTATACCATGTATATGTTTTATAATACTTTTTTTTCAAGAAAAAAACAAAAAGCAAAAAATAATAATAGCTTTAATTTATGCAATATATTCTGCGTTGCATTTAGCTCTTTTTCAAAAATTACATAACGGAAGTTCTTACGGAACATTGGCAAACGAGATGCAATACATTATAAATTATTCATTTTTAATAATAGATTTATACTTATTTTATAAAATAATAAAAGATAATGATAAATTACATAAATCAATTTTTATAAGTTTAACAATATATATTGTAACTCTATTTATATCAATTTTAACTAAAACATCATCATCAACATATATAGAGGGAATAGGATATAAAGGATATTTTGAATCAGGAAATAGTTTATGCACAGTTTTAGTTTTAAGTATATGTATAATTTTAAGTTCTATTAAACTAAAAGAGTGGAAAAAGGTTATATTAATAGCCTTTGCAGGATTATATCTATGTGCATTTTCTGGTATGAGAACAGGACTATTTGGATTTGGAATTATTTTAGCAATTTACATATTAGCAAAAATTTTCTTTGGAATAAAAAACAATATAAAATTAAACAAAAAGCAAATTGTAATAGTTACAGTTGCAATTATTTTAGCCATTATTTTTGTAATAATATTTGGTATGAAATCTTTAGAAAGAAGAAAAATGTTAAAGCAAAATGAACAATTAGGAATTGATAGCGAAACAGGAGAGCAAAGATATGTTACAGGAGATATTTTAAATTTATATAAACAAATTCAAGGTGGAAATATAGAAAAAAGCTATATGACAGAAGCAGAACGAAATGCTATAATAAAATTATGCGAATATGCTAAAGAACATAAATTATCTAATGTTAATTTAAGAAAACAACAATTTATATATAATGTATTTTTAGTAAAAGAACAAAAAGACTTTAAGCTTATTTTATTTGGAAATGGATACAAAAATCAAACAGGGGAATTAGTAATGGAAATGGAAATACCAGCAATGCTTCTAAATTTTGGTATATTTGGATTTTTGTTATATTTTGGTCCATTTTTAGGTATATTAATTTATTCTATATACAAAGGAATTAAATATAGAAAAAATATAGATACTGAGTATGTGATGTATCTTGCAGGAACAGGACTTGCAGTAGCTTTATCTTGCCTTTCAGGATATGTGTATTTTAATTTTTCTAGTATGACTATTGCGATAATATTAAATGTGTTGTTACTACAGAAGTCAAATAAGATTCAAGACAGATGAATATACTGCTGTACAAATAAAAAATATAGAGGAGGTATATGTATGGCTAAAAGGTTTATTAATAGAGAAATAATGGAATCTATACAAAAATATATAAAAAAGGTTAGTCAATATTATAAAATAGAAGCTATAATATTATTTGGTTCTTATGCAAAAGGAAGCGAAAATGAGAATAGCGACATTGATATTGCAATTATTTCAAGTGACTTTAATGATATTATAGAAGATGGAGCAAAATTAATTGGATTAACTTGGAAAATAGATACTAGAATAGAACCACATCCAATTACTACAGAAGATTATAAAAAAGTTTCAAATCCTTTTGTAAAAGAAATAATTAACACAGGAATAAAAGTAGCATAAATAGATTTTAAGGGGGAAATATGAAAAAAGTAGTTTTTGGAATAACAAGTTTAGGAATAGGTGGAGCAGAAAGAGTATTGGTAGATATAGCAAATAAACTAAAAGACAAATATGACATAACAATATTTATGCTATATTCAAAAGGAGCATTTATAAATGAACTAGACAAAAAAATAAAAGTAGTATCAGTATATAATGAAGCATACGAAAATATGAGCAAACTAAAAAGAAAACTTATCCCCATATATGTATTAAATTGTGGAAAATCCATATACAAAAAATACATAAAAGACAAATTCGATATAGAAATTTCATTTTTAGAAGGACCAATTACAAGAATTTTTGCAAACAAAGGGGAGAGCAAAAAAATTGCATGGATTCATAATGACATATCTAAAGTATTTGGTACAGGATTTAAATCAAAATTAAAACTTAAAATTGATAAAAAAATGTACTCAAAATACGATAAATTAATATTTGTCAGCAATGATAATAAAAAAGCATTTAACGATTTATTTAAACAAAAAAAATTAGAAGAAAAAGAAGAAGTAATATACAATTATATAAACAAAGAAAGAATAATAGAAAAATCAAATCAAGAAGTAGGACAAGAATATATAGATAAAGATGTACCTTCAATAGTTACAGTTGCAAGACTTGTTAAGCAAAAAGCAATAGACAGATTAATTAGGGTTCACAAAAGGTTAATTGATGAAGGTTTAAAACACAATATTTATGTAATAGGAGATGGACCAGAAAAAGAAAACTTAAAAAAATTGATAAAAGAATTAGATGTAGAAAATACATTTAAATTAATGGAAAATAGAAATAATCCTTATCCATATATAAAAAGAGCAGATTACTTTGTATTGCTTTCAGAGTTTGAAGGATATGGTATGGTAATTGATGAAGCTAAAATTTTAAATAAAAATATTGCAATAACAAATACTGCAGCAAAAGAAGCGGTAAAAGGATATTCTAAAAAAATAATATTTGAAAATACAGAAGATGCTATTTTTGAAGGACTAAAACAAATTTTACAAAAAAATGTGATTTTTGAAGAAGATGAAACAGAATTTGATAATGAAATTTTACTTGAAAAAATAGAAAAATTATTAGGAGAAGAATAATGAAATTAAGTGTTCTTACAGCAACATATAATAGAGCAAAATATTTACCAAAATTATATGAAAGTATAAAAAATAATTTAAAATATAAAATAAGTGTAGAGTGGATAATCGTAGATGATGGCTCAACAGATGAAACTAAGGATCATGTTCAAGATTTTATAAATGAAAACGTATTTACTATAAAATACCTTTTTCAAAAAAATAGTGGGAAGATGAGTGCAATAAATGAAGCGGTAAAGCTTGCTTCAGGAGATTTAATAGTTGACTGTGATTCTGACGATTTCTTTACAGATGATAGCTTTAAAATAATAGAAGAACATGCACCAAAATTATTGCAAAATGAAAATTTATATAGCTTGGCATTTTTAAAAAAAGAAAATGATGGAACTTTAAGTGGTAAAGAATTTAATAAAGAAAATGTGCCAACTACAATGTTTGATTTGTATTTTAAAGAAAATATTCAAGGCGAAAAGATTTTAGTTTTTAATAGTAAAATAAGAAAAGAGTATTTTCACGAATTAGAAAAAGAAGAAAAGTTTGTAACAGAAGCTAGAATGTACCATAAAATGGATGAAAAATATAAAATTCTTCCAATAAATAAAGTTATAGAACAGGGAAGCTATATAGAAGATGGTTATACTAAAAACATAAATAAGACTTTTAAACAAGCACCATTTGGATATTATATGTATTTTAAAGAAATTTTAGAAAAAGATATGAAAGGTGTTTTATTTAGCAAAAGGTTGTATGCTATAAAACATTTCATTTTATTTAGTTATTTGACAAATAATAAATTTAATGATAATTTTATAAAGAGTAAATTAAATAAATTTTTGTATACTGTATTGTATTTACCGGGAATATACAAAAGTAAGAAATTTTAATAAATAGAAATAATCCAAAATAGATAAAGAAATAAGTTATAGTATATGAAAAATAAAGGAGGGGGGAACCCTCCTTTTTTAAAAAACTATGCATAATTTTTTAAAATATAAGATTAAGCCATAGCTGCATTTAATTTTTTTGCTAAATTTGATTTTTTTCTAGCTGCTGTGTTTTTAACAATAACACCTTTTGAACAAGCTTGATCGATCTTTTTAGTAGCTTGTGAAAATAGTGTTTTTGCTTCATCTATTTGACCAGCTTCTATAGCTTCTTCAAATCTTTTAATAGCAGATTTATATCCAGATTTAATCATATTATTTCTTAAAGTTTTCTTTTCAATTATTTTAACTCTCTTTTTAGCTGATTTTATATTTGGCATTTTTGCACCTCCTTTTAGTACTTAACTTAAATAAACATAAATTATTTTAACATAAAATTCAAGATTTGGCAATAGTTTTTTTCTATTTTCTCATCAAATAAGAAAATATAATAGAACTTAGTTTTAAACTATCATGTTTAATTGTTCCATCTTCAGTAGTAATTAAGTCATCTTCAAGAATTTCATATTTTCCTTTTTCAATATTTTCGTAATCAATTTTTACTAAATCTTTTTGTTCTTCAGTTGAGTATTTTGTAAGTAAATCTTGTGGTAAAACAGTGTTACTAACAATAACTGTATCAATAGTATTTTTTCCTATATAACTTTCTAAAGTATGAATATGGTCAGATACACCAAAGCCATCTGTTTCACCTGGTTGAGTCATTACATTACATATATACATAAGTTTTGCTTTTGAGTTATTTATTGCATCTACAACATCTTTACAAATTAAATGAGGCATTATACTTGTATAAAGACTTCCTGCACTTAATATAATTAAATCTGCTTCAGAAATTGCATCAAAGACTTCATTGCAAATTGTAGGTTCTTGTTTGTAAAAAATTCTTTTATAGTGTTTTTTAGCTAATGTAATTTCTTCTTCACCTTCGATAATTTCTCCATCATCTGTTTCTCCCATTAAAGTTAAGTAATCTTCTGAAATTGGAAGAACAGTGTGTTCAACTCTCAATAATTTACTAAAATATTCAATACTTGTTTTTAAATTACCTGTTTTTTTATAAAATGATGTTAAAATCAAGTTACCAATAGAGTGACCATTTAAATCACTATATGTTGACATTCTATATTCCATTATATCTTTAATTTCATCTGGTAATGTAGATAAATTACTTAAAACCTTTCTTATATCTCCAACAGCAGGTGTAGAAAATTCTTCACGAAGTCTACCTGTACTTCTACCATTATCAGAAACTGTAATTACAGCAGTTATATCAACAGGGAAATATTTTAAACCTCTAAGAACGGCAGAAGTCCCTGTACCTCCACCTAAAACAACTATTTTTTTTCTTTGCATTTTTAATCCTCCATTAATTATTGTGTATTATCTTTCATTGATATTTTTTAATTATCTAATTTTTGTTGAAGCTTAGTTAAACTAGTAAACTCAGGTATTTTTAAATCTATATCTATATCAGAATATGTATCATTTTTACGTCTAATTCTATATATGTTTGCAGGTTTTTCATTGTAAATAGAAATTAAGTCTTTTGGCTTATCATCAATAAATACACAATCAGAAAAGTCAAGTGGCATATTACCTTTTAAGGTAGTCGTTGTTATAAGTCCGTCGACATATTTTAATAATCCAGAGCCGGCGATTTTAACTGTTTGAAAATAGACTCTACTTTCATGATATGATAAAATATATATTTTATGACCGCGTTCTTTTAAATATTGTAAGAAAGGTATAGAATCTTCAAATAAATATTTTTCTCCATCACAAATTACATTATTTACAATTTTAATTGCTTCATTTTCATCAAATTTATATTCTGTATAAAAATAAGAAATTAAATCATATATATCATAAATATTACCAGTAGCTCTTGAAAACTTAGATGATATAGTAGTTAATATTTCATCATAGTTTAAATTAGTAGATTTTGAAATGTATTTGGCTAAAGCTGATAACATATCTTTTGCAAGTAAAGGTGTATTATATAATGTATGGTCAAAATCTATAAGATAATTCATAAATAATCAAGTCCTTTCTATTAAAGGATTTTAAATAAAATTTGAATTACTTTATTAAAAATTCATTGTCTAATATAATACCACAATTAAGTATTTAAGTCAAATAAACTTACAAAATTTAAATTTTGTATTGAATTGTAAATAGAAGTATGTTATATTAAGAAAGTAAAGGAAATATTTACATATAAAGGAGGAAATTATGATAGCTATAGGATGTGATCATGGTGGTTATAAATTAAAAGAAGAAATAAAAAAATATTTAGAAGAAATAGGAGTAGAATACAAAGATTGTGGAACATATTCAGAAGAAAGAACAGATTATCCAATATATGCCAAAGAAGTTGCAGATGCTATTGTAAATAAAGAGTGTGATAAGGGAATATTAATCTGTAAATCAGGATGTGGAATGCTAATTGTTGCAAATAAATTTAAAGGAATTAGAGCAGGATTTGTTACAAATGAAGAAGAAGCTAGATTTGCAAAAGCAGATGACAATATAAATGTAGTTGCAATAAGCGGTAATAATACAAAAACAGAAGAAGCCATTAAAATAATTAGAATGTGGTTAGCTACAGAATTTAAAGGTGGAAGATATCAAGAAAGAATAGATATGATAGAAAAAATTGAAAAAGAAAATATGAAATAATATGGAGGTTTAAGCTATGTGGGGAAATATAGCGATAGCGTTCTTATTAGCATTTATAGTAGTATTTATGGTAACTCCATATTCTATAAAAATTGCAGAAAAAATAGGCGCAATAGATGTTCCAAAAGATAACAGAAGAATGAGAAGAAAATCACTTCCAAAACTTGGAGGTGTAGCTGTAATTTTTGGATTTGCAATATCTATAATTTACTTAATTTCTGTTATGTATATAGAAGGAAGTATAGATTTATTTGATAGTAATTTATATTTTAAAAAGTTAATAGGAATTGGCTTAGGAGTAATAATAATTACAATTACAGGAGTTTTAGATGACACAAAAGACTTAAAACCTATGCAAAAATTATTTGGACAACTTCTAGCTGCAATTGTTGCAGTAGCATTTGGAATTGAAATAGGTAATGTTAATATACCATATTTTAATAGTTTAGGTTTATCTCATGAAATTTCAATAATTGTTACAATTATTTGGATAGTAGGTATTACAAATGCAATAAATTTAATAGATGGATTAGATGGTTTATCTTCAGGAATTGCATTAATATCTTGTGTATCATTACTTATAATTTTTGCATTAAACAATTCGCCAATGATTGCAATATTAATAATTACATCATTAATAGGAGCATTAGTTGGATTTTTACCATTTAATTTTGCACCAGCAAAAACATTTATAGGAGATACAGGTTCAAACTTTTTAGGATATATACTTTCAGTTGTATCTATTATAGGAGTTGCAAAAACATATACTGCAGTTGTAATTGCACTTCCAATGCTAGTTCTAGGTTTACCAATTTTTGATGTAACATGGGCAATAATAAGAAGATTAATAAAAGGAAAATCTATAAAAGCAATATTTAAAGCAGATAAAGGACATTTACATCATAGATTAGTTGCAGGAGGATTTTCTCAAAAACAAACAGTACTTATTTTATATATGGTAAGTGCAGCACTAGGTTTATTTGCTATAATAATATTAGATAGTGGAATATGGAAAGCATTATCATTTCTACTTATGGTTATAGCAGCACTATTTTTGGGATATAGAAATTTCCTAACAGAAAAAAGTCAAAAAGGAGAAAAATACGAATGTGGTGTTTGCAAATACATATATAATCCAAAATCAGGAAACGAAAAAGCCGGAATACAACCTGGAACAGAGTTTGAAGATTTACCAGATGATTGGGTTTGCCCAGTATGTGGTGAAAAGAAAGAAGTTTTTGAAATAAGTAGAAATTCTAATTAAAAATTCGAAAATTTAAATTTTCGAATTTTTCAGACTGTTGACAAAGTATATAAAAATATTTTTGTCAGCAGTCATTTTCTTTTTATTATTTGCAATTTTTGTA
>CANQGU010000025.1 GCA_947623465.1 uncultured Clostridia bacterium
ATACACTTAGTGCTTTTGTTTTTCTATATTTTTTGAAATCTTTTTTTATTTTTTCCCCAGAATATTTAACTCATATATTATTATTTTCCTAATTCATATACATAATCTGATGCATCACACACACTTTGAGAATGAGTTACTATTATAATACATTTATTTTCATCTTTAGCTAAATGTTCAAAAATCTTAAGAATTTCTCCTTCAGTTTCTTTATCCAAATTTCCTGTTGGTTCATCTGCAATTATTATTTTAGGGTTATATGATAAACTTCTTGCTATAGCGATTCTTTGCTGTTCCCCACCAGATAATTTTAATATTCTTCTATTAGCATGTTCTTCTGATAATCCTACACTTTTCATAAGTTTTAAAGCTTCTTGCTTTTTATTTTTAATTTTTACTTTGCTAACATCCATTGATAATATAATATTTTCTATGGCTGTAAACCTAGGTAATAAATTATAACTTTGAAAAACAATTCCTATATCAGTATTTCTATATCTATCTAAATTCATCTTCTTTAAATCTTTACCATCATAGAGTACTTTGCCTTCTGAACATTTCTCTAATCCGGTTATAAGTGATAATAATGTTGTTTTTCCGCTTCCGCTTTTTCCTTTAATTGAATACATCTTTCCTTGTTCAAATTTAAAATTTATATTTTTAAAAACATATTTATCTTTAGGTGCATCTTTATATCTATAACTTACATTTTCTAATTTTAATATTTCCATAATCTATGACCTCTCTTTCAATATTGTAAGTGGCGAAAATCTTTGTATACTAATCATAGAAGCTAAACTACTTACTATAGTTAAAAGTATTCCTATTCCTAGTAATTGTAATATTACATTAAAATCTACAACTGCTTCTATACTATCAATTTGTTCAACCTGTCGTACTCCTCCTATGTTCATTTCCGTAGGTCCTCCAAATTTTTCTCCACCTTTACCAAAATTATTTGAAATTTCTTCATCTGCTTCTTGGCTTGCTTCTATTTCATTTTGAAGTAATAGATTTCCAACTGGTTTTGATAAAAGTGCCCCACACGCACATCCTATGCATAACATTATAATACTAACTATTAATAATTCTAACACAAACTGAATTGTTAATTTTAATTTGCTTACACCAATTGTTCTAAATACACCTATTTCATATTTTCTTTCCCTTATATTTATCATATTAATTACAAATAGTACTATTGATGCGATTATTAAAGTAATAATTAAAAATGTTGTAGCAAATGCTTTTACATTTTCTATTGATTGTGTTGCTTTTTTCAATTCATCTACATTAGTATTTAATGTATAATTTTCACTTAATCCTTTTTCTTTTAGCTCATCAGTAAATGCTTGTATTGCATCTTCATTTTGTAATATAAAAGATGGAGTTATATTAGTTACAAGTGTACTATCATCTGCAACTAATGTTTCAACTACATTACTTCCTGTTATTATTTTATTAGCAGACTGTGAATACATTTTTACAGAATCGTCTGAATTTGAACTTTCTTCATATATACCTTTTACAGTGAAATCATAAGTTTTTTCTGTATTAGGATTTTTTAATGTTATTGTATCTCCTACAGATACTTCATTTAATGTTGCTAACTCTGAATTTATAACACATTCAAAACCTGAAAAATCTGTTATCATTTCTCCTTCAGTAACCTTACATGTACCATTTACAAAATCAGTCATAGCTGAATAAGAAGAATAACCATCTATTTCAAAATCTCCTGTTAAGTTTCTATTACTTTCAAATTTTTCTTTACTTTTAGTTATAACTGTAGTTGTATTATTATTAGTTATAGTGTGCTTCTCTCCACCTTGGTTATTTGGACCTCTGTTCATTTCACCACTTCCAGAGTTTCCATTTTCATTTGTTGTAGTAGTTGTAGTTGTTGTTTGTCTATCTTCTACTTCATATTCAAAAGAGTCTGTTGCCTTAGTTAAACTATCACTATTTAAAGATGTTGCATAATTATAATAATAATCTTTCAAATATTGACTATCACCATAATTTTTTACATTTTCTAAAGTAAGTTGTTCTATATTATTGAATTCTTCTATATTACTTTTTTTGGCATCTTCTCCTCCTTGAAATTTTTTTGATAATTGCTCTCTATTAAATGAAATTGTTCCTATTATGTCATGTGCTGCTTCGTAATCTTTAACTAACTTATTTGCTGTATTTCTAATAGAAAGTGTTACAGTACTACTAGCTGCTATTACAAGAATAATAATCCCTATTAAAATGTTTCTCCCTTTATTTCTAATTATTGAAATTAAACTATTTTTTAAAATATACATACCTCTTTCTCCTTATTTATTTTTTTATAATTTTATTTTGTATTTGTGTTTTTTTTGTGTTTTTTAAGTTTTTTTTTGGAAAAAATTATATTTAGACATGATAAAAACCCTCCATGTTTTGTCTAACATTTTGGGTTCATATCACTTTGTTTAATAATTTAGGTTCACTTCAATAATTGATAATTTTTTTAATCTCCTGATGTATATGGATTCATATATTTATAACCAGAAACAATTTGGTCAAGTGGTACAAATTCTTCTTTACCAATAGCATTTCTTAATTCATCTATCTTATACTTTTTTGCCTTATAAGTTAAGAAATCAACTAACCTGTATAATCTAGAATTACTAGAATATCTAAAAAATATATCTCTATTAAAATCAGTATTGTACATATATTCTTCTTGTGTAAAATCTTCATTATAATCAAAAACAATAAAATTTTCATTTGAATTTGATATGTCATTTATAGAATATGGAGTAAATGCCCACAAATTGAAATCTTGATTTGAGACAAAATACATTTTATCTAATATGACTTTTAATAAATGCTCATATTCTTCATCATTTTTGTCAAATATATAAAATTCATTTGTAGTATTTTCTTTTTTTATAACGATTCTTTCTGGGCTTTCTTTATAAACATCTTTTCTAAATACTGCGTAATCCTCTCCATATTCTTGTTCATCTTTTTCAACTAATTTCTTTTTTTCTCTGTAATCTTTAGTAGAATATGAATATATGGCAAATGCAACTAGAATTATTATTAATAATAAAATAACGATTTTTATAATTTTTTTCATATTTTAGTTCACTTCCTATTTTTTTGTTATTATATTAACATAAAAACAGATAATTTTCAACAATTATCTGTTTTTACAATGTATATATTTTCTAAACAACTTTTAATCTTTCTCCCAAAAAGCTTTATATGCTTTATATGCTTCGTAAATATCAAATTTACTTGTAACTTCATATGGTGCATGCATTGAAAGAACTGGAACTCCGCAGTCTATTACATCTACTCCTTTATTTGCTAAAATATAGGCAATAGTTCCTCCGCCACCTACATCCACTCTACCAAGTTCAGATACTTGATATTTTATATTATTTGCTTCAAATACATTTCTTACCCATGCTACAAATTCTGCATTTGCATCTGATGCTCCAGATTTTCCTCTTGCTCCTGTGTATTTATTAAGTGTAATTCCTTTAGATAAAAATCCTGCATTTGTTTTATCAGAAACACTTGCATATAATGGGTCAAATCCTGCATCAACATCTGATGAAAGCATTTTAGAATAGCAAAATACTTTTTCTAATAAATTAGGTCTGTTTTCTCCTGTTTTGTTTAGTAATTCAGAAACAAAGTAATCAAATACATGTGATTCCATACCTGTATTTCCCATACTTCCAATTTCTTCTTTATCTGAAAGTATGCAAATTGTTGTTTTAGATGGAATATTTATTTCCATTAAAGCTTTTAAAGCAGTATAACTACATACTTTATCATCTTGACCATAAGCTGCCACCATTCCATAGTCAAATCCTAAAGAACGAGCCTTAAAAGCTGGAACTAACTCTAGTTCTGAACTAACAAAATCCGCTTCTGTAATACCATATTTTTCGTTTAATATTTTTAAAATATTTAATTTTACTTTACTTTTGGCATCTTTATCTTTAATAGGAATACTTCCAACTAATAAATCTAAATTTTCTCCATCTATTGCTTCACGCAATTTTTTAGCTTCTTGCTCTTTTGCTAAATGTGGCAATAAATCTGTTATTGTAAATATTGGATCATTTTCATCTTCTCCAATATTTACTGTAATTTTTTCTCCATTTGATTTAACTATTACCCCATGAATACTTAATGGAATTGTTGTCCATTGGTATTTTTTAATTCCTCCATAATAATGAGTATTAAAATATGCCATTTCTCCATCTTCATATAATGGATTTGGTTTTAAATCAAGTCTTGGTGAATCTATATGAGCTCCAACTATATGTAGTCCATTTTCTAGTTTTTGTTCACCAATTATTGCAAAATATATGCTTTTATCTCTATTTACAAAATATACTCTATCTCCTGCTTTTAAATTTTCTACATTATTTACATCTTTAAATCCATTTTCTTCTGCTAATTTTTTAGCATTAAAACAAAATTCTCTCTCTGTTTTTGAATGATTTAAAAAATCCATATAACCATTACAAAATTCAAAAATTTTGCCAAATTCTTCGTCTGTTGTGCCATACCATCCAGACTTTTTCTCATTAACTAATTCTTTTTTTAAATTCTCATCCAAAATTTTTTCCTCCTTTAATTTATTTTGTTTGATTATATCACTTCTTAATATATTTTTCCATATTTTTTTAAAATATTCTTTTCAAAAATAATTTTATCTAATCAAAATTGTATAATGATTTATTTTCAAATCTGCGTAAGCGACCAACCGAAGCGTAGCGTAGGGCGATTGGAGCAATTTACATATAAATAATAGAATTGAAAATTGCGACACCAAAGATTTAAAAATAAATCATTATACAGTTTTTATTATAAATATTTAATAATAATATTCATAATTTTTGGCATACTGTAAATAAAGAAGGTGATTTTTTTGAGTTCTTATTGGATAGATTCAATAGAAAATTATAAAAAATATAATAAAATAGATGATAATTATGAGTGTGATGTGTGTATAATTGGTGGCGGAATAACAGGCTTAAGCTGTGGTTATTATTTATCAAAAGAGGGATTAAAAGTAATTATTGTTGAAAAAGACTATATTGGACAAAAAGTAAGTGGAAACAGTACAGCTAAAATTACTTATCAGCATAATTTAATATATGATTATTTGCTTAAATCTTACGGACATAACAATGCCAAGGCATATTTGGAGGCAAATAAAAAAGCTATAACTAATATAAAAGACATTATTGATACAGAAAACATAGATTGTGATTTTGAGTATCAACCTAATTATGTTTATACAACCAAGCAAGAAGAATTAACTAAAATTCATGCAGAAATTCAAGCTCTCCATAATTTAGACGAAGAAGTAGAATTTGTAACAGATAGTTCTTTACCTTTTAAAATTGCAGGGGCACTTAAAAATGAAAATCAGGCACAATTTCAACCTGTAAAATATATGCTAGGCTTAGCTGATTTCATTACAAATAATAATTCATTAATTTTTTGTAATTCAACTGCATCTAATTTTGATAAAGATAAAGATGAATATATTACAACTGTAAATGGTTATAAAATAAAATCCAAATATGTAATTGTTGCATCTCATTACCCATTTAAAAAAATAACACGGATTTTACTTTGCAAAAATGTATCAATCTACTTCTTATGTTTTAGGAATTGATACAAAAACAACACTTCCCAATGGAATGTATATAAATCCAACTCAACCTATTTATTCTTTTAGAACTGCAAAATTTGGAGATAAAAGATTACTTATTTTAGCAGGAGCAGACCATAAAACAGGCTTTGCTCCAACTGAAAAAGAGACTTATGATAAATTAGAGAATTTCGCAAAAAAATATTATCCTAAATCAGAAGTTTTGTATAAATGGAACACTCGTGACTGTATATCTCTTGACAAAATTCCTTATATAGGTAATATTTCGTCATTTTATTCTAATGCCTATGTTGCAACAGGTTTTAATAAATGGGGGATAACTTCTTCAAATGTTGCAGCAAATATTATAAGAGATAAAATTTTAGGAAAAGAAAATAAATACAGTTTCGTTTTCGATTCTTTAAGATTAAAACCTATTAAAAATAGAGTTGAACTAAAAAATATGGGTTCACAGGTGTTTAAATCTTTTATTTCTAACAGAATTCAAATACCTGAAGAACAAATTTCTAAAATAAAAAATGATAATGGTGCAATTATAAAAATACAAAATAAATCTGTAGGTATTTATAAAGATGTTGATGGCAAAGTTTATGCAATTAACCCAACTTGTACTCATTTAGGGTGCTTGCTTACTTGGAACAATTTGGACAAAACTTGGGATTGCCCTTGCCATGGCTCAAGATACAATTTTAAAGGTCATAATATTTATGACCCTGCATTTAAAAATTTGAAAGTTTATGAGATAAAATAAAAAGAGGTGGCTAAATAATTGCTACCTCTCGTTTTTTATCTTGAAAAGTTTTCAATTTCACTTTTTATTTTTTGTTTAAAGTCTTCTAGCTTCATTGCTCCAATATCTCCGTCTGACCTTGAACGAACTCCGACAGAATTTGTTTCAATTTCTTTTTCTCCTACTATTAACATATATGGAACTTTTTTAAGCTGAGCTTCACGGATTTTATATCCTACCTTTTCACTTCTTGAATCTACTTCGCATCTAATCTTCATCTTTTTAAGTTCTTCTGCTACTTTATTTGCATATTCTGCATGTGCATCTGTAATAGGTATAACTTCAACCTGCATTGGAGCAAGCCAAAGCGGAAAAGCTCCTTTTGTTTCTTCTATTAAGAAACACATAAATCTATCAAAACTACCTAAAATTGCTCTATGAATTACAACTGGTCTATGTGGTTCCCCATCTTCTCCTATATATTCTAGTTTAAATCTTTCTGGTAATAAAAAGTCTAGTTGGCAAGTTGAAACAGTTACATCATGACCTACAGCAGATTTTAATTGAACATCTAATTTTGGTCCGTAAAAAGCTGCTTCGCCTTTTGCTTCATAGAAATTAACTCCAAGTTCTGTTAAAATTTCTCTTAACTGGCTTTCAGCTTTTTCCCACATTTCGTCATCATCAAAATATTTTTCTTTATTTTCTTTATCTCTTAAAGATAATCTAAATTCATAATCTTTAAATCCAAAATCTTCATAAACTGATAAAATTAATTTTACAACATTTTTAAACTCTTCTTTTATTTGGTCAGGTCTTACAAATAAGTGTGCATCATTTTGGCACATTGCACGAACTCTCTCTAATCCACAAACGCTACCGCTATCTTCGTATCTAAAGTCATGTGCTAGCTCTCCTATTCTTATTGGCAAATCTCTATAAGAATGCATTTTGTTTTTGTAAATTAACATATGATGTGGGCAATTCATAGGTCTTAAAACCATTGCTTCATTGTCCATTTGCATTATAGGGAACATATCTTCTTTATAGTGGTCCCAATGTCCAGATACCTTGTATAATTCTGAATTTGCAAGTGATGGTGTATAAACATGGCTGTATCCCATTTCTATTTCTTTATCTTGAATATACCTTTCAAGCAATCTTCTTACTGTTGCACCATTTGGCAAATACATTGGAAGTCCTGACCCAACAAGCTTATGAGTCATAAATAATTCCAAATCTTTTCCTATTTTTCTGTGGTCTCTTTGTCTTGCTTCTTCAAGTTTTGCTAAATGTTCTTCAACTTGGCTAGCCTTAGGAAAAGAAATTGCATAAATTCTTTG
Source organism: uncultured Clostridia bacterium (assembly GCA_947623465.1). Taxonomy (GTDB): domain Bacteria; phylum Bacillota; class Clostridia; order TANB77; family CAG-508; genus CAG-269. The sequence continues at coordinate 7,757 of CANQGU010000025.1, forward strand.
AAGCATTTTATTTTTTTCGTCTCCTCTCCAGTAAGCCCCTGAAGATGACAAAATCTTTACGGCTTTAACCTTTCCCGTACTCATTAAGTGTGGTCCTGCACATAAATCTGTAAATTCGCCTTGTTTATAAAAAGATATTTCCTCTCCTTCTGGTAAATCTTCTATTAGTTCTACTTTATATGGTTCATCTTTTTCCTTCATAAATTTAATTGCTTCGTTTCTTGTGAGAGTAAACTTTTCAATTGGCAAATCTTCTTTTATAATTTTTTTCATCTCTGCTTCAATTTTTTCTTTATCTTCATCTGTGAAATTTTTTTCAACATCAAAATCATAATAAAATCCTTCATCAATGGCTGGTCCTATTGCAAGCTGTGCTTTTGGATTAATTCTTTTTATAGCTTGTGCCATTATATGAGATGTTGTATGCCAATAAGCTTTCTTTCCTTCTAATGAACTTTCAAAAGTGTGTATCTCTAGGCTACAGTCTTTATCTAAAACATATCTTAAATCAACTGTTTTACCATCAACGCTAGCACATGTTGCCATCCTAGCTAGTCCTTCACTTATTTCTTTTGCAACTTCAAAAACCGTTTTTCCACTCTCTACCTGTTTTACACTTCCATCTTTTAATGTTAACTTAATCATAAAAATCCTTCCTTTCTTTATATAATTTTTTAGATATAATTTGTTCTACATTGTAACAAAAAAACTCCTGTAGATACTTGTTATATCTACAGGAGCGTATATTCACGCGGTTCCATCCCGTTTTTTTACTTAATTTATAGATTATAACGCATCTAACACGCCTAGCTTATTCACTAGAAATATAAAGAGGTAGTTTTCAAATAGTTTTACTTTAGTTGGCTTTCAGCCTATGACCAACTTTCTCTTTTAAAGATATTTTCTATTTTACTCGTCTCTTATTATTTTTTACCTTATGTTAATATAATAATACTTTTTTTAAATTTTGTCAATTGATTATAGCAAATTTAAAAATTATCAAATGTGTAAGTGTCAAGTTATTTTTGTATATAGAAATAACTTGTTACTTTTTAAAAATTATCATCTAAAAGAAAATCTATTAAATTAACATGTTTTATCCCATTATATTCATACGTCATTTTATCCAATGTAATAACATATTTTGGGTAATTATCATTTATTGCATTATATGCTCCAAATTCCCTTTTTTTAGTTTCTTCGTTTGGTATACTAAATGCTACTTGTATATATATTTTTTTATCTGGTTTAGTGGCAACAAAGTCAATTTCGCCTTTTCTTGTTTTCCCCGTATATACATCATATCCTTTTATAAGTAATTCATTATATACAATGTTTTCAAGTGCATAAGATTTATCCATTTCTGTTTTGTTATTTTTTATTTGTGCTATTCCTAAATCTGTTACATAATATTTATTTAATGTTTTTAAAACAGCTTTTCCATGTATATCATATCTATAAACTTTTCTAATTAATAATGCTTTACAAAGTGCATCTAAATATGAATATATTGTTAGTGTAGAAACTTCTCTCCCCTCATTTTTTAAGAAATTCATAATATTTTCTGCTGAAAATTCTCTTCCAATTGTATCTATAATATATTGTAAAATTAAATTAAATAAGGCTGTATCTCTAATTTTTAACCTTTCTACAACATCTCTTAAAATAATAGAATCAAATACTCCGTATAAATAATTTTTTATTGCTTCTTCTTTTTTAAATTCAAATCTATTTGGAAGACTTCCCCATTTCATATAATTTTCAAATATTTCATCATTAGATTTTTTTGCTCCCAATAATTCTAGTACTTCTTTGTATGATAGTGGATTAATTTTAAAGCTTACATATCTTCCAGAAAGTACAGTAGAGAGTTCTTCTGATAATAATCGGCTGTTTGAACCAGTTATAAATATACTAACTTTTTTTGATGCTCTTAATGAATTTATTACTTTTTCAAATTGCTCAACATTTTGTATTTCATCAAAAAACAAATAATATAATTTATCATCTTTAATTTTTTCCTTTACATATTTGTTTAGTTCCTTATAATCTGTTAATTGCTCAAATTCTATAAACTCAAAATTTACATATATAATATGACTTTCGTCAACATTTCTTTCTTTTAATTCTTTAATAATTTGTTCTAATATTACAGATTTACCACATCTACGAATTCCGACTAAAATTTTAATTAAATCGCTATCGTAAAAATCTCTAATTCTTTCTAAATATTTTTCTCTTTTTAACATAAATATCACCTATATTTATTATAGGTGATATTTTAAACTTTGTCAAGTTATTTTTGTATATAAAAATAACTTTTTATTTTTTAATTTTATTTTTTTATAAGACAATAATTTTTACTCATCTTCTCCCTTTAATCTTTCTGCTCTGTCTGCTGCAATTAAGTTATCTATCATTTCATCTAAATCTCCATTTAGGAAATTTTCCATTTGATAAATACTAAATCCTATTCTGTGGTCCGTTATTCTTCCTTGTGGGTAGTTATAAGTACGGATTTTTTCACTTCTATCTCCTGAACCAACTTGTGTTTTTCTTGCATTTGCTATTTCACTATCTTGTTTTTGTTTTTCTATATCATATAATCTTGATTTTAACAAATTCATTGCATATTCTCTATTTTGTAATTGTGACCTTTGTGTTTGACACTCTGCAACAATACCGGTTGGAACATGGATAAGTCTTACAGCTGATGATGTTTTGTTTATATGTTGTCCACCTGCCCCAGAAGCCCTAAACACCTCCATTTTTATATCTGCAGGATTTATTTCTATTTCTACATCTTCTACAACTGGAAGAACTGCAACTGTTGCTGTTGATGTATGTATTCTTCCACTACTTTCTGTATCAGGAACACGTTGAACTCTATGAACTCCACTTTCAAATTTTAGTCTACTATATGCTCCTTTTCCTGTTACCATAAATGAAATTTCTTTGTAACCACCTAATTCCGTAGAGTTTTCGTTTAATACTTCTATTTGCCAATGTTTTCTTTCTGCATACATTCCATACATTCTAAATAATGTTCCTGCAAATAAAGCTGCTTCTTCTCCTCCAGCTCCACCTCTTATTTCGCATATTACACTTTTATCGTCATTTGGATCTTTTGGAATTAATAATATTTTTAGTTCTTCTTCTATTTGTGCTATTTTGTCTTTTGATGAATAATATTCTTCTTCTGCTAGCTCTTTCATTTCTGGATCTTCCATCATATCTTTTGCTTCGTTCATATTGTTTAGCACTTGTTTATATTCTCTATATTTTAATACTACATCTTCCATAGAGCTATGTTCTTTTACCAATTTACGCCACTCGTTTGTATTACTTATTACTTCTGGGTCACTTATTTGAATTGTAAGCTCGTCATATCTTTTTTCTACTAACTCTAATTTTTCAAACATAAAAAATCTTCCTTTCTAAATAAACAGCATAATTATACCACATTTTTCCATTTAAAACAATAGGTTGAAAGAAATTTCATATTCAATTTTCAATCATTTTTTACTAATAAAAAAATGATCTTTTACTTTTAAAGAAAAAGACCATATTTTTAATATTAATCATCAAATAATAATTTAATTCCCCATAAGCCAGAAATTCCAACTAATGCGTAAACAATTCTTGATACTATACTCATTTCTCCAAAAATTGTTGCAACTAAATCGAATTTAAAAAATCCAATTAGTCCCCAATTAATTGCACCAATTATGATTAAAACTAATGCAATTTTATCTATAACTTTCATAGTTATCCTCCTTTAATACAATATGTTTATAATTAATATATACATTTTTTGTAATTTTATACTTTTTTTGTTTAATTTTTTTATAACAAGTTTTTTACTTATGAAAAAATATTAAATATTATCAATTTTTTGTTTAATTATTTTTTTCTATTGATAAATTATTATTTTTGTGATAAATTTAAATCGTGGTTTATAGGCAAATCCAAAAACCTAAATAAATTATAAGGATAAATTAAAAATGAGAAAAAGAAGAAGTAATAGAAAATTTAGAATTAACTATCTTTTAGAGGATTTATCGCTAATAAAAAGAGTTTTAGCTACAGCAATTATAATTTTATTAATAGCATTTATTTATTCAGCTATCAAAGTAAAAAATTCTACATTAAATTCTGAAAATAATAATCAAGGACAAATTGCTGAAGAAAATTCAAATGAAGAAAATACTGAAAAAAATTCTAATGAAAATTCAACAAAAGAAGATTCAGAAGATGATAAACCAAAAGATACTAATATTAATTTAGCATTTACTGGAGACATTATGTGCCACAATACTGTTTATAATGATGCTTATGATGTTAACTCACGGAACTTATGATTTTTCATATATGTTTGAAGATATAAAATACAATATTCAAACAGCAGATTTAGCAGTTGGTAATTTGGAAACAACTTTTGCAGGACCAAATAAAGCATATAGTGGATATCCTACATTTAACACACCAGAAGCTTTAGCATATAATTTAAAAAAATTAGGATTTGATGTTGTATCTACCGCAAATAATCACAGTTATGATTCTGGATATAAAGGACTAGAAAGTACTATAGACTATTTAGACGATGCAGATATTGCTCATACAGGAACATATAAATCTCAAGAAGACCAAAATAAAATATTAATTAAAAATGTAAAAGGAATTCAAATTGCATTTTTAAGCTTTACTTACGGAACAAACGGAATTACAGTTCCTGAAGACAAATCATATTCTATAAATTTAATCAATGATGAAGCCATACTTAATCAACTTTCTCTTGCAAAAGAGCAACATCCAGATTTAATATGTGTTTCAATGCATTGGGGTGTAGAATACCAAACAACTCCAAATGATGAACAAAAAAGATTAGCAGATTTATTATTCCAAAATGGAGCTGATTTAATAATAGGAAATCATCCTCATGTTTTACAGCCAATGGAAAAAAGAGAAATTACTTTAGAAGATGGACAAACTAAAGATGGATTTGTTGTTTATTCTTTAGGTAATTTTATATCAGGTCAAAATAAAACTTATACTACAGATTCTGTAATTTTAAATTTAAATATTACAAAAACTACAGAAGGAAAAATGAAAATAAATAGTGCAACTTATGTTCCTATTTATACTTATCAAAATAAATCAAGCTCATCTAAAAAATTTAAACTTATCAATTTAAAAAATGCAATTGCAAGTTATGATGCAGGTTATGACACTACAACTAGCGTAACTTTATATAATACTTATAAAACAGAATTAAATAATATTAAAAATATTATTGGTGAAGAAATAAAATAAAAAAACCCTCCTTATTAAGGAGGGGTATTTTTATTTTTTAATCTTAAATCTTCTCCAAAGAAATAATAAATATCATAAAATCCTGCTATTCTTGAACCTATACGTTCTTCATATATTTCAAATATTTGCTCTATATTAAAATTAGTAGAAATAATTGTTTTAGTTACTTTATTATTTAAGTTTAGGCATCTACTATTTATTATAGTAAAAAGTTCACTTAATTTCATAGAATTTATACACTCTGTTCCCAAATCATCAATTATTAATAAATCAGTATCTAGCACCTGATTATTAAAATCATTTGTGTCATTTGTTTTATATTTATTAAATTTGTTATCAATTATAGTTTCAAGCAAAACAGGTGCTGTTTGATAAAGAACTGTTTTTCCTCTATTTAATAATTCGTTTGCTATACAATTTGTCATAAATGTTTTTCCAAGACCCGTATTTCCTGTGAAAAATAAATTTTTTGTATCTGGATTATCAAAATTATTTACAAAATTTTCAGCTGCTTTTCTTATTGTTTTTATATTTTCCCTTGGAGAAATATTTATTTTATATTTTTCTGTATTTTTTTGACTAGAAAATATATTGGCATTAAAATTTTCAAAATTTTCTTTTTGTAAATTACTTAAATTTGATTTATTGTAAGAAATATTTATTAATCTTTGTTTTAAGCAACTACACATTTCGCTTTTTTGATTTAAAGACTTAATGTACCCTGTATCTTTACATTTTTTACACTCATATTTTGGCTCAAAAAATGATTCGTCTATTTTTTCTTTTTTTAAAATATCTTCTTTTTCTTTTTTTAAATTAATTAAATCTTCATCAAATTTCTTACTTAAACTATCTGATAATTTATTAATTAAAATGCTTTTTGTTTTATTAATAGATATTTTATTTATCTCATCTTCTATTTCTTCAAGTCTTGGATTTTTTTTGTATAGTTCTAACTTTCTTTTATCTAACTCATTTTCTGCATTTCTTCTTTTTTGTTCATATTCTACCAATAAGAAATCTAAATCAGTCCTCATGTTCATCTCCTTCTACATTTTTATTTGCGTACAAAAAGCTTAAATTACTATATTCTCTTTGTTCAAAAGATTCTTTTTTTACTTGTTTTTTTATTTCTTTAGTCTTTTTATTCATTTGTTTACGTTCTTCTAAGAATTTTTTTACTTCTTCAGGAGTTCTTAAATTTCTTTCATTCCAATCTTTTATAATATTATTTACATATTCAAAACTTGGATTTGCTTGTGTAGTTGTTCTTTTTAAAGCAATTTCTATTATTGGTAAATCATATTTATATTCATTTACCCATGTTTCAATATATGCTTCTTCATATTCTGTAAGTCCGCTTCTTTTTCCCATTTTCTTTGCAATATCTTTTTTCAATTTCATTAATTTTTCTTGGGCCTTATAATAGTCCTCTAAATCATCCAAATTCTTTATGTTATTTGCTTTCCATGCATCTGCTACTGCTTTAACATAATTTTTATGCAAAGCAGATTTTCCATGACAATAGTCAAATAGATTTAACATTACTTGTTCATCAAAACCATATTGATCCATCCAAATATCTATATAACTATACCAAGTAGGACCCATAACACCTTGAAAATACATATTGTTTAAATAATTAATTAATTGTATTTTTTTCTTATTTTTAGCATTTTGTTCTATTTTTTCTGGACTACTTTCTACTTTTAAATTATATAAATTATTTAAAGTTTTTTCTTGTAAATTAATTACAACAAATCCATTTTGTTTTCTTAAAACAAAACCCTCTTTTTCTAAATATTTTATTCCATCATTTATTGTATTTATTGGAAGTGCAAGTTTTTTGGCCAAATTACTTATATCAATTTCTCCATTATATTTTGCAAGAAAAATTAAATATAAATATATTTTTAAATAGTCTCCCGGCATGTTACTTAAATATTCAGCTAAAAATATATCCGGAATGCTTGTTGTTTCAAACATCATCGATTTATCGCTTTCTTCTAACTTCATTTTATCGCCTCAATTCTTATAAATCTTTTCAAATTATACACTTTTCTTTATGCTTTTTCAAGTCGAAAAAATGCTAATTAATTTTAAAATTGAAAGATTTTGTTATTTATTTACTATAAAAAAGCAATTTTGGCCTTATTAAAAATTTTAACATATAAATTATTACACTTATTACATTTTCTCCATTAATACCTACAGCGCTAAAAATTAACACAGGAAAAACTAAAACAATAAATAAAAATATTTTTATATTTAAACTATTAAATAAAAAATTAATAATTAAAAAAACTAATCCTCCCCATATTAAATTTAAAATTGCTGTTTGATAATCAATAAGTCCTAATATTTTTGTATTAAATTTATAATTTTGCGGAAATATGAATTTCATCGCATCATCCTTTCTTTTTTATATAATTTTTGTTATTTAGTTTTCATATTTAAACAATCCTAATATTCATTTGCTTCAATATTTTATTTATTCATTAATTTTAAATTAGAAATTCCTGATTGGATTGTTGTAGATAATCCTCCAAATAATTCCCTTACAATAGAATTGGCTTTAATCAAAGCATAAATTCCTCCAATATATATAAATTTATTAGTTAAATTTCCTTTTGTGTAATCCATTGAAAACAGTAACAGCAAAACAATTGCAACAAGAATTTGTATAAATAATAATGAAAATAAATTTCTAAACCATGATTTAAAAAAGTTTGATGTACTTTCTAATGTTAAAGATAAAAAAGCAAAAGGAGAAAATAAAATCATAATTTTTATCATTATATATCTTAATGAATATGAAAAAACTAGATTTAATAAAGATACTGTAAGTGTTCCTTTAATTAATCCATCTATTGTAAATATATTTAAATCATTTTCATTTATAGATAAATTACCATTTATTTCACTTATTAAAGTTTCAAAACATATATTTTTATTAAATAAATCTTCTCCTAAACCTCTAATCAATTCTGTAACACTAAAATTCAAATTTAAAATTTGTTCTATTATAAAAAATGAACAGTTCATACATATTCCATAAAATATACATTTAAATATAAATTGAGCTGGATTTTCTATTCTATTGTAAGTAAAATTTGACATCATAAATTTTGCTGCATAATAAAGTAAAAATCCTATTAATAAAGAATTTGCAATTAATAATATTCCATTTGCTGTCTGAGTTCCAAATAATTTATCAAAATATTTATCATTTAATATATCTGGATTTACAAAAACTAAATTATCTAAAATTTCATACAAACTGCTATCTATTGAAGAAAATAAATTTTTAAATATAGTATTTATTGTTTCAATTATATTTGTTGTAATATCTGTTACATTTTCCAAGTTTTCACTTCCATTCTATATTAAAGATTGAATTGCAGATAATACTAAATCTATTGCTAAAATAAATGCATAAGAAACTAAAGAAGTTTTTACTAATTTTTTTCCTGTCCTTATTTTTTCTTCATCTCCAAAACTAAACTTTTGCATAAATAGTCCTGTACCTACGGCAATAGCTGCCATCGGTGTTGCAAGTTTTATTAGCCATGATTCAATACTTTCAAAAGCTTTTTCTAAAGTACTTACAAGTTTTGGTGTACTTGCACATAAAGAAATATTTGAAAAAGCAATTAATATAGTAAAAAATATTATTATAAATTTAATAAAAAAATGTACTTTTTCCTTTGTTATATATTTACTATTATTCATATACATCATCTCCTTCTTCTAAAAAATATGGATACATCTTTAATTTTCTAGGTTTTAAAATTTTATTTCCATCTGACAGAAAACAGAGTGAATTAAATGTCTCCAAGCTTTGAGTAAAAAAATTAGTATCATAAACATAGTCACTTTGGGTATATAAATTTAAACTTTCTGAAATTGTAGAATCTTTATTTATTAATGAATTTGTAAAATAATTATATTTTGTTTGTTTTGCACTTTCTGAAATATTTTTTGAAGTTCTTTGTTTTTCTTCTTTCCCTAATTGTTTTTGAGCTTCTTCTATTGTAAAAATATCATCTGTTCTAAACCAAATTTTATTAATTAAATTTTGACATATAACTTTAACAGAAGTATCATCTTTTAAAGTATTTTTAATAGAAGAATAACTTTGAGTGCTTACAATATTAATACATTTAGCCTCCCTACTTAAAGAGAAAAAATCACTATCTGTTTTTGTTACATATTCTGCATATTCATCACAAATAAATGCTGTTCTTTTTACATTACCTTTACTTAAATTCATCATAATTTCAGTTTGGAAATCTAGTTTTAAATATGCAGCAATTATTTTTGATAAATTTTTATATTCTGCAATATTCATATTCAAAACTACAATTTTACCTTTGTTTAACACATCTTCAAATCCTGTAAAATTTAATTCTTCCTTTTTAGGACAAAATGTTTTTAAAACACTATAATCAGAAACAAAAGTATTTGTAATTCTTGTAATTTCAGATTTTAAAATAGCAAGTGTTCTTTGATCTAAACCATCAAATTCTTTTTGAAAAAAATCTAATGCTGTATTTAGTTCATATATTTGCTCTATATTTAATCTTGATGAAATAAATAAATTTCTTAAATAATCTATTTTTTCTTTGTAATACCCCGGAATTGTAATTATTTTATGAATTTCTGTAAAAGTTACATATCCATTATTATATAATCTACACAATTTTATTGCTTCTGCTAAAACTTGTTCTGCTTTATCAAGCCAATAACTTTCTGAATTATTTTCAGAAAATAATTCTAAAATTGTTTTTAATCTATTTGCTAAAACTGCTGGTTTCAAATTTGGTTTATGCAAAGGATTATAATTTATATTTGACCCAAGCTCTATTACTGTTAAATCCTGTAGTAGATTATATTTTTCAGCATATTTTTTTACTTGCATATAATAATTTCCTTTTACATCTAAAATAAGCATACCAATTTTATTGTTTAAATTTTTTGAATTGTATTCTAAAAGTTGCTTAGTTATTGGGTACATTGCAGAACTTGTTTTTCCTGAACCTATTGTTCCTGTTATTAAAAAATTTTGGTATAACCCAGATTCTGGTATATATATTTTTTCATTTGTATTTACATCTTTTCCTATAAGCAAACTTAATTCATTGTCTTTTGGTTTAAATTCTTGCACTATAATTTTTTTGTTTTTCGGCTTTGAAATTTTGTTAAATATTAAATTGCTATATATAATGTTTGAAAATACAAATGTAAAACAATATAAAATTTTAATATAATGCCATAATTTTGCATTTTTCTGACATATATCAAATGGCTTAATTCCGTATGGAATTATAAGCTCTTTAGCCGTAAATATTGGATATAATAAAAACGAAAAAATTATAGAACTAATTACTAAAAAAACAAAACAAAAAATAAATCTTTTTATTTTTTATCCTCTCCTTTATTTGAATATAAAGCCTCTTTTTTGATATTTAATTTTAATCCTTGCTTGTTTTGGAAAATTTCGAAATCTAAGAAATTATAAATCGAATAAAATGTTACAAAAAAATTAATAATAAATGTTATAAAGAAAAAATTAATTAAATTTTTTATGTTATTCACCACCCTGTGATTGTTATATTAACATCTTTTTTTTATTTTGTCTATACTTTTTGTAAAAAATGTGATAAAATATTTAAAATTAATTTAATTTTTGATAAAAATTTAAGGAGGCTAGTTTGAAAGAAATTAATCTTTCGTATTTATGAATGCCCCAAATAAATTAAGAAAGGAATGAATTTATTATGAATTTTAATAAAGATACTCGTATTGGAGAAATTTTAGAACAAGCTCCAGAAAAAGCTGATATTCTTTTAGAAATAGGTATGCATTGTTTAGGATGCCCTGCTTCTCAAATGGAAACTCTTGAAGAAGCATGTGAAGTACATGGAATTGATGTAAATGAAGTTTTAGATAAATTAAATAATGCATAATTAAAATAAAACATATTTGGAAACAAAATTGAATTAAAAACTGAAATAAAATTTTAAAAGAAAAGAAGGCAAGGCTTTTATATATTAAGCCCATGTTGCCTTCTTTTCCATCATAATATTAGATTTTAATATAGAAATTTTTTTATCAACATATTCTTGTCTATTATCTATAGCTTCATTTAATCTTTTTAATTCATCATAGCTCATATTCTGTATTAACTCTTCATTATCTTTAACTTTATTTATAATTTCTATATCTTCCATATTTTCTTTAAATTCTATATTCTTTAAAAATTCTTTTTTTGGATTTTCTATATTTTTATCTGGAATATTAATTTCATTTGTTTCTTTTTTATTTTTACAAAAGAATTTTCTGATTTTTCCAATTATTTTACTAAATATATTATCTTTTTTTACAATTAATTTTTTATCTTCCATATTCATTTGTTTCCTCTATAATTATATTTAATATTATTAAAACATCCTTCTTCCTCTATCTTCAGGAAAAACATCTTTTAAAGTAACTTTTTTGGTAGTAGCTTTATTTTCTTTTTTTACCTCTTCTAGTCCTTTAATTAATTCATTCATTTGCTTTTCTGACATTTTTAATTTTTTCAACTTTTCTAATGTTTTTGCTACAGTTACATCTTTTTCAAAAGAATCTTGTTCTTGCTCATTTTTTGTTCCTTTTCTTTTTTCATTTTCTTTTAGGAATTCATAAGATTTCTTAGTATAATTGCAATATTCATCAATTTTTAGTACTAATTCCGCGTCAATCTTTCCTTTTCTTAGGGCTTCACCTAAATCATCTTTTATTAATGTAGTTAAGCTTCTAGACCATTTTATCACTTCTAATTTATCTTTATCTTCTTTACCTATAGGTTTTTCTTCTATCTCTTTGTCCACTTCTTCTACAATTTCGTAGCATTTATTTCCTATATCAAACATTGTTGTCATATATTCAAATATTGTTGAAAAATTTTCTTTTTCATACAATTGTTCCTTCAAATCACTACTAAAAGGCATTTGATTTAAAAGTTCATATATTTCATTTAATTTTTTCGTTACTTCATCCATTTACTTGCTCTCCTTAACTTTTTTACTACATTTTTATTATATCATTTTCATTTATCACTGTCAATTATTCCTTTTGGTCAATAGTGTAAAATGGTTTCGGAATAGAAAAAAAGAAAGTCCTTTGATATAATTAATTTAACCACAAAAAAATATCAA
>CANQGU010000026.1 GCA_947623465.1 uncultured Clostridia bacterium
TTCTTTTTTTTGTTTGTTCCAAAACAAATTATATACTTAGTGCTTTTGTTTTTCTATATTTTTTTGAAATCTTTTTTTATTTTTTCCCCAGAATATTTAACTCATATGGGTTTTTTTGCTATTAATTTTAATTTAAAAATTAAATAATTTATATTTCGTTATAATTTTCTATTGCTTATATAATTCCATCTTTACTTTTTGCAATTACTTTAAATTCTTTTGCAACCTCTTTAATTTTTTGAATATAATATTAAGGGTGATTAAAATGTTTACATTTTTTTCAAAAAATGCAAAAGCAATTATAAAAGGTGGAAAAAAATATCCTAAAATAAGTGGAACTGTATATTTTAAAGAAACTAATTTGGGTGTAATAGTTACAGTTAAAATTAATAATTTGCCTCAAAGCAACGAAAAATGTAAAGGTAGATTTTTTGGATTTCATATTCATGAAGGAAATTCATGTACAGGAAATAATGAAGATGAATTTTCAAATACTAAGTCACATTTAAATTTAAATAATTGTCCTCATCCTTTTCATATAGGCGACTTGCCTCCATTAATTGAAAATAATGGATATGCATATACAAGTGTATTAATAAATAAATTTAAATTAAAAGATATTATTGGTAAAACTGTTGTTATACATGATATGCCTGATGATTTTTTTACTCAACCTAGTGGTAATTCTGGTAAAAAGATTGCTTGTGGTATAATTAAATAATAAGGATGTTCCTGATTATTTCCATACAAAAAATAGCTAGATTTTATTCTAGCTATTTCTTATTTTTATTTATATCTTTTTCCAACTTTTATATACTTTATACAGAATATTACAGAACTAATTGCCGTAATTGTTATAGCAGCAACAATAAGAACAGTTGTTGTTCCTGTATGTGGTAAAAATTGTTTACTAATAGTATTATCTTTTTTACTTCCTGTATTTGAGTTGTTTGTTATTTCTTTATCTTGATTTGAAGTTGTATCACCATTACCTATATTTTGTGTTCCACTTGAGATTTGTTCTTCATTTGGTGTTTGTTCTTCACTTGGAGTTTGCTCTCCGTTTGGTGTTTGTTCTTCACTTGGAGTTTGCTCCCCACCTGGAGTTTGTTGTTCTCCTCCTGGGGTTTGTTCCTCACCTGGATTTTGTTGTTCTCCTCCAGGATTTTCACCTTCTCCTGGTGTTGGTGTATTACCTGTACCTGGATCTTGTTCTTCTCCCGGATTTTGTTGTTCTCCTCCTGTACTAGGATTATTGTTATCTCCTTCTCCCGGATTATTGTCTTCCCCTGTGCTAGGATTATTGTTATCTCCTTCTCCTGGATTATTGTCTCCACCTGTGCTTGGATTATCATCATCTTCTATTCCTGGACCTTCTTCTATTCCTGGTTGTCCTTGACCTGATTGATTTGGATCAAGTGTAGGTCCATTTTGCATTGCACCATTTGATGATGAGTTTATCCAATTAACTGTAGCTGTAACTGGTTCTCCAACATTTCCAGCAAGGTCTTTATATTCAAATGTGAAGTTTCCATTTTTAGTAAATGTATATTCTTTACCATTATTATTATTATCATTTTTAGGATTATTTGTAACTACAATTTCCTCATTTGCAACAAGTGTTGCAACAACTTCTCCTGTAGTCAAATTTGTTGTACTATATTGAATTTCAGCTTTTGGAGCTTCTTTATCTATCCAAGTAACATTAGCTGTAGCTGTTCCTATATGACCTGTTTCTGTATTTTTAAATATAAATGTATATTTATCATTGTCTGTAAATGTAGCTATTGTTTTGTCTTCATTAAGTGTAACAAACTTAGATGTATCTTTTAATTCTTCAATGTTTTTAATATCTTCGCTAATAATCTCATCCTCAGTAATATCTTCAAAATTAATTATTTCAACATTATCTGCACTAAAGTTTGTAATTGTTGCTACAACATTGCCTGCAGTAGGGTCTGTTGTATTAAATTCAATACTAGCTGTTGGGTGTGGATTTAATTTAACATTTTCAAATATATTAAACATTCTAGCTGTAAACCAATTTCCATTTGTAGCTCTTTGGGCCCAAATTTTAACATATTGAATTTTTCCAATTTCTTTAAGTTCTTCTTCTGTTTTATTTAAATCAAATTTCTTAATATTTTTTAAACCGAAGTCATTGTCATTAGCTTTATCTGTATCAACATATTGTAAATCTTTTGCTGTATAAACCTCTGTCCAACTATCAGCTTCACCTGTTGGGCTTACAGAAATTGATACATCTAATAATCTACCATTTCCTCCACCACCTGGAACATATTCAACACCTGCTAAGTAAATTGGTCTATCAACTTTGATAATCATATATCTTTCTGTATCTCCACCACTCCAATCTGAGTGATAACTTGTATTATAATTACCATCTATTGCATTTTTTGCATATCTACCTTGACCTGTTGCTTCAGTTGAAACTTTATCTATTGATAAGTGTGAAACAGGAACATATCTTCTTTCTATATTTTTTTCATTTTCTGAAGTAAATGTATATGTAGCAATATCACTTGGAAGTTTTGTTCCAGTAGCTTTTTGTCTTATTTCAATTGTAACATCTCCTTTTAATACTGGAGATTCTGTTGCAAATGAAGTCCACTCACTTTCATCTGAATTTATAGGCATAACTTCATTTCCTATTGTTGAAGCTTGCATTATTTCATTTTCTGTTGTGTTAGATGTTTCATCTACTGATAATGTAGAAATTGGATTTGTTACATAGCGCCATTCCGTAAGATTTGTGTCAATTCCTATCATACGATTTTCTAAATCATTAGCATAAACATCACTTGAAATTGTTTGTGGTAAAATATCTATTTTGTATAAAGTATCGTCTGAATAATCTGTTCCAACTATATGAACATATATATCATTATCAGCTGTAATTTTAGCTATTTGTTCATCAGTTAGTATAACTTCGTTTGCATTAGTTACTTCTGTATATTTACTTGCATCATAAGATTTTCCATCTAAAGTGTAATCCCAACGAACTCCTGAACCTATGAAACGATCTGATAATTTTAAAGTTCCAGCTTCAGTAACTAAAACTTGATCTTCTTCTCCCTCTTTTTCTGCTTTAATAACTGTTTCTACTTTGTCAAATGAGAATTTTGCAAGTTCTGTATCTGTTTGACCTAATAAGAATTTAGCAACTGCTTTTGTTACACTTGGTTGATATACCCAATTTGTATAATAGTCATTTATACTTTCTTTAGTTGTTCCTTTTTCAGGTCTATCTTTTACTTGATTTTCCCATGTACTACCAGTATTTAATATACTAGTTTGGAATAAAGAAAATCTAAACATATATTTTGAATAATTTTCTTTGTCATCACTATTAAAATCATTTTTAATTCTATTTGTTAAGTTATACATTGGTAATGGATAGCATTTTAGAGCATTTCCTATTTCTTCAGCTAAATCTAAATATTGTTCATCTGTTTTACTTGGGTCTGCTTCGTAAAGTTTTATAATTCCATACCATGCATCTATATTTATTGGCATAATGTCTAACGCTTTTCTATATAATTCCATTTGTTTTTCGCTATTTTCTGAATAAGAATTTGCTAAATATACATATTTCATTGATTCTGTATAGTCGTCAAAATTATTTATAGCATCTTGTGCAAGTGGAACATAAGATGCAAGCCATCCTTCAGCATAGTCGTCGTCTCCCCAACCTAAAGGAGATCTTAATGATAATCTTTCAGTTTTTCCAGATTGAGCCCATCCACTAACATCATTATCTATATTCCAATAACCATTTCCTTTATCATCTTGGCTATAGTAGATAAGTGCTGCGTGTCCTGGTTGTGAAATAACTGATGATGGAATTCCGTTAACACCTCTTATGTTAGAACCTATTTTTGAAATTCCTCCACAAACTGCACCGCCTTCAATATTCATCCATAATTTATAAAGTCCTGGTCTCCATGTTACATTATATTTTGAAAATACCCCATCATATTTTTTATCATATCCATCTTTGTACTTTTCATCATGAAATTCTGCTTTTGCATAATTTGGGTCGATATATTTCATATATGGGTGTGGTGTTAAATATTTTCCAACTTCTGTAGGATGTTCTTTAATTCTATTATGAACGTAATCGTTTAACCATTCTATTGATTCATCATCAATAATGTTATTTAAAACAAAACGCATTTCTTCAACTTCTAGGCTTTCAAATAATGGTGTATAATCAACTGTTGTACCATCTTCATTTCTAAAAACTATAAAATCATCTTCATCATGTAATTTTTTAAATATTTCATAACGTGTAAGTGCTGTTGATTGGTTTTCTGGTGTATCTGTTTGCATCCATAATGAAACTTGTGCAGAGTGTGTTAATGAAACAGTTATCATCATTTTTCTATATAATTCACCATAAGTAATATTTCCAACTCTTGTTGGTTCTTGATTATTTAAATCATCTTTATGAGCTTGATATATAGAATTTAGTGCTTTCATTGAAGCAATATAGTTTCCATCAGGCTCTCCACCATAAATATATAATTTCATATTTGTTAAATCAGTCATTAACCATTTAACTGTATCTTCGTATTCGTCACTACAATGTACAAAGTCTAATAAAACTTCGTATCCAAAATTGTTTACAAATTCTCTTTGTAATAAAGTAAGTTCATATTCTGTTGTATCTGTTTGATTAGTTTCAACACAATTTTTTAGTTTTTCATCATATTCTTGTACTGTTTTGATAAATTCTACCGGCTCAGAAGCATCTGTATCTTCATAATCATTTGTCAATAATTTTGCATCTGCAAATACTGTTTCATCATACCATTCAGCCCACCAACTATTAGAGTTTTTATCAGTAACTAATTTTAAGTATCTCGCACCTTCTAATTCAACTTCTATTTTTTCAGCATTTGTCCAACCATAGAATACAGTATTAGTTATTGTTTTTTCTGTCCATGTTTCTCCATCATTTGAAGTATATACTTTAAATTTTGCACCAGTATTATAATAGTTACTTTGTTCACTATAGTCTACACCAACATATGCAGTAAAGTAATCATATCCACTATAATCTTGCAAGTCATATACTACTTCAGATGATGCCCAAGCTGTTATCCCTTTTACAAATTGTTTGGTTTCAGTATCACTTATTTTTAAAGTTATTATTTTATCACTATCATTTCCGTCTTTCTTTAATATATGTCCACTAGCCATTTTTGTTTTTTCTGTATCATTATTTATGTCAGACAAATAAAGCTTTTTGCCTGTTGTTGCCATGGTTTTATTAGCTATAACTCCTGTAAACAGCAAAGAAAAAGCAAGACACAAAAATAACTTAACAATTAAGTTCAGTCTTGTTTTTCTACTTGTTAAATTTGTTTTTTTCATAAATACTCCCCCATTATTTAATATATTTATATTTTACATCGTTTGTTAGCCGTATTTAACTTTATTTCATATTATTACCATTATAACATAAAATTGGAATTATGTAAATAAGTTTTGCTATTTTTTCCCTAAAAACATCAAGAAGAAAGCAATTTTTAAATCACTTTCTCCTTGATTAATTTTCTGTTTCTTCTACTTCCTGTTTATTAACTTCTAAATAAGGTAAAATTTCACTAAAAATCTGTCCTCCAACTGGTGCTGCAACACCTCCTCCTTGGTGTCCTCCCTCTCCTGTTGGATTATATAAAGTAACTAATACTACAACTTGAGGGTCATCTATTGGGGCTACTCCTAAAAATGATGTTACATATTTACCTGTATTTACTCCATCTTCTGATGTTCCTGTTTTTCCTCCTATTCTATAACCTGCAACTTTTGCATTTTTACCTGTTCCTTCTGCTACAACCGACTCCATCATACTTAAAACTTTTTCAGATGTTTCTTTTGATATTACTTCTCCTTTTGTCTCTACAGGAAGTTCTGTTATTTCTCCTGTTTTAGAATTAATTGTTTTAGTTACTATTCTTGGAGTAATTAATTTACCTCCATTTGCTATACTTGATACTGCTGTAACTAATTGGATTGGTGTTATTTCAAATCTTTGACCAAAACTTATTGTTGCAAGCTCTACAGGACCTGCTTTTTCTTTTTTTATAAATATACTATTTGCTTCTCCCGGAAGTTTTACTCCTGTTTTGTTTAATAATCCAAATTTATTTAAATATTTGAAATATGTATCAACTCCAAGTTTTTGACCTAAGCCTATAAAAACCGGATTACATGAATTCATTAGTCCTTGTCTTAAAGATTCACTTCCATGTGGTTTATAATATCTCCAACATTTTATTCTTGCTCCTGCAACTGTTATTGAACCTGTACAACAAAATTCTCCTTCTTTATCAGTGTCTGTTATTCCTTCTTCTAAAGCTGCTGATGCTGTTACTAATTTAAATACAGAACCTGGCTCATATGTATCTGATATTGCCTTATTTCTCCACATTGCTTGCAAATTTTTTGTTTTTTCTGCTTGTTCTATGTTATCCCAATTAGCTTTAAGTTCTTCGTTATTTATTGTATATGGTTCATTTAAATTATAAGATGGATATGTTGCCATTGCTAATATATCTCCATTTTTGGGGTTCATTATTACAATGTTTCCACCATCTGTACAAGAATTGTCTATACATGCTTCTTCTAAGTATTTTTCTGCAATAGACTGTATTGTCATATCTATTGATAAAATTAAAGATTCTCCATCTGTTGCAGCTTCATAATTTTCTCCTTCTGTTCCTAAATCTTTTCCTACTGCATCTGTTGCTTTTGAAATTGAGCCTGCTTTTCCTGATAATATTTCATCATATTTTGCTTCAACTCCATCTAGTCCTTGATTATCCCCTCCACAAAATCCTATAACTTGTGATGCTAAGTTTCCATATGGATAGTATCTCTTGCTGTCTTCATCTATATTTACACCTGTTGTTATATTATTTTCTATAAGCCACTCTCTTAATTCATCTGCTTTATCTTTTTCTACTTGTTTAACTATTGTTTCAATAGAGCTTTTCTTTTTTACTTTTTTTAATGTTTTTTCATAATCTAAATCAAATATGTTGCATAATGCTGTAGTTACTTTTTCTTTATCCTCTTGCATAATATTTGTTGGATTTACTGAAACTGTGTAGGCAGTACTACTTACTGCTAAAACATATTTTCCTGTTGCATCATAAATTGTTCCTCTTTTTGCATTTATAGCTCTTTCTTGAACCTGTTGCTCATATGCTAAAGTTTGTAATTCTTTTCCTTTAAAAAATTGCAAATACCCTATTCTTATTACTAACATTATTAAAATAAAAAAAACTACAAATAAAACATTTCTCATTTTCTTTTTATTTTTTAAACCTATTGGCTCCATAAATAAAAAACCTCCTATTTTTATTTTATTGGAAATTTTTTTTTATATACCATATTTATTATTCTTACTTTAAAATTTATTCTATAATTAAAATAAGTGATTATCATTTTTATTTTTTGATAATCACTTATTTTTTTAATATTTTATTTATAATTTTTTGTAACCATGTAGTATTATTATCTTCTGTAATATCTATATCTTCACTTCCCGCTTCTACATAATCCTTTTTATCTAATGTAACATATACCTTTTGACTATTATCTAATCTTTGCATTCCTAATTTTTCTTTTGCTGATTGCTCTATACTATTTAAGTTTATGCTTCCTTCTATATTTACCTCTAATTGCCCGTTTGTTTTTTCTACTGATGCAAGTTCATTTTTTTTGTTTTGAATTTCGTTAAATTTTTCATTTATTAGTGAACTTCTGTAACTTACTGCAAGTAATATTAAGAAAATTGCAAGTATTAATATTACATTTCTGTTATGTTCTTTTTTTTCTATTTTTAAAGCTTGTTTTCTTTGTTCTTCATTTATTTTTATTTGTTTTTTATAATCATTTTTTCTTTTTTTATTTGGTGTTTTATTTGGCTCAAGTTTTCTTGGACTTGTTTCATATTCATAATTAAATATACTCATAAGTTACTTTATTCACCTCTTTTCTTTTTGTATTTTTTTATTTTTGGTTAATCGTATTTTATATTTTTTCAAAAATTCTAAGTTTTGCACTTTTTGATCTTGAGTTTTCTTTTTGTTCTTCTTCTGTTGCAATTATTGGCTTTTTCGTTAAAACTCTTCCTGCTTCTTTTGCACCACATACACAATATGGTATATCTTTTGGACATGTGCAATTTCCTTTGGCTCTATTCATTGCGATTTTTACACATCTATCTTCTAAAGAGTGGAAAGTTATAACACATAATCTTCCTCCGGATTTTAACATATCTATTGAATTAGATATTGTATCTTCTAATGGTTTTATTTCATTATTTACTTCTATTCTTATTGCTTGAAATGTCCTTTTTGCTGGATGTCCATCTTTTGGGTTAAATCTTGGTATTGAATCTTCTATAATTTTAACAAGTTCATCTGTTGTTTCTATTTTCTTTTTAGCTCTTTGAATACATATATTTTTAGCAATTATTCTTGAAAATCTTTCTTCTCCATATTCATAAATTATATTTGCTAAATGTTCTTCTTTATAATTGTTTATAACTTCTTTAGCTGTAAGTCTTTGAGATTTATCCATCCTCATATCAAGCTCATTTGATCCAATATAACTGAATCCTCTTGTTTTTTCATCAAGCTGATATGATGAAACTCCTAAATCTAAAAGAATTCCATCTACTTGATTTATATTTAATTGATTAAGAATTTCTTTAATATCATCATGATTTCCGTGTATATATTTTACATTTGGATATTTAGATAATTTCTCTTTGGCAGCTTTTAGAGCTTCTTCATCTCTGTCTATTCCAATTAGAATTCCTTTTTTAGGGTCTAATTTTTGTACAATTTCTATACTGTGCCCTGCTCCTCCTAAAGTTCCGTCTACATATATCCCATCTTTTTTTATATTTAATCCATCTATACACTCTTTTAATAATACTGGCTTATGTTTAAATTCCACTTTTACTCCTTTAAGTTTTATAGATTTTAGCAGCCAGTAATTTCTTTTATTAAAAATACCAGCTGCTTGTTTTCTTATGTATTTGAATTTTTTCTTCAGTATTACTTTTCTTTTGTAATACTTTTACTTTGGTATTTTTTATTTCTTTGTATAAAAGAAACTCTTTGGTATACTAATTATGTATGTATTTTACTTATTTAAAAGTTTTATCTTTTGCAATCTTTTTTATTTTTTCTTTGGTCTTTTAATTTCTTTAGTTTTTTTATTTCTTTCGTACTTTAGCTTTCTTTTGTATTATTCCTCTTTAGTGTTCTTTTTCTTTGGTATTACTTTTCTTTAGTTTTATTCTTCTTTAGTTTTTTCTTTAATAATTTTATCTTTTGTTTCCTTTACTTTTTTCTTTCGTATTTTTTTCTTTTGTTTTCTTCACTTTTTTCTTTAGCAATTTTTTCTTTTGTTTTCTTTACTTTTTCTTTAGCAATTTTTTCTTTTGTTTTTTAACATAATCATTCCCTGAAATATTTTCAGAAATTTGATTATTATATAAACTTTTCTTTTAAAGAAAAGATTATATATATATGATAATTTTTATATTCCAAGCATTGTCATATTGTCTGCAATTTCGTCTGCTGAAATTTCTTCATCTTTTGATTGCCATGTAGCTTTATCCCAAACTTCAAGTCTTGTTCCAACTCCAATTATTACTGCTTCTTTTTCTAAAGATGCTGCTTGTCTTAAATTGTTTGGAATTAAAAATCTTCCTTGTTTATCTAATTCACATTCTGTTGCTCCTGCTAAGAAAAATCTTACGAAATTTCTTGCATTTTTATCTGATAGTGGAAGTGCTTTTAATTTTGTTTCAAAATTTAACCATTCTTCTCTTGAAAATGCAAATAAACATCCATCTAAACCTTTTGTTAAAATGAATGTATCGCCCATATCTTTTCTAAGTTTGGCAGGCATTGATATTCTGCCTTTTGCATCTAATGTATGCTCAAACTCGCCCATTAACATGATTAAATTTTCACCCCACTTCGTACCACTTTCTTCCACTTTTATTAAATTTTAATACACTTTTATTTATTTTGCAATAGTTTTTTGAAAAAAAATTAAAAAATTTTTAATTTTTTTATTAAAATAAAAAAAAGATTTAGAAAAATTTCTAAATCAATTTTTTAATCCTATTGTCTTGCACATAGTCCAATCTGGATAATAAGTAAATGTCATTTCCTCTTTTTTTACAGGATGCACAAATGTTACTTCATATGCCCATAATCTTATTTGTTTGTTTTTACCTCTTGAGCCATACTTTTGGTCTCCATATAAAGAGTGATTTATGTGTGCCATTTGAACTCTAATTTGATGATGCCTTCCTGTGTGTAAATTTATTTTTACTAAACTTAAATCTCTTTTATCATCATAATTTAAAACTTCATAATCGAGTTTTGTCTTTTTAGCATTTTTCTTTTGGCTATTTACAACTTTACTTATATTATTTCTTTCATCTTTATACAAATAGTCTTCTAAAGTTCCCTTTTTTTCTTTAAATTTTCCATCTACAACAGCTAAATATCTTTTCTTAAATTCTTTATTTCTTATTTGCTCACTTAATCTTGAAGCTGCTTTTGATGTTCTTGCAAATACCATTATTCCCCCTACCGGTCTATCTAATCTATGTACTAATCCAATATAAGCTTCGTTTGGCTTGTTATATTTTTCTTTTACATATTGCTTTACCATAGTTAATAAATCTAAATCTCCTGTTTTATCACTTTGAGAAGGAATATTTGGCTCTTTTTCTACAACTATTATGTGGTTATCCTCATAGAATACTTTCATTATATCATTTTCCCTTCTTGGTCACATTTATTTGAAAAACATTTATTTTTACGCATTTTAACTTTCTTTTATATTCTTTAATTTTCCCATCTTCCATATATTCCGCATGGTAAAATAAGATTTGAATTTTCCATAGGTAGTCCAATTTCTCCTGCATCTGTTTTACCATTATATTTTTTTTGAACTGTTAATTTTAAAATATTTTCTAAAACTGTACTTGATATTCCTGTTGTATATGAATTTATCAAGAAAAATAAAGGATTTTCAGAAAGTACTTTTGTGCACAATTCTACTAAATCATAAATATTATTTTCAAATTGCCATACTTCTCCTTTTGTTCCTCTACCATATGATGGCGGATCCATTATTATTGCATCATATTTATTTTCTCGTCTTATTTCTCTATTTACAAATTTAACTACATCATCTACTATATATCTTACTTTTTTATCTCCAAGGTTTGATGATATAACATTTTCCTTTGCCCAAGATACCATTCCCTTTGAACTATCTACATGACAAACTGATGCTCCAGCATGTAAACATGCAACTGTTGCACCTCCTGTATATGCAAATAAATTTAACACTTTTATTTCTCTATCTGCTAACTTTATTTTATTAATCATCCAATCCCAATTAACTGCTTGTTCTGGAAATAAACCTGTATGTTTAAATCCCATAGGTTTTATATTAAATTTTAAATCTTTATATTTTATTTGCCAATTTTGAGGAAGTTTTTTATTGTATTGCCAAGAACCTCCACCGGTTTTACTTCTATTATATGTTGCATGAGCTTCCTTCCATTTTTCCGGAAAACTTTTGTTATTCCATATTATTTGTGGGTCTGGTCTTGAAAGAATAATATCTCCCCATTTTTCCAATTTTTGCCCATTTGCCATATCTATTATTTTGTAATCTTTCCACTCATTTGCTATTTTCATATTTTTCTCCATCTTTCCTTATATATAATACTTACTATTATAGCCGATTTTAGCTTTTTTGTAAATGTTTTTTATGTATATGTCAAAAAAGGACGTCCCTATTGACAGAATAGAGTTACTACAAAGTAACTCTATTCTGTCTATTATTCAATTCTTTATGCATTCTAAATCTGATTATAATAATATTTGTAATTATTAATATTCCACATAATATCTGTTCTAATGTGAAATTAAAAAAAAATATATTTCTAGATTCTCTAAAATAATCTTCTAAAAATCTAACTATGTAAAAAATATTAAAAAATATATTTATTAATAAAGTTTTTTGTTTTTTAAATTGCATAAATAATATTAGAAATAAAATTAACATTATTGCTGAATCCACCAATTGAAGTGGAAAATTGTAATTAATATTATTTATATTTATAATTCCATAACAACATCCATTAAGAAAGCATCCAATCTTACTTATGGAATATATCAGTGGATATATTACCATAAAATTTGACAGTATATTAATATAATCTAATTTATATTTTTTACAATACAATACTACAGCTAATATACTGCCTATTATTCCACCTAAAAAAGAGTAACCACTGTTTATAAAGTTATATATACTTATTTTAACGCTATTTAAGATTAATGATAATAATTTAGATCCAATAGCAAGACCTAAAATATTAACAACATATATGTATGCTATGTCCAATTTATTATAATCCTTTTTACAAAGTTTATAAAAGACTATAAAACTGATTATTAATGCAATACCAATTATTAATATATATGTTGAAATTTCAAAATAGCCACAATTTAATGTTTTCAAATTTTTCTACCTCTCAATGTATTCATCTAAACTACGATAAATTTTCATATACTTACCAGATGAAATATCTTGTCCTTCTGCACCATCAAAATATTCTTTAGAACGCTTTGTTACTATTGGTTCATCATAACCAAATGTTATCAAAATATCATCTGAATACTCAAAATAAACAAATATATCTAAATCTTTATCCAATGATTTCTTCTCTTTAATATATGTTGATATTTTTTCTAGTTTTTGCTTATAATTAGAATTACAAATCTCATCAAATTTTTCATTAAATTTAATAGAAATAGTATTTGAATCAATTGTAGTTTTGTTATTTCCAATTGTACTGATAATATAATTACTTATATTCCCCAATATATCTTCTGTATGTGTTAGTGAATAATATGTAGTTGTCTCTGTGATTTCATCTTTTAATCTCCTATCTAAATATTCAACTTCAAAAGTTATATTATCTGAAACTGATAAAACATTATATTTATAATAAGATACACCTTTATCTTTTATTTCTGGGCAAAAAGTTGAGCCATCACAACTTATTTTTGGCATAATAACGTGTTCACCACTACTTGTCATTTCAATAATTTTAAATTCAGAATTATATTTTTTTTCTAAATATGAAATTATTTTCTTTTCTCTACTTTCAGGTGTACTCTTAATTGATATAGCATATCCTGTAAATAAAATTAATAGTATAATTAATAAAACTATTAATTTTATTTTTTTATTTTTTAATATTTTAGTATCTTCTTTATCAGTCATCTTCCATATCCTCCATATTATATTTGTCTTTTAATTTCTTTTTAGATTTATCATTTAATTGTTCCTTTTTGTTTTTGCAAATTCTCTTGTTGCAATTTTTGGATCAAATACCTCATCAATTCTTTTTAATTTTCTTATTATAGACAAATTATATCAAAAAAGTTCATATTTTTCAATTAATTTTTAAAACAAGAATTAAAATTAAAGATTGAACGATTGTCAAAAGATATTGAAAATACTGAAAAGAGTGTACTTAACTAATGCATTCTCCCCATTGACATATGTCAAAAAAGGACGTCCCCATTGACATCCTTTCAAATATGTAAAATGTTTATAAATTTAAAAATTAGCCAAAGATTCATTGTCATACACACTAATATTATTAAGAAAATTGTTGTTAAAAATTTATGTTCAGCAAGCTTTCCTAATAATTTGCTTGTCCACTTTTTCTTTGCAATTGGCTGCTTATTTACATAGGTTGTATATCCTACTTTAAAAAAATCTTCTTCCATATATATTTCCCCCTTATTATATATATATGAAAGAAGTTTTATTTTTAGAACCTATTTTTTTATTTTTCTTTAACATTAATTAAATTTTTTACAGCATCATATTCTTTATCATTATATTTCATACAATAACTTATTTGTCCTGTTGTATTTTTCATATACATTTCATCAAATACAAATGGCAACATTGTATCTTTTCCTGAAGAATCCATAAATGAATATTTATCATATTCGTCTCCTATTACTACAACATCGCAATCCGGTATTTCTAACAATTCATATTTATTATTTGCTTTTGATATATTACTACAACCTATAGTTGTATATTTAAATCCATCTGATATCATTTTTCCTTTTGTATCGCAAAATCCCCACAATTCATTTTGTTTAATAGGAATTATTTTATTTAAAAGAATATATCCATTTTTTACTCCATTGTAAGAATATGGTGAAACATCAATTCCAATTTCTTCATATTCTGGATATAAAATCATATTACCTTTTCCATCTAATATTCCACACATATCATTTGTTGTTACTTTGTATAAGTTAGAATCCTTACCCATTGAGCTTATTTCATCATATATTAAATCTATTATTCTTTTACCATCTTCAGAAAAGATTCCTACTTTTCCATTGCTTTCTACTAAAAATGTAGATGATGTATTTATAAATTCTATATTATCATATTGGGGTTCAAGTATATATTTTGAATAATCTTCTGCACTAATTATTCCGTATTTACCACTTTCACTTTGTATAATTAATAAATTGTCAAAAATTGATTTTGCATCAGAATAATTTTCACTTGATAAAGTTAATAGTCCATAATTAGATGTAGGATTGTTTTGTAATTTTGTGCTGTGCGTTTGTATTAAGTAGTCTAATGTATATATTTTTATAGTCTTTTTTGCATCATCATATTGAAAATATAAATTAAATCCTTTTTCTATTCCGTCTATAGATGTATATAATTGATCATTACTTTTAAAGACATCTTTGTCTATGTAGCATTCTTCATAGTTTTCGCTTTGAGATTGTAAATCTAATTTGTAAATTGTTTTTGATTTTTCAGTAAATATTGCTACTTCATATCCATCTCTTATAACATGACATTTACTATCTTCCTCTGTTTTCGGATTATAGTCTCCTTTATAAGTTTCATATTTAATTTCTGCACTTGAGTTGCTTAAATAATTTGCAAATTCTCTTATTGGTACATAAATCTCTGTATTTCCATTTTCATCTGTTTGAAAATCTAATATTGTATCTAATCCTTGAACAAGTACTCCATCTATATATGATGTAATTTGTGTAGGATTATATGCTCTGTACATAATTAAACCTATCATTCCCATACTTGAAATTAATAATATTACTATTAAAACAATTATTAATATTTTTATTTTTTTTGTTCTTTTCTTTTGTGTATTTTCCATTTCTTCTTCATCCATATAAGCCATACAAGTCACCCCCAATATCTACTTATTATATCCGAATTTTTTATAAAACTCTTCTTTAAATTCTAATAAATTGTCTCTTTCTATTTCTATTCTAACTCTTTCCATTAGTTTAGTCAAGAATCTTAAATTGTGTAATGATAATAGTCTCATACCTAATATTTCATTTGCTTTTATTAAGTGTCGTAAATAAGCTCTAGTGTAATTTTTGCATGTATAACAATCGCATTCATCATCTAATGGATTCCAATCTCTTTCATAAGTATTATTTCTAACTACTACTTTTCCTTTTGATGTTAATGCTGTTCCATGTCTTGCTAAGCGAGTTGGAAGTACACAGTCACACATATCTATTCCTGCTAAAGCTGATTCTATTAGGTAGTCTGGCGTTCCAACTCCCATTAAGTATCTAGGTTTATTTTCTGGCATAAGAGGGGCTGTAAATTTCAATATATCTAAAAATTCTTCTTTTGGTTCTCCTACGCTTATACCTCCAATTGCGTAACCTGGAAAGTCTAAACTTATTAATTCTTTTGTAGATTGCTCTCTTAAATCTTTATAAAATCCACCTTGTATTATTCCAAATAGTGATTGATCTGGAGTTGTATGAGCTTCTTTACACCTTGCAGCCCACCTTGTGGTCCTTTCCATTGAATTTTTTGTATATTCATAAGTAGAAGGATAAGGACAACATTCATCAAATGCCATTATTATGTCTGCACCTAGTGCTTCTTCTATTTCCATAACTTTTTCCGGAGTAAATAAGTGTTTACTTCCATCTAAGTGAGAATTAAATTCAACTCCTTCTTCAGTTATTTTTCTAAGTGAACTCAAACTAAAAACTTGAAATCCTCCACTATCTGTAAGTATAGGCCTGTCCCAATTCATAAATTTATGAAGTCCACCAGCTTCTTTTACTAAGTTATGACTTGGTCTTAAATATAAATGATATGTATTTGCAAG
This sequence comes from uncultured Clostridia bacterium, assembly GCA_947623465.1. Classification (GTDB taxonomy): domain Bacteria; phylum Bacillota; class Clostridia; order TANB77; family CAG-508; genus CAG-269. The sequence goes on from CANQGU010000026.1 coordinate 16,310, forward strand.
TATTATATCTGCTTTTACATCATTTTTTAATTCATCTGGTGACATAGATTTTACTGTGGCTAGAGTTCCAACAGGCATAAAAACAGGAGTCTGAATATCTCCATGTGGAGTATGAATCACTCCTCTTCTGGCTCCTGAATTTTTATCTATATGTAATAATTCGTATTTTACTTCTGGCATAAGTTACTCCTTTATTTTTTTGCAAGTTCTTTCAAACCTGATTTTATAATTTCTTCTATACTTAAATTTTTTGTATCTATTTTTTCCATAGCTCCATTTATTTCTCTATTATTGTATCCTAAAACTTGCAATGCTGTGATTGCTTCTTCAACTTTACTATCTGTTACAATCGCTTTTTTATTTTTTATTTCATTATTACTTGCAATAGATAATTCTTCTATTGTTTGTTCTTTTTTTATTTTATCTTTAAGTTCAAGTACAATTCTTTGAGCTGTTTTACTACCTATTCCTGGTAATTTTTTTAAAGTATTTATATCATCATATATTATTGCTAATGCAAAATCTGATGGTTCTATTGCTCCTAACATTGAAATTGCAGTTTTAGCTCCTACTCCACTTACTGAAATTAGTAATTCAAATAGCCTTAGTTCTTCACTAGTATTAAAGCCAAATATACTTATATCATCTTCCATTACTCTATAATATGTATGTACTTTAACTATGTCTCCAATATTTCCTATGTTCTCCATAGCTATTTCAGACATAAATACTTTATAACCAAGTCCTCCTACATCTATTACTACATACCCTCTTGCTTTTATTGTAAGTTCTCCTTTTATATATGCTAACATATTTCCTCCGTAATTTTTTGTATTTTATTATTTTTGATATTTAGTCTTTATATCTATTACTTATTTTGATTTTTGACATAATCAAATTCTTTTGAGTGTTTCATTATTCTTAATGCTTCTAAACTGAATTTTATGTTTTTAAATATTCTCTTAAATATATTTTCTTTTTTATAAACAACTATACTAAATTCTTGTTTTTTGTTAGCTTCTATTTCTAAGTCTGTAAATTTAGGTGGTAATATTGGTTCTATATCTTCTAACATTAAACTTAATTCTTTGTCTTCACTAATTATATTTTTTTGCATTAGTTCTTCCAATTCTTTATTCATATCTCTTTCCTTTCGTTTTTTAAATATTTATTTTTCCTTCAAATACTTCTGTTGCAGAACCTGTCATATATACATGGTTATCTTTTTCATCCCATTCAATTTCTAGATTTCCTCCTAGAAGTTTTACAGTAACTTTTCTTGATGTGTATCCATTTAATACTGCTGATACAGCTGCTGCACATGCACCTGTGCCACAAGCTAATGTTTCTCCTGAACCTCTTTCCCACACTCTCATTTTTAGAGTTTTATCATCTATTATATTTATAAATTCAACATTTGTTTTACTTGGAAATGCTTCATTTACTTCAATTAATTTTCCATATTTTAAAATGTCAAAATTGTCTATATCTTGTTTTATAAATGTAACACTATGTGGATTTCCCATTGATACACATGTAAATACAAATTCTTTATCTTCTGCTTTTATTTTTAAATTTTTTACAGGTGTTTCTTCTGATTTTACTGGTATTTTTTTTGGAATAAATATAGGCTCTCCCATATCTACTTTAACTTTTGATATTTTTTCGTTTTCTACTGTCATTTCTAATGTTTTTATTCCAGCTAGTGTTTCTATTGTAATTATGTTTTTATCTGTTAATTTTTTATCATATACAAATTTTCCAACACATCTTATACCATTTCCACACATCTCAGCTTCTGAGCCATCTGAATTGAACATTTGCATTTTAAAATCTGCAATTTTAGATGGACATATTAATATTAATCCATCTGCCCCTATTCCAAAATGCCTATCACTTACAATTCTAGCTAACTCATTTCTGTTTTCTATTTTTTGATTTATTGCATCCATATACACATAGTCATTTCCTAGACCATGCATTTTTGTAAATTTAAGCATAGATCCTCCATTTATTAAACATTAATTTTATAAAAAGCTTTTTAGCTATTTTTATTCAAGAATATTATATTCTATAGAAAAAAAAATATCAAGTTTTTCTTGATATTTTCTAAAATTTTATATTAATATTTTAAAAAAAACCAAGACTAAAACAAATAATTTTAGCCTTGGCATTTTTTACATACCCATATCTTTTAAAAATTTTTTTCCTTTTTTCATTAGTTTTTTTCTGTCTTTTTTAGATACCTCTCCATACATCCATAAAGCTCCTGCAGAAACTACTGTTCCTATCATTAAACCTTTTATAAATTTCATAATTCTTCCCTCCTATTTTTTATTTTATTATTTGTTTTTTTGTTATTTATATACTCTTTTTTTAAAGAATAAATTTCATGAATTGTAATTAATAACAAAAAAATCCCAAAATATCTTCTTAATTCTTTTATTGGCATATTTACAGAAAGTTTTGCTCCAATTGTTGCACCTATTATTCCTGCTATTATTACCGGTATTGCTACTTTTATGTTTATATTTTTATTTTTTAAATTTATTATTATTGCTATTATGCAAGTTGGCACAAAAAAAATTAAATTTGCACCTTGTGCCATATGATGTTCTACTTCTAAAAAAGAGGTAAGCAAATATATTAAAATAGTTCCTCCACCGCATACCCATGCTACTTATGAAGCCAGATATGATTCCAAATAAAATCTCCATAACCTTTCCTTTCATACCCTTTTTTTATTGTGAAAAAATTCCAAGCATATTTAATGCAACATAAAACAAAAATATTGCAAATGTTATTTTAAGTATAAATTCCGGAATTTTATTTAAAATTTTTGAACCTATAAAGCTACCAATTATTCCTCCAATAGCACACAAAATACCTATTTTCCAATTTAAATAATTACTTTTACTGTAAAAAAAACTTGTTGTAACTACCATTGGTAAAATACACATAATTGAAGTTGCTCTTGATTGAACCGGATTTAATTTTAATAAATATAAAAATGCAGGAACTAATATTAATCCTCCTCCTGTTGAAAATAATCCTGATATTATTCCGGCAAAAAAACCTATTAATATTGTTTGTATAAAATCTTTTTTCATATCAATTTTAGTATTTCTTATTTGCAAAAAAAAATTCGAAAATTTAAATTTTCGAATTTTTCAGACTGTTGACAAAGTATATAAAAAAATTTTGTTAATAGTCTTTTCTTTTTTTAAAAAATATTGTAAAATA
>CANQGU010000027.1 GCA_947623465.1 uncultured Clostridia bacterium
AAAAATGGTATAATATTAATGTTGATGTTATTTTTTTTACAATTATGTAGGAGGAAAAATGAAAGAAAAAATAATAAAATTAGGAATAGGATTTGTGACCGGAAGACCAAATGCTTGTAACATAATTAATAAATATTATGATAAAATATTACAACAAGTAAAAAATTTTTCTAAAAAAATTGATATAACTATATTTATATTATATGATGTTTCATATCAACAAGCTAAAAAAGAAGAATTTTATAAAATAGATACTAAGGTATACAAAGAAATAAATATAAAATATATTACACCAGAAAATATAGAAGAAGATAAAAAAATATTAAAAGGAAGGTATGATTTTTCAAATAAAGAAGTTAATTATATTTTAGGATATGGACATGCTAAAGGAAGAAATACATTAATGTATTATGCTTTAAAAAAGAAGATAGATTATTTAATATTTTGGGATGACGATGAATATCCAGTTGCATGCTTAAAAGGTGAAAATAATGAAGTTGTATGGATGGAGCAAAACAATATTATAAAGCATTTATTATCTATTCAAAATGCAGATATTTCCATAGGATATCATTGTGGATACATATCACCTATACCATATATAGAATTAAATCAAGAAATTGATGAAAATATTTTTAAAAAATATATTGAAGCAATTAGCAATGACATAATAGATTGGGATAATATAAAAGAAATTATGACAAAAAATAATGGAGTAACATATGCTGATAAAAAAATAGCTGAAGGTAAAGGAAAATATGAAATGTTAGGTGATGAAAATGGAAGAAAATGGGTTGCTGGGTCAACTTTATGTATTAATTTAAAGAACATTGAAAAAATACCGGCATTTTATAATCCACCAGATGCAAGAGGAGAAGATACATTTTTTTCTATTTTATTAAATGATTGTAAAGTTATGAAAACACCATTATATCATTTCCATGATGGATTTTTAAAATATAAAGGGATTATGTCTGGAAAATATCCTAAAAAATTAAGAAAAATTGAGCTTGATGAAAATGTAGGTACAAGATTTTTGAAAGCTTCTTTAGGATGGATAAAATATAAACCTTTATTATTATATATACAAAACAAGAAAACTTATGAAGAAGAAATAACAAAAATGAAGGATTATTTAAAAATAAGTATTCCTAAAATTCAAGCTATATTTCCAAATCAAGATTTTGAATCAATTTTAGAATTATTGGAACAATATGATAATGGAGTAGAAAAGCATTATAAAGAATTTTTAGAAACAAATAAAGTTTGGAATAAAATAAAATCAAATATATGTCAATTATAAAAAGGAAGTAACTATTTATGAAAAAAATATTGGTTTTTGCGTATTTAAGAAATAATGTAGGAGATGATTTGTTTGTTGTTGAGTTAATAAATAGATACTCAAATCATAAATTTTATATTAATGTATTAGAAGAAAAATATGGAGAACCTTTCAAAAAATATAAAAATGTTATTATTCAAAAGGTAAATAAAGAAAATTTTGAGGGAATTGAAATTGACAGTTATGATGGATTTGTATATATAGGTGGTTCTATATTTATGGAAGGTGGAAAAGTTTATAATTTAGATGATAATTGTTATCAATTTATAAAGACATGCAAAAAATTAAAAAAACCATTTTTTTACATAAGTTCTAATTATGGACCATATAAAAGTAAAGAATATTTTGAGTTATCTAAAAAAAATTTTGCTAATTGTACGGATTTATGTTTTAGAGACAAATATTCTTATAATTTATTCCAAGAAATATCGAGTGTTAGATATGCACCAGATGCAGCATTTATTTATCCGACTGAAAAAATAGAAAAAGAAAAAAATACAATAGGCTTGTGTCTAATTGACTTAGAAATAAGAGATACCTTAAAACAAAAAGAAAAACAGCATATAGAATTGATTAGCCATAATATAGATACTTATATGCAAGAGGGTAAAAAAGTTTACTTGTTTTCTTTTTGTGAGCAAGAAGGTGATGAAAATGTATTTCAAAAGTTATATCAAACCAATCCTAAACCATTTAAGGAAAATAAAATAAAAATTATAAGATATAAAGATGATATTGAAAAATTTATTGAAGAATATAAAAAAATGGAATATATGATATGTGAACGCTTTCATTCTTTAATTTTATCTTGTATATTTAGGCAAAATTTATTTGTTATATCATATAGTTCTAAAATAGACAGAGTAATAGAGGAGCTAGACTTATGTGAAAAGTATATAAAGTTAGAAAATATTAATCAAATACAACATATACCATTAACTGACTTTAAACTATTAGAAGAACACAAATTGGAAAAAATAAAAAATCAGGCTCAAAAACAATTTGAAAAATTGGATGAATTTTTAGATTATAAAAGTAAAAATTTAATTTAAACCCCTAAATCCGTAAAAGGATTTAGGCTTTTTTTGTGAAAATTTTGTGAAAGATATTTACAATAGGCTACATAAATGATAAGATGTTAAAAATCAAAGAAAATAGTAAGGAGGAAACATTTGTGATTGAGGTAAAAAATGTTACTAAAAAGTATGGAAGCTTTGTAGCCGTAGAAGATATTAGCTTTAGCATAAACGATGGAGAAGTAGTAGGATTTTTAGGTCCAAATGGAGCTGGAAAAAGTACAACAATGAACATCATTACAGGATACATAGAGCAAACAGAAGGTAGTGTTATAGTTAATGGTTTCGATACAGTAAAAAAAGCAAAAAAAGCAAAGCAAGAAATTGGATATATGCCAGAGGGAGTGCCACTATATGCAGATTTAACTGTAAAAGAATTTGTTACATATATGGCAGAATTAAGAAAAGTAGACAAAAAATTAAAAAAGGAAAAAGTCCAAAATGTATTAAAAGAAACAGGGCTTGATACAATGCAAAACAAACTTATAAAAAATCTATCAAGAGGACAAAAACAAAGAGTAAGTTTAGCAGGTACATTAGTTGGAGACCCAAAAGTAATTATTTTAGATGAGCCTACAGTAGGACTAGATCCTAAACAAATAACAGAAATAAGAAGCTTAATTAAAAATTTAGGAAAAAAACATACTGTAATTTTAAGTTCACATATTTTATCAGAAGTTAGTCAAATATGTGATAGAGTAATTATTATAAATAAAGGAAAAATTGTTGCAGAAGACACACCAGACAATCTAGAAAAGAAAGTATCAAACAAAAATATAATTTATGTAACTGTAGAAGATACTGAAAATAAAGTTGATACTGTTGCTAAAAATATTGAAGGTATAAAATCTATAAAATTAATTAAGGAAAATGAAGATAAAACTAAACAATACGAAGTTTCTGGAGAAGATGGTATAAACCTAAATAAAATTATATTTAGCGAATTTGCTAAAGAAAATATAACAATTTTTGAAATGAAAAAACCAGAAGCAACTCTTGAAGATGCATTTATGAAAATAATTAAAGAAGGAGGGGATAAATAATGGGAGCAGTAATAAAAAAAGAATTAAGAAATTACTTTTTATCACCAATTGGTTATATAGTAATAGGAATTTTCTTAATAGCATTTAGTAGTTTCTTTTATTTAACTACAATATATGAATCAAGTGCAGACTTAACTTATTTATTTTACTATACAGCATTATATGGATTAATGTTTATCACACCACTTCTTACAATGTGGACATTTGCAGGAGAAAGAAAAACAGGAACAGATCAACTTATATTAACAGCTCCAGTAGGAATGTTAGGAGTTGTTATAGCTAAATTTATAGCAGCATTAATTTTAATTATTATACCTGTAATTTTTACTCTTATGTATTTTGGAATTTTATGCTTTTTTGAGGTTCCTAATATTCCAATATATTTAACATCAATGTTAGGATTTATACTACTTTCAATGACATACATATCTTTTGGAGTTCTAGCATCAAGTCTTACAGAATCTCCAATTATTGCAGGAATATTAACATTTGCATTTGTTTTTGCAGCAACATGGATACCATTATTAGTTGAAAGTTTATCAGGGTTATCATTGATGGATAAATTTACATCTTTTTTATATGGTCAAATTGATATTGCAAATGTAATTTTATTTTTAAGTGTTACAATATTGTGCATTTTAATTACAATGATAGTAATGCAAAGAAGAAAGAGTATAAAATAGGAAGGAGACAAAAAATTGGATAATAAAAAAGAAAATATGCCAGTAAAAGTTGAAAATAATAAAAACACAGCTAAAGAAAAATTCTTTACAAAATTTATAAATACAATAAAAAAGAAATGGCTAATAAGTGGAACTAATACATTACTTTTAATTGCTATACTAATTGCAATTACAATATTATTAAATTCAATAATTTCATCTTTTGATTTTACACCAATTGATTGCACAACAGAAAAAGAACATACTTTAACAAGTGAAAGTAAAGATAGAGTTAAAGACCTTGACAAAAGTATAAATATATATATAGCAGGATTTAGTGATGATGATGCTACAGTTTCATTAATTAAACAATATAATAAAGCAAATAAAAATATTAATGTAGAAACTGTTGACCTTAATGAAAGATCAGATTTAACAACAGAATATCAATTATCAAGTGATGCTACTGCAATTGTAGTAGCAAATGGACAAAAATCTAAAGTTTTATATTCAGATGATTTACAAACATATGACGATAATTATAATACAGTTGATTTAACAGAAGAAAAAATCACATCAGCAATTATGAATGTAACAAGCAAAATAACTCCTAAAATATATTTCTTAAGTGGATATTCTGATTATAGTTTAGATTATGATGGAGGTATGAGCTATTTAGATTCATATTTAAAAGATGAAGTTTTAGAATACGAAACACTAGATATTTTAGTAAAAGGTTCAGTACCTGAAGATTGCCAAACATTAGTTATAACAACACCTTCAAAAGATTTTGATGATTTAACTACAGATGAAATTATAAAATATATCAACAATGGTGGAAATATTTTATGGTTAAATTCAAGTTATGCAAAATCAGTAGATTTAAAAAATGTTAATAAAATCTTAGCATTATATGGAGTAGATCCATTTGAAGTAGGATATATTTATGAAACAGATATAGAAAAAACTATTTTAGGATATGCAGGATGTATGGTAGAAAGTTTAGGAAATACAGATATTGATCAAAACTTATCAAATGTCGTATTATTTAATAGTACAAAAGTCAATATAAATGATGACAAAATTGAGGAATTAAATATAGATAAAAAAGTAATTATTTCTTCAGACTCTACATCATATTTTAGAAAAAATATGTCAAATACATCTAGTTCAACAGATGGTGATGACCAAGGTGGTTACACAATAGGAGCAATTTTAACTAAACCATTAGGAGATTCTAAAGAAGAAGAAAGCGAAACAGAAAAAGAAGATGGTCCATCATCAAAACTTGTAATATTTGGAGACAATAATTTTGTATCTGATATGCAACTTGCAAGTAATATACCGCCAATGCTAGGATTATATAATAATAAAGATCTTGCTTTAAATTCTATAGCTTATTTAACAGAACAAGAAGATAGCATTACAATTAGAAAAAGTCGTAGTGCTGAAAGTAGCTTTACAGCAACAGATGGACAAAAATCAATCATAATGAAAATAGTATTTACAGTTCCAATATTAATAATAATAATAGGAATTATAGTATGGCAAATAAGAAGAAGAAAAAAATAAGCGAAAAATTAACGAAAGTAAATGTAAAACAAGTAAAATAAACGTATAAAAATAAGAACTTTTATATATATTAATAAGAGTTCTTATTTTTTTGTAGAAGGTGGCATGCTATGATTTTATTTACTATATTAGGTGCTTTAATACGGGGCGGGATTTGCATCAGGTCAAGAAATTTATTTGTTTTTTTATAGGTTTGGAAAAAATGGAATAATAGGAATTACAATATGTAGCATAATTATAGGATTTATAATTTATAAAGTATTAAAAATAACATTTAATAATGATATAAAAACATACAAAGATTTTTTAAATTACATATTTGTGGATAAAAGAAAATTAGCAAATGTAACAAATATTATAATAAACTTGTTTTTATGTATGACTTTTTTCATAATGGTATCTGGGTTTGGAGCATATTTTAAGCAACAATTCCGGAATAAATAGTATATTTGGAAGTTTATTTATTGTATTTTTATGTTATATTTTGTTTTTAAAAAACATGGAAAGCATAACAAAAGTAAACAGTGTAATTGTACCTATTTTAATTATTTTAATTTTTTCAATAGGTATTAAAAATATTATAAATATTAATTTTAACGAAATTGGAACAAATATAGAAGAAAATCATAGTTTATTTTTTATAATACATGCAATTATTTATTCAAGTTATAATTTAATCTTAATAATACCGGTTTTAATTAATTTAAAAAATTTTCTAAAAAATCGAAAACAAGTAACAGTAATTTCAATATTATCTAGTATTATCATATTAATAATCGCATTACTTACATTTTTATTATTAGTAAATATAAAAATAAATTTTTCACAAATTGAAATGCCAGTTGTATATGTAGTTAAAAATTATTTTTCAAATTTCACGTATTTTTATGGCATAATAATTTTAATTTCAATTTTTACAACAGCAATTTCGGTAGGTATGAGTTTTTTAAATAATATTTGCAGAGAACAAAATAGAGTGAAATTGTATGCATTTATTTTATGTATGTTAAGTATTATAGTTTCACCAATAGGATTTTCAAATTTAGTTAAATTTTTATTCCCTGTATTTGGCTATTTGGGCTTAATACAAATTTATTTTATATTAAAAAGTAAATAACAGTTGATATTTTTTTTCTCATTTGATAAAATTATAAAAAAATAGGAGGAGAGTTGGTTATATACTAACGAAAATCTAAATAATGAGAGAAAATGAAAAAGAATTATATCAAATAAAAAGAGAATTAAGTATAAGAAAAATTATAATTGTAAGTATAGTATCTATAATTATAATTAGCATAATAGTACTTGTTTCTTTATATATTTCAAAAGAAAGCTTTAGAAAATGGGTTGATATAAACATTTTAAGAAAAAATGTGACTGAACAAGATATAGCAAGTATAGATTTAGACATAGATAAAAACAATCAAATATTTTGTTATGATAAATATATTGGTATCTTAAATGATAAAAATTTAATTTTATACAATTCATCTGGAAATAATGTTATGGAAATGCCTATAAACATAAATACAGCAATATTTGATTCAACTAATAAATACTTAGTTATAGCTGAAAAAAATGGACAAGAATTTTGTGTTATTTCAGACAAAACATATTTATGGGATGGAAAAGTAGATGGAGAAATACTACAAGTACATATTAATAAAAATGGATATGTAGTTTTGGTTACAACAGATACAACATATAAGTCAATAATAACAGTATATGATGATTCTGGAAAACAATTGTTAAAAAACTATTTATCAACTACTAGAGTTGTTGATGTATCAATTACAAATGATAATAAATATGTAGCTTTTGCTGAAATGGACACATCTGGAACTTTAATTTCATCAAATGTAAAAATAATTTCTATTGAAGAAGCTGAAAAAAATTCTGAGCAAGCAATAATAAATTCATATAATGCAGATGCATCAAAAATGATTGTAAGCTTAGAATATCAAGAAAAAAATAATTTAGTATGTGAGTATGATAATTCTATAAATTTAATAAACAATGAAAATAATACTGAAATGCTTTCAATAGATAACAAAACTACATTTATTTCAGTAAATCTTGCAGATAGTATTGCATACATAACAGAAGAAGGTTCTAAAATGTTCAATTCTAACTCGGTTTTAAACATTGTAAATACATCAAATAATCAAAAAAATATATATAATTTTGATGAAGTAGTTAAAGAAATGTATGCTCAAGGCAATATTATTGGAGTTAATGTAGGAACAGAAATATATTTTATTAATACAAATGGAATATTAATAAAAAAATACACATCAAATCAAGAAATTACAAATGTTCAGATTTCATCTGATTTAGCTATAGTTATTTATAAAGATAGAGTAGAAATAATAAATTTATAAAAATTTGTGAAAGGAAAAATTATTATGGCAATATTAATGGATGTAGTAATTGTAGCAATATTATTATTAAACATAATTAGTGGTTATAAAAAAGGATTAGTAAAAGCAATTGTTAGTATAGTAGCATTTTTAATAGCAATTATTGCAACTTTAATTCTATATAGACCGGTTTCAAATTTTATAATTAACAATACAGAATTAGATGATAAAATTAGAGAAGTAATTATTAACAACAATGATGAAAACACTGAGGATGAAGATGATACCTCTAATAAAGGAAGAAATATAATAAATCAAATGCAAGAAACAGCAGATGAAACTAAAGAATATGCAATTGAAGTAATGGCTGATAACATTGCAATTCAAGCAATACAAATATTAACTGCAATAATTCTATTTTTTGCAATTAGAATTATTGTTGCATTATTAAAATTTTTAACAGATGGTTTGGCAAATTTACCACTTATTAAGCAATTTAATCAAATAGGTGGAATACTTTATGGAGTAATTAGGGGAGTAATTATAGTTTATTTATTGTTAACAATATTATTTTTTGTTGTTTCAATAAATGGAAATGGAATAATCTCAAATGCTATAGATAACTCATATATTACTAAATTTTTATATGAAAATAATCTTATAGTAAAGTATTGCCTTTTAGGTAATAATTTGGTATAATCCAAATGATAGTTTTTAGTTTTGAAAGAAAAGAGTGAATAAGAAAGCAAATGAGTAAAAAAGAAAGTAAAAATAAAAAAAGCAATATAAAAAATAAAAAAACAAAAAAGAAACATAAAGGATTAAAAAATTTTTTAAAGATAGTTCTATTAATTGCGATAGTAATTGCAGGATTTGTTGGATATAGTGCTTATAAAAATGGTTGGGGTATAAAAGGAATGGTACAAACAGCCATGGGACAGGACCAAAAAAAATTGGCAGATTTAGATCCATTTACAGTGTTACTTTTAGGTGTAAGTGAAGATATAAAAACAAAATTAACAGACACAATAATAGTTGCTTCATATAACCCTAAAACACAAAAAGCAACTTTAATTTCTATTCCTAGAGATACATTTGTTGGAACAAATAAAAATAAAGCTTCATCATATGATAAAATAAATGCTTTATATCAAACAAGCCCAGAAAAAACCTTAGATGCTGTTAATAGAATTACAGGATTAGATATAACTTATTATATTGTAGTAAGCAATAATGCATTAGTAGAATTAGTTGATGAGCTTGGTGGAGTTGAATTTGATGTACCAATAAACATGGATTATGACGATAGTTCTCAAGACTTAGCTATTCACTTAAAAGCAGGTGTACAAAAGTTAAACGGAGAGCAAGCAGAAGGACTTGTTAGATTTAGAAAAAACAATAATGGAACATCATATCCTGAGGAATATGGAGATAATGACTTAGGAAGAATGAGAACTCAAAGAGAGTTTTTAAAAGTTGTAGCTAAACAAATGATACAATTTAAAAACATAACTAAAATAGGTAACTTCATAGATATATTTAAAAATAATGTAACTACAAATATAAGCAATTGGTCTTTAATAAAAGACTATGTTGCATATGCAATCGATTTCAATGTAGAAAATCTACAAACTGTTTCAATTCCAGGGACAACAGGAAGCTTTGGACCATATAAATTATCTTACTTTGAATACAATAAAAAAGAAACAGAAGCTTTAATTGAAGAAATGTTTGCTAATCAAAACGGAGAGGGAACTGGAGCAGGAACAAGTGAAACTAATAGTACATCAACATCTAATTCGACATCAAGCAATACAACAAGTAGCGAAAAAACAGAAAATTCTAAGATAAAACTAGAAATAATTAATGGAAGTGGAGATTCTACACTTCTTACAAAAGCAACAAAAGCTTTAAAAAATAAAGGTTACAATGTATATAAAACAGGAACAACAACAAGTACAGCCAAAACTACTATTGTAAATAAAACTGCTGTTCCATCTACTCACACAACATCAATAAAAAATATATTAGGTGTAGGAAATGTATCTAGTAGTACATCTAGTAAAAGTACAGTTGATATTAAAATAGTTATAGGAAAAGACTATAAATAATTAATTAAAAATTAAATGGAGAGGATATTTTAAAATATTCTCTCCGTGAATTTATTAATATCTAATCGAATATTTAGATTTTCTCTTCTTTTTTTTCTTACTTTTTTTAGAATTCGAAAATAAAAATATTGTTATAATTATAAGGATAACTATTGCAAGCAAAGTTTTAAAAATTGTTAATAAGAATTCATTTGGTTCAACATTATGTGATGAAAGTAAATTTTGAGTATAATCGATTCCATTTACAGTATATGTTATTGTGCCTAAAACTGCATTTTGACTAATTGGGGCTTTGATTACCTCATTTAATGTAATAGTTGGTTCTGGAATTTGAGTATCTTGTTTTACTAATACATTTAAATCATTTTCTATAATTAAATCTAAATCTCTAGTATTTTTAGAAGCATTAGAAACTTCTATTTGGTGTATAACATCATTTTGTTTAGCTATAGTCTTTATAGAATAATTTTCATATCCATAATTATATAAAGTTGTAGTGTCTGTATATCTTGCACTTCCGTTGATTTGTAAGTGAAGATGCACCTAAAACTACGGCTATTAATTCTAAATTATTTTTTGAAAATCCCGAAATTAAGCAATTTTGTGCCTCAGATGTAAAGCCAGTTTTAATACCAATACAATCTTTTATATAGTATTTTGAAGAAGGATTAAGTAAATCATTTGTATTTGTATAAGTTCTAGCATCAAATTTGTTTGTTGCAGGGACTTGGCATTTTTGCATAGAAACTATAGTTCTAAAAGTTTGATTTTTCATACAATATCTTGCAATTAAAGCTAAATCGTGAGCAGTAGAATAATGATTTTCATCATGAATTCCACTTGGGTTCATAAAATGTGAATTTGTACATCCAATTTCATTTGCTTTTTGGTTCATTAATTCTGCGAAGTTTTCTATAGTTCCTGAAATATATTCTGCTAAAATGTATCCAGCATCATTTGCAGAATGAACTAAAAAGACGGTTAGCAAATCTTTTACACTCATTTCTTCACCCTCAGATAAATAGCATGAAGAATATCCAGAAGGAATTGCAGAAATTGCTGTTTTAGAAGCGGTAACCTTTTCGTTTAAATCACATTTTTCAAGAGCAATTATTGAAGTTAATATTTTTGTAGTACTTGCAGGATACATTTTTTCATCTTCATTTTTTCCATAAAGAATAGCTCCTGTATTACTATCTATTAATATTGCAGATTCAGAAGATAAATTTAATTCATCTTCATTAGCTGCTTTAGAAATTCCACATGGTAAAGTAATAAAAATAATTAATAACAAAATAAGTATTTTTTTAAGTTTCATTTGTGTTAAAAGTCCCCCAATCTTTGTCATAAAATATATTACTTAATATACAATATTCGACAAAAAAATGCAACAAATTTTTAAAATAAAAAGGAGGTTTGATATTTATGTTAGATAATTTAAGCTTAAAGCAAAAGAAAATTTTAATTATTATAACTATAATTGTTGGAATTGGAGTTATGTATATCATTTACAATAAATTAGGTACAAATAATCAAGAAATAGAAGAAAATATATTGGTACAAAATAATAGCAATAGTACTAAAGAAGAAACAGAGCAAGAAAAGGAACAAATCATTGTGCATATTACAGGAGCTGTAAAAGAACCGGGAATAGTAAGGTTAGATGAAGGGTCAAGGATGGAAGATGCAATTGAAAAAGCAGGGGGATTAACAGAAGATGCAGACATTTCTGATGTTAACCTAGCTTATGTTTTAGAAGATGGAATAAAAATAAAAATACCTAGTAATTTAGATATAGAAGGAGAAGAACAAGAAATAATAACAGATGACATTGGAAAAAATATTACTCAAGAAACAGAAACAGCAAATGGAAATTCAGAAAATCAAATAAATATAAATAAAGCAACAGAAACTGAACTTGAAAGTTTGCCAGGAATTGGAGCAGAACTTGCGTCAAGAATAGTAGAATATAGAAATCAAAATGGCAAATTTTCTAGCTGTGAAGATATAAAAAATGTTAGTGGAATAGGAGATAGTAAATATGAAAAATTAAAAGATTTAATATGTGTTAAATAATAAAATAACCAATATATATGTCATATATTTTAAGTATGAATATAATTTACTAGGAGGAATTTTTATATGGAAAAATATAATAGAGAGCAAGCTATAGAGTATGCACAAAAATGGGCATATAAAAGAAATCCTAGATATTATAATTATGATGCATTAGGTGGAGATTGTACAAATTTTATTTCACAATGTATATATGCAGGAAGTAAGGTTATGAATTATAACAAAATATATGGTTGGTATTACAATAACGCAAATGATAAGTCGCCTTCATGGACAGGGGTTGAATTTTTATATAATTTTCTAATAAGTAATACTAAGAAAGGGCCAACAGCAGAGAATACATCAAAAGATAAGATGGAGATAGGGGATATAGTTCAATTATCTTTTGATGGAATTAAATTTGCACACACAATTATTATAGTAGGGATTGAAAATGACAAAATTTATGGAGCATCTCATACTTTTGATTCTTATTATAGAAATTTGGATTCGTATATTTATAAAAAAGCTAGATTTATTCATATAAAAGGAATATTAAAATAAGCTTAAATCAAGTTTTGATTTAAGCTTTAACATATTTTAAATATTTTTCTAATCAATATTTATTAATTCATATTTTGTTGTTCCAAGTCCAATTTCTTCTGCATAAGGTAGTATATGTCTTCCAACTTGACGGTCTATTCTTTCTTGTAAAAGATGAGCACCTTCATCTTTTGAAGCCCATATCATATCAACAAATGCTTGATCATTTGCTACAGGATCTAAAGATGCTACTATTCCTAAATCTGCCATTACAGGATCTGTTTGATGTGCATCACAATCACAATCAACTGATAAGAAATTCATAACTGTTATATAAACTATTTTTTTATTATTTGCTTCAAAATAATCTGCAACAGATTTTGCTGCTTCTGCCATTGACTCAATAAAGTCTTCTTGTTTTGGTAGCTTTTCCCATAATTCATCAGGATTTTCTGTTGCTCCTGCTGTATGAATATATGCTTTTCCATTTCTTGATGCAACACCTATAGATTGATTTTTTAAACTTGCTCCAAATCCACCCATAGCATGACCTTTACCATGAGCTAAATTTACCATTGCATCATATCTATCTAAATGTGTTCCAACTAAATCATATTTTAAATGTTTACCATTGTTTACAGGTATTTTCATTTCTCCATCTGCATCCATAATATCTACATCTGCATAAGATGTAAAACCATGTTTTTCAGCTACTTTTATATGATCTTCCGCAGTATTTCTTGCACCTGAATACGCTGTATTACATTCAATAATTGTTCCGTTTAATTTTTTTACTAATGGGCCTATTAAATCTGCCTTTAAATATCCTCTTGCTCCATCTTCTCCTGTTGAAACTTTTACTCCAATTTTTCCTTTTAATTCTACTCCAAGAGCTTCATATATTTTAATTAAATTTTCAGGAGTTATCTCCTTTGCATAATAAACCTTTGCTTTTTCCATAATATCATCCTTTCTTTAATATAAAATTATAATTTGTTATATTTTTTATTTGTAACTGATTAAATTATATCTATTTATTCTTATACATAAAACACTCTTTTCCATGAGAATAAATAACACCTATTGCTTGTAAATAAGAATATATAATGGTGCTTCCTACAAATTTCATCCCTCTTTTTTGCAAATCTTTTGATAAATTATCTGATAATTGATTTGTAGTTTTATCTATTTCATAAATAATTTTATTATTAGTAAATTTCTTCAAATAATTATAAAATGAACCAAAATCATTTTGTATTTTCTTGAAAATTTTACTATTATTTATAGTAGCTTGTATTTTTAATTTGTTTCTTATAATCTTTTCATTTTTTAATAATTCTTTTACTTTTGTATCATTATAATCGCATATTTTATCTATATCGAAATTATCAAATGCTTCTTTAAAGTATTCTCTTTTATTTAATACACACTCCCAAGAAAGTCCCGCTTGAAAAGATTCCAATATCAACATTTCATATAAATATTTATCATCAGAATTTGGCTTACACCATTCATTATCATGATACTCAATATATTTTGGATTTTTTAAATTACACCATTTACATCTAGTCATAATATTGTACCTCTATAGCGAAATTTATTATTTTATATATTATCATAAAAGTAGATAATTAGCAATATTTCCTTTATATTTTAAATTTCTTTTCGTTCATAAATTTTGCAAGAGATGACAAATGATAATATGTATAGCATTATTACTGAAATGCCTAATATTGCTATTAAATAATTTTTTAACATTATTATAAAAGTATCTAGTGAAATATTAAAGATTTTCATTAAAGTAGTAGTAATTAAAGATACACCTAACATTAAAAATATAATCATAATTAATTGTATAATTCTTCCTTTTTCTGCTCCAAATTTATACATAATTGGTATTTGAAAAATTTGTAAAAATATTAATACCACATAGAGCGCCAAATGTAATTGATAAATCATTTATTAAAATTTCTGTGTCAATATTTCCTACATTTACTAACTGAACTAATATTGTACAAATAAATCCAAATAATGAACCAAATAAGGTAAATAATAAAATATAAATATATCTTGCTTTTACCATATCTTTTTTATTAATTGGAAAAGTAAGTAAATATTTATCTGCTTTTGCCAAATTATCATAGCTAAAACTACTTATTCCTAACATACCAAAACATAAGGGCATAGTAATAGGGATAAATGTAATTATATCATAATTTAAAAAGCCTCCTATTACAAGTAATATCATCATAAATAATATTGTAAATTTATAAGACTTTATTGTTTGAAAATCTTTTAAAATCAATCCTTTTATAATGTTCATTTTATTTTTCCCCCTTTATATAAATTAGCATAATATTTTCTATAGTAGGTTTATCAATTACTGAAATATCATATTTTCTTTGAAATTCATATTTATTTTCAACTAAAATATCATACTCATATTTGTTTTTCTTATATTTAACATAGTCAGTTTTATCAAATCTTTTAAAATCTTTTTCATCACATTTTACTATTCCAAAATTTTCTATAAGTTCATCTTTTGACTTTGTAAAAATGATTTCTCCATTATTTATAAACATTATATAATCAGCAATATGTTCTAGGTCTGATGTAATATGACTAGAAAGCAATATAGAGTGTTCACCATCTTCTATAAATTCCTGAAAAATGTCTAATATATCATTTCTTACCACAGGATCTAGGCCTGATGTTGGCTCGTCTAAAATCAGTAATTTAGGTTTATGGGAAATTGCTGTTGCTATTTTTAATTTCATTTTCATACCACTAGAAAATTCTTTAGATATTTTGTCTAATGGAAGATTAAATTTTTCTATGTACTTTAAATATAATTTTTCATCCCAAGTAGGATAAAAACTCTTCATAATTTTACTTATACTTCTTGGGCTTAGATATTCTGAAAGAAAACTATCATCTAAAACAACACCTATATCTTGTTTTATTTTCTTTTCATTTGGCTGTAAATCTAAACCAAATATTTTTACTTGTCCTTTGTCTTTATTTATAATATTAAGTATGGCTTTTATAGTTGTTGTTTTTCCAGCTCCATTTTCTCCTATTAAACCAATTATCATCCCTTTTGGTATGCTAAAATTTACATTTTTTAATTCAAAACCTGTATATCTTTTGCATAAATCTTTAACTTCTAACACATTTTCCATAATATTATTTATCCTCCTCATATAAAATATCTATCATACTTTGTAGTTCTTCTTTGGAAATTTTGCTAATTTTAGCAATAGAAACAGCAGTATCTATTAAATTTTCTACTTTTTGTAATTGTTCTTCTCTTATAATTTCAACATTTTTATTTGCTACATAAGTTCCTTTTGCTACAATAGTTTCAACATATCCTTCTTGTTCTAACCCTTCATAAGCATTTTTAGTGGTTATTACACTTATTCTTAAATCTTTTGCCAAACTTCGAATTGAAGGCAACATTTCTCCTGCTTTTAGTTCATTAGATATTATTTTGCTTTTTATCTGTTCTTTTATTTGTTCATATATAGGAATATTGCTAGAATTACTTATTATTATATTCATATTAGAAATTTCCCCTTTACTAAAAATATATTGTATATATACAGTATATACAGTTTGAAATAAAAAGTCAATATGTTTTATTTAAATTTTTGAAAATAACTTATAAAACTTTTTATTATAATGATTAATTTAGAACATTTTTTCGTATATTTATTGTATAATTTTTATGGTGGTGCTATAGTAAATGCAAAACAAATTGATGAGCTAAATAGTGTTTTAAATAAAAAGAAACAAG
>CANQGU010000028.1 GCA_947623465.1 uncultured Clostridia bacterium
TAACAAGAGATCCTCGTATGAAAGAAAGAAAAAAATACGGTCTTAAAAAAGCTAGAAAAGCTCCACAATTTAGTAAAAGATAATTATTTATTCCTTGGAAAAAATATCTTCCAAGGAATATTTTTTGTGATTTTAAAGAACTGTCAATAAAATTCCAAATGGCAAATTTAAAAAAGTTGTCAAAAAAGACATCTTTCAATAACACAAAATGGCAAAAAGCTGTCAAAAAAGGACGTCCCAAATGACAGGTCGTCCTTTTATCCTTGTTATTTTTTAAATTTATCAAAAAAGCTTTTCTTCTTTTTTGGTTCTTTTTTACTAATATTTATAAATTGATTTTCCCAACTGTTGTCTATTTTACTATCATCTTTACTGTGTTTACCTTTTGATTGTTTTTTTGTCTTTTTGTTTTTATTTTTAATATTTTCTTCAGTTTCACTGTCTATATTTTCTTCAGTTTCATTTTCTTCTTCATTTTCGTCGTCTTCAACATCTTCATCTAATTCTTCGTCCCACTCATCATCGTCTTCATCAATTAAATTTCCTTTTTTATTCTTTTCCTTGTCTATATTTCCCCATATATCAAAATCTATATCATCATCTTGTTCACTAGACTCATCAAAATCTTCGTCTTCATCTTCATTATCTTCATTGAATTCATTATCATCTTCGTCGTCATCGAATTCGTCATCTTCATCATCTTCTTCATCAAATTCATCATCTTCATTTTCTTCGTCATCTATTTCTAGTTCTTCATCGTCGTCCCAAATTTCTTCGTCTTCGTTTTCTAGTTCTTCATCGTTGTCCCAAAATTCCTCATCTTCACTTTCTAGTTCATTATCTTCTTGCCAAAGATCTTCGTCTTCATTTTCGTTTACTTCTTCTTTGTCCCAATCTTCATCTGCTTTATCTAATCCTAAAATGATATCTATTTTTTTATCAATCTCTGCTTTCGTATCTTCTTCTTTATTTTTTGATACATTTCTTTCTATTTTTATATTCTCTTTGTAATTGCCTTTCTTTTTTTCACTTTTATCATCATAATCTTCGTCATAATCTTCTTGTTCGTCTTGAAAATATGCTGATAAGTCTCTATCATAATTCTCTGTAACACATTTATAGAATACATCATATATTTTTTTCATACCTTCTATTCTCCAATAATTTGGATTAATTATTGTTACAGATAGGTTTAATTTTCTAATTTCATTATCAAATTTCTCTGATTTTTTTTCAAGATTTGCAAGATAATCTAATTTGTACAATTCGTTGTAAGACTTTTTAGTTATTTTTTTAGTTATTTCCTTTAATAATAATGTATATAAATTATTTATTTGTATTAAGTCTTCGTCAAGATTTTTGCATGCTTCATCCATTAATTGATTATGTTCTTCTTTTCCATTTACAGATGTTAATCTTTCATTGTCTAAAAATTGAATTAGATATTCTTTTATAGCAGCTAAAAATTCCAATTTACAATTTGCATCTTTTATTGCTTTTTTATGCTTTTCAATTTTTGTTGAATTATTTTTTATTTCTGTAAATAATCTATTTGTTCTATCGTAAATGTTTGTATATATTTCTGCTTCTCTTTTTTGAATGTCTATTGTAACTGCTATAGCTTTTGCAATTACATTTATATTAAATGGAACTTTTTCTTTTTCTCCATTTTTCTTCATCTTTTCTTTTAATTCATTTTCAATATTTACGGTTTCTGATTCAATAAATTTTTTTGCATCTTTTTCGATCTCTGTATCTATATTTTGGTAGTTATCTAATGTTTCATTTAATTTTTTGTTGTATTCATTTTCTATTGTTCTTCTTGTTCTTCCACAAGTTGTTCTAACTGCACTTTTTTGGTCAAATTCATCTACTACCTCAACAAATCTTTGAGCATTTTCTTCTATTTCATCATTTACAATCTGAATATTATTATTTAAACTATCTAAACTTTTTTTCATTTTATCTGTATTTTCGTCAATATTATCAAATAGCCTGCTTCTTTCTTCTTGTAATTTAGCATTTTTCTTATTTAAATTATCTTGACTTTTTTGTATTTCTCTTATTTTGTTAGCAATAGAATCATATTCTTGCATAATTGTTTCTTCTTCATCAGAAATATCTTTATATTTTTCTAGGCATGCAACTAATTCACTATAATCTTTAAAATTTGTTTTAATATTATTTCTCATATTATAGCCAAACATATCATCAAAATATCTTTCTAATATTATTGCATTTCTTTCATACATAGGTTTCCCCTCCAAACATTGAATATCTCAACTATTTTATACAACCAAAAACGAAATCAAAAATTGTTTTGACTAATTTTTAATTTCGTTCCTTAATCATTTACTTCTTCTTCTGTCTATTGCATAACTGCTTCCCATTACATTTTTCACAGCATGTTTTACTTGTGTAGCTACATCTCCAATTTCCAAAATGTTAGCAAATCGTCCTATATCTGCAACTACAACTGCTACGGAAATAGAAGTTATTGGGAATTTTTCTATTATTCCTTTTCTATTTGCAACTTCTATATATCCTTCTTCATAATCTTTTTCATTATAGAACTTTTTTACGCCACTGTCAAAGTTAGATATTATAGATTGGCATAACTTTTCTACATCTTTACCAGGAACTATGGCAATAAAGTCATCTCCACCAATATGTCCTACAAATCCATTACTATTATCATGCACAGCATTTACAATAATATTCGCTGTATACTGTATTATTTGATCTCCTTTTAAAAATCCATAAACATCATTGTATGCTTTAAAATTGTCTAAATCAATATATATTACTGAAAATTCTTCGTTTTTTATTAAACGTTTTTTTAATTCAGAATTTATTTGTACATTTCCAGGAAGTCCTGTTAATGGACTCATTCTTCTATTAATTGTAAGAAGTCTTGTTAAATTTTTTACTGTATAGTATAAATATCCTTCATCTACAGGCTTTCTTATAAAATATTCTATAGATTCATTTAATACTTTCATTCTATGCTCTCTAGAAGAATTTGAAGAAACAACAATTACTGGTGTTATTGTATTATCTTCATCTTTTCTTATTTTTCTACATACATCTATAACATCTCTATCTATAGCATCTTCATTTATTACTATTAATGATGGGATATTGTTTAATGCAATATCTATTTGCTCTGTTTTTACACTAATGAATTTATATTCTTTGTCTTCTCTAAAAAGCTCTCTAAATACTGCTATAGATGACTCATCATCGTCTATTATATATACTTCATTTACCATTATTTCACTCCTTAGTATATTTTACCTTTGAAGTTTCTGAAAGTCCATTTTCGTTATATACTGTTACTATTAATGTATTTATTCCTGTTTGTAATTCTATATTTTTAGAATATTCTTTTGCATTTATTTCTTCTGTTTGTTTTTCTCCAGAATTAAATGTAATTTCTATTTTATTTAAGTTTTCATCATCTGATGCTTTGATAATAAAGCTCTTTTTATCAGTAGTAACTTTTAAATTTGGTTTATTATCTCCTTTTACTTTTTGAGATTTTATTGTTTCATTTCCTTCTATATCTACTACTTTTATATTTAATGTATGCATTCCTTCTAATACATCTATTAAAGTTACATTTTTTACATCATTTATTGTATCTTGTCTTGCATTTTGTTCGTCTTCATCCCAATAGTATTTTATATAATCTATATTTATTTTGCTTTCAGTTGTTACTTGTATTTTATTATCTACTTGTTCTAAAGTTATTGTTGGTTTTTGCTCTACTTGATATGTAGATTGATATGATGATGTTACACCATTTATATCTTGTGCTGTTATAGTAATATTTGATTCTCCAACTGGTAGTTCTACTTTTTCTTTTAACTCATTAGTTCCGTTGCCGTCTACTTGTTTAGGTTCCTCTCCATTTATAGAGTATGTTATATTTGCAATTTGTTTATCATGAGTTACTACTATATTTATAACAGATGCACTTTCTCTTTCTATTGTAATTAATGGCTCAGTTTTAGAATCAGCAATACTAGAATTTTCATTATTTGAAGAATTTGCAAAATATGAATATGCCCCTACTGATGTCATTCCTATTCCAAATATTATTAAAATTATTGCAAAAACAACAACATTTGAGTGTAGGCTTGTTTTGCTTGTCCTTCTTTTTTTATTTTGAGGTTTTTCTTCTGATAAAATTTGATTCATTTTTTTCCTTCTTTCATCCATAATCTGTCCTCATTATAGCATAACACAATTTTATTGTAAATAATTTTTTTATTTTTTTTGTAAAGAACTCTCAAGACGTAAAAATTAATTTTTCAAAATAAAAACATGAGGAAATATTATTTATTTCCCCATGCATGTTTATTATAATACGAATTTCTTAATCGCTATTATTCCTGTTCCTAATACCATTAAGATTACTAATCCAACTGATACATATTTTATAATATAGATTCCAAGTCCTGTCGCTATTGATAATAGTACTTGTGCATCATCTATATCGTCTTCTGTTTTAACTTTATTATCTGGTGTTGAGTCTCTATCTGGTACTCCTTCTTCATTATAATCTTCTGATATTTCTGCTGTATTTGTTTTTAATCCTAAGTTTGTTGATCCATTTATCCATCTGAATATTACTGTGACTTTAGCACTTTCTCCTGGTTGTAATAATGTGTTTTCTAGTAATCTTGTAGAAATTACGTTGTTTCCTTCGTCTGTCCATCCTTGATTGTCTTCACTATAGAATTTTAATCCCTCTGGTACATAATCAGTTATTTCTTTTGCATATCCTGCTATGTCTCCTTCGTTAGTTATTTTTATTGTGTATCCAAATTTTACTACTGTTGAATTTATTTTCTTTCTGTTTATTTCTACTTTTGGTATTATATCTGTTTCATCATTTCCTGTATTTCCTGTTTGTGTTGTTTTTGTCTTTCCATCTTCTGTTACATATACTGTTGATACATATTTTAATAAGCTTAAGTCAAATGTTTTTATTACTACTTGTTCATAATCATCATCATCTTCGTTGTTTTGATCTACATTGTCTGGTGTAGAATCTATATCATTTGGTATTGTATCTCCATTTTCATCTTCATATTCTGTTATTTCTGCTACATTTACAAGGTTTTTATTTGTTGGTGCTTTATCATTTACTTTACATAGTATTTGTAAGTCTTTGTAATCTAATCCTGATCCTGCTTCGTCATCTTTTTCCTTGTCAAATGCTTTCATTAATTTATCTGTTCCATTTGTATTTGATAAATGCTCTGTCCAAATTGTTTTTCCATCTGATCCTACATTCCATCCATAATCTTTATTAAAATCACATTCTACATAATCTAAGTAGTCTGGTAAATGATCTGTTACTTTTCCTGCATATACATCTACTTCTCCTTCGTTGTATACTCTTATGTTATATAATACATAAGATTGTGCAGGTACTACTATCGGATCTTTTACTGTGTAGTATGTTGCATCATGACATTCTGGATTATTTTTTAGTTCTGCTGTATTTACTCCTGTTGCTCTTAAATATGGATTTTCTTTGCTTCCTATTTTTCCATCTGCTGTTATATATTCCCCATCTTCTATATTTATATCATTACTTACTGCTGTTATGAATTTTGTTAATGCTAAGTCTACTGTTCCTAAGATTACATTGTCATAATCTTCGTCATCTTGATATTTTTTATCTCCATCTTTTCCTGGCCATTCAGTAACTTTTGAATCTCTATCTGTGATTCCATTTTCCACATCTTGTTTATTATGATTAGAATCTTCTGCTTCTGTTATTGCTGCTTCATTTCTTATTATTTTTCCTGTTCCGTTTTGTGCTCCAACTCTTAATACTACTGTTACACTTACACTTGCTAGCCCTGCTTTTCCATCATGGTTTGTATCTAATGTACTGTCATATGCTGTTAATAATTTATTATTATTTAAATATTTTGCAACATCACATGTAATACTTATTGTAGATTCTCCATTATATGTATCTTTTGCTAATGTCTCTTGATTAGTTTTGTCTTTATCTAAACTCCAAAATGAGTTATTTTCTTCAACAAGCTTGTAAGCTTCTTCATCTACTTCTATATCTTCAGAAGTTCCGTCTGCGTTACATAGTGTTAATGTTTTTCCATCAGCTGGTTGTTTTTGATATGCAAACTGTAATCCTACTGGTATATTGTCTGTTATTTTATCAACATATCCATCAACTTCACCTTCATTGTATACAGTAATTGTATATGTTACAAAATCCCCGTTTTTTACTGGTACATAACTTTTATCTTGTTTATATTCTGCTGTTGTTGATTCACCACTTGCAAGTTTTGTAGTGTCTATTGTAGGTTCTTGTCTTCCTTGTTTGGTTGTTCCATTTGAATATATACTTGATATATATTTTTGTAATGCTAAGTCAAATTGTGCAGGTCTTACAACTACCTTTTCAAAGTCATCATCGTCTTCTTCACCTTTATAATAATAATTGTTTGTTGTATCTTCACGTACTGATTGGTTTCCTGTATTTCCTTTGTATGAATCTACATCTGTACTATTTAATGTATCTTTGTCTTGTGTAGGTGATTGGCTTGGTCTTGACTCAGTATTATTTCTATCTTGATCAACTTTTTCTCCACTAGAATTATATGCTTCAGATATATATGCAATATTTGTTAAATAATTATTGGTTTTCTCTGATTTTGTAGCTTCTGAAGTTACTTCACAAGTTACTTCTATTTCTTCACTATCTAATGTTGTTCCATTAAATGCTGTTATATTTTTTGCATTTTCTTTTGTTATATTTAATTCAATTTTATTTGATGTAGTATCATATGTTACTGTATATTCATTACCTTTTGAAGATGTTATTTTATCTCCTGTTTTTAATTTAGTTGTCAATCCTGTTGGTAATTGGTCTACTATTTTTGATGCGTAACCATCTATGTCTCCTTCGTTATATATTGTAATGTTATATATTATTTCATCTCCTATTTTTACAACTACTGGATCTTTTCTATGGTTATATGTTGCTGTTTTATTTGTTGCTATATCTGCTGATACGATTTTTATGTCTCTTGCTGCAGGTTTATTATCTTCGTTTATAATAAATTTTCCATTTCCTTTTGCATCTACTAATTTTGTTATTGTTTTTCTTAATGCTAAATCAAAGTTTCTTTCTGTTGTAGCTGTAACTTCTAAGTCAAATGGTTGATTTTGAGGAGTTACTTCTACTATTGGTTGTTCACCTTTAGTTGCATTTGTCCATAATGTTTTTTTGTTTTTGGTATATTGACCCGAAAATCCAATTTTAATACTATTGCTATTAACTTTATTTTTTGGAACTGCAACATAAAATGCTGTTCCTATATGGTCTTTTACATTTGGTTTTGCATCTTTAGCTCCTGTAGATGTTGCAATATATGCTCCCGTTGAAGTACTTCCATTTACAGTTATATCATTAGATAAAGTATATAATGTTTCATTTATTTTTGATATTGTTATTGGTCCTACAACATAATATTGTGTATTATCTACTGTTTTATTTACAATTCCTGTTGTTGAAGAAATTTGTAATGGTGTTGTGTTTTTTGCTTGATTTTTATTTGCTTCTGCTGCATCTATTAAATATGAACACAAAATTGCAGCTTGTTCTTGTTTCCATTTACCAACCTCATATTGATAATCACCTTCATTAACATCAAAGTCATCCCCACTTAGGTCTTGCCATGAAGTTGTTGTTGTATTTGATATACCATTTGAACATTTTAATGCTAATCCCATTTCTGCAACATTATATGTCTCAGTATTAGATGGATTATTATCTTTATAATTTGTATAATACCATAAGGCTGCTTGTTGAGCAACTTCTACTAAATCATCGTCTAATTCTACTGCTACAAATGTTTCATCTTCTTTTTCATAATAATATCCTGTTTTACCTCTATCAAGCTTAGACCAATATGTACCATTTTGTTTATATCTATAACATTCAAAATTTGGTGTCTCATCACTTGGACAAACATATTCTAATCCTGCTTTTTCTAGTAATGCTCTTTTTTGTTCTGCATCTTGCTCTTTATTTCCTGTCGGAATATATATATTGTTTAATATCCATAAAATTTGAGGTAAATATTGACTTGTGGCAACGTTTTTATATATTTTGTCATTTTCACCATCTGTTAAATTTTTTAAGCTATTGATATCTTCTTCAATATCTAAATCATAAGACCTATTATATTCTACTGTAGCACTAGTTCCTCCTGATTCCATACTGTTCCAAGTCGTTCCTGCTCCTGCATTTAAACAATAATAAGTTTTATGATCATTATCATATATTTGATATACTGGATGATATTTTTCATTATGTCCTGTTTTTGCTAATGCATATCCATTAGTACTAGTACCATTACTATATCTAAAAAGAGATAAACTTAAGTTTTTTGTACTAGTTCCAACTGCCATACTTATTGTAGTTCCTATTGTTACCAAAGCAATTAATGCTATAATTATTAATCTTGTAATATTTTTTCTAATTTTCATAAGATTTTACCTTCCTTTTTTATACACTTAGCTACAATATATTTTACTATTTTTCGTCATTTTTTTCAATAAAACAATTATGCTTGTTTTTTTATATATGTCAAAAATCCTTATATATACTAGTTTTTCCCTTTTTTTACATTTTCTTTAAAATTATATTACATTTTTAAGACAAACT
The DNA here is from genome assembly GCA_947623465.1 of uncultured Clostridia bacterium. Lineage (GTDB taxonomy): Bacteria > Bacillota > Clostridia > TANB77 > CAG-508 > CAG-269. The sequence continues at coordinate 8,720 of CANQGU010000028.1, forward strand.
TAAAATTATTTATAATTTAAAAAATAAAGAAGCAGAAACCCTTTATTTTTCTGCTTCTTTATTGACTTTTGGCCTCAATTTTTTTAATCAACCTTTGTCAACTTTATATTATAATACGAATTTCTTAATTGCTATTATTCCTGTTCCTAATACCATTAAGATTACTAAACCAACTGATACATATTTTATAATATAGATTCCAAGTCCTGTTGCTATTGACAATAGTACTTGTGCATCATCTATATCGTCTTCTGTTTTAACTTTATTATCTGGTGTTGAATCTCTATCTGGTACTCCTTCTTCATTATAATCTTCTGATATCTCTGCTGTATTTGTTTTTAATCCTAAATTTGTTGATCCATTTATCCATCTGAAGATTACTGTGACTTGAGCACTTTCTCCTGGTTGTAATAATGTGTTTTCTAGTAATCTTGTAGAAATTACGTTGTTTCCTTCATCTGTCCAACCTTTATTGTCTTCACTATAGAATTTTAATCCCTCTGGTACATAGTCTGTTATTTCTTTTGCATATCCTGCTATGTCTCCTTCATTTGTTATTTTTATTGTGTATCCAAATTTTACTACTGTTGAATTTATTTTCTTTCTGTTTATTTCTACTTTTGGTATTATATCTGTTTCATCATTTCCTGTATTTCCTGTTTGTGTTGTTTTTGTCTTTCCATCTTCTGTTACATATACTGTTGATACATATTTTAATAAGCTTAAGTCAAATGTTTTTATTACTACTTGTTCATAATCATCATCATCTTCGTTGTTTTGATCTACATTGTCTGGTGTAGAATCTATATCATTTGGTATTGTATCTCCATTTTCATCTTCATATTCTGTTATTTCTGCTACATTTACAAGGTTTTTATTTGTTGGTGCTTTATCATTTACTTTACATAGTATTTGTAAGTCTTTGTAATCTAATCCTGATCCTGCTTCGTCATCTTTTTCCTTGTCAAATGCTTTCATTAATTTATCTGTTCCATTTGTATTTGATAAATGCTCTGTCCAAATTGTTTTTCCATCTGATCCTACATTCCATCCATAATCTTTATTAAAATCACATTCTACATAATCTAAGTAGTCTGGTAAATGATCTGTTACTTTTCCTGCATATACATCTACTTCTCCTTCGTTGTATACTCTTATGTTATATAATACATAAGATTGTGCAGGTACTACTATCGGATCTTTTACTGTGTAGTATGTTGCATCATGACATTCTGGATTATTTTTTAGTTCTGCTGTATTTACTCCTGTTGCTCTTAAATATGGATTTTCTTTGCTTCCTATTTTTCCATCTGCTGTTATATATTCCCCATCTTCTATATTTATATCATTACTTACTGCTGTTATGAATTTTGTTAATGCTAAGTCTACTGTTCCTAAGATTACATTGTCATAATCTTCGTCATCTTGATATTTTTTATCTCCATCTTTTCCTGGCCATTCAGTAACTTTTGAATCTCTATCTGTGATTCCATTTTCCACATCTTGTTTATTATGATTAGAATCTTCTGCTTCTGTTATTGCTGCTTCATTTCTTATTATTTTTCCTGTTCCGTTTTGTGCTCCAACTCTTAATACTACTGTTACACTTACACTTGCTAGCCCTGCTTTTCCATCATGATTTGTGTCTAAATTACTGTCATATGCTGTTAATAATTTATTATTATTATTTAAATATTTTGCAACATCACATGTAACACTAATTGTTGATTCACCATTATATGTGTCTTTTGCTAAAGCTTGTGAAGCATCTGCATCTAAGCTCCAACTTGAATTGTTATCTCCAACTAATTTATATGTTTTTTCATCTACTTCTATTTCTTCTGAAGTTCCATCTGAATTACAAACTATTAATGTTTTCCCGTCAGTTGGTACTTTTTGATATACAAATTGTAATCCTACCGGTATATTGTCTGTTATCTTGTTAACATATCCATCAACTTCACCTTCGTTATATACAGTAAATGTATATGTTACAAAATCTCCATTTTTAACTAATATTTCAGTCTTGTCTTGTTTATATTCTGCTGTTGTTGCCTCACCACTTGCAAGTTTTGTAGTATCTATTGTAGGCTCTTGTCTTCCTTGCTTTGTTGTTCCGTTTGAATATATACTTGATATATATTTTTGTAATGCTAAGTCAAATGTTTGAGGACTTACAACTAATTTTTCAAAGTCATCATCATCTTCTTCCCCTTTATAATAGTAACTGTTTGTTGTATCATCACGTACTGATTGGTTATTTGAATTTCCTTTGTATGAATCTACATCTGTACTATTTAATGCATCTTTGTCTTTTTGAGGGAATACTGATGGTTGTGATTCAGTATTATTTCTATCTCTTTCAACTTCTGTTCCGTCACTTTGACATCCACTTGCTATATATGCAATATTTGTTAAATAATTATTAGAAGTATTTGATTTTGTTGCTTTAGAAGTTACTTCACAAGTTACCTCTATTTCATCACTATCTAGTGTAGTTCCATTAAATGCTGCTATATTTTTTGCATTTTCTTTTGTTATATTTAACTCAATTTTATTTGATTCTGTATCGTATTCTACTGTATATTCATTACCTTTTGAAGATGTTATCTTATCTCCTGCTTTTAATTCAGTTGTTAATCCTGTTGGTAATTGATCTACTATTTTTGATGCGTAACCTACTATATCTCCTTCGTTATATATTGTAATTTTATATGTTACTTTGTCTCCTATTTGTGCAACTACTGGATCTTTTCTATGGTTATATGTTGCTGTATTATTTGTTATTATATCTTCTGGTACTATTTTTATATCTCTTGTTGCAGGTTTATTGTCTTCATTTACAATGAATTTTCCATTTCCACTTGCATCTACTAATTTTGTTATTGTTTTTCTTAATGCTAAATCGAAGTTTCTTTCTACTGTAGCTGTTACTTCTAAATTAAATGGTTGATTTTCTGGAGTTACTTCTACTATTGGTTGTTCTCCTACACTTTGATTTGTCCATAATGTTTTTTTATTTCCTTTATAGGCTCCATTAAATCCTATTGTTATTGAATTTTCATTAACTTCATCTTTAGGAACTGCAACATAAAATTCACTTCCTATATGGTCTTTAACACTTGTTTTTGTATCTTTAGCCCCTGTAGATGTTGCAATATATGCTCCTGTTGAAGTTTCACTATTTACAGTTATATCGTCAGATAAAGTATATACTGTTGCATTTTCTTGTGTTATAGTGATTGGACCTACAACATAATATTGTTTATTATCTACTGTTTTATTTTCAACACTTGTTGTTGAAGAAATTTTTAGTGGAACTGTATTAATTGCTTCATTTTTATTTTCTTCTGCTGCATCTATTAAATATGAACATAAAATTGCAGCTTGTTCTTGTTTCCATTCACCAATTTTATATTGCATACCATCATCTGTTTCAATAAAGCTATCTCCACTTAAATCTGGCCAATTATTTGTTGTTGTATTTGTTGTACTATTAGAACATTTTAATTTTAATTGCATATTTGCAACATTATATGTATCAGAATTAGTAGAATTTACAGTTTTATCCATGTAATTTGTGTAATACCAAATAGCAGTTTGTTGAGCAACTTCCATTAATTCATCTTCTAATTCAACAGCATAGAATTTTTCATTTTGTTCATAATAATATGCTGCTCTATTTACCTTATTTTTATATTTTCCATTTCTATCATACATATAACATTTAAAGTCATTTGGCATTCCGTCAAATCCTTCATCTACTAATGTAACATATTTTAATCCTGCTTTTTCTAGTAATGCTCTTTTTTGTTCTGCATTTTGATCAGCGTTTTCTGTTGGTATGTATATATTATTTAATATCCATAAAATTTGAGGTAAATATTGACTATTAGCAACATTTTTATATAACTTATCTATGTCACTATCTGTCAATCCTTTTAGTGCATTGATATCCTCTATTTTATCTAAATCATATGACTTATTATACTCTACTGTGGCATTAGTTCCACCGTTATCCATATTATTCCATGTTGCTCCAGCTCCTGCATTTAAACAATAATAGGTTCCTTTATGAGTATCATCATATATTTGATATACTGGGTGATAATTATGATTTAATTCTGTTTTTGATAAAGCATACCCATTGGTAATTTTCCCATTAACATATCTAAAATGAGATAAACGTAAACTTTTTGTTCCATTTTCTACCGCCATACTAACTGTAGCACCTATTGTTAATATAGTAATTAGTGCTATAATTATTAGTCTTGTAATACTTCTTTTAATTTTCATAAAAATACCTTCCTTTTTTTCCCTTTTTTTACATTTTCTTTATAATTATATTACATTTTTGATACAAAATCAAGGCTTTATGTAAATTTTTCTTATTTTTTTCTTATTTTTTAGTATTTTCATCAGTTTTTTTGTTGTCAATTTGTTAAATTTTTTTATTTTTTAGTTATAATTATTTTATTTACATATATATTTTATATTAGATTTTATAAAACTATATGAACATTTTTAACTATTCTATTTTATTAAATATAAACTTTTTTAAATTTTTATTAAATTGAAAGAAAGGATACTTTTCAATGAAATTTAAACCATTATATTATATTGTTCTTATTATTAATTTAGTATTTTTTCCAACTTTTTGTTTAGCAGATGACTATATTGAAAGCAATAATGAAGTTTTAAACATAGCAATCGAAGCAGCCTCCAATTCTTCAACTATACCTTCAATAAATGCTAGACATGCAGTAATTTTAGACAGAACTTCCAATATAGTTTTATATGGAAAAAATGAAAATGAAACTTGTAAAATGGCATCAACAACAAAAATTATGACAGCTATTGTTGTTATTGAAAATTGTAATAATTTAAACCAAACAGTTACTATTTCTAAAAAATCTGCTCGGAACAGGTGGCTCAAGACTTGGTTTATCCACAGATAATAAAATAACTGTGAATGATTTACTTTATGGTTTAATGATGGTTTCTCGGAAACGATGCTGCTGTCGCTCTAGCTGAATTTGTAGGTGGTAGTATAGAAGGCTTTGCAAATATGATGAATCAAAAAGCACAAGACTTGGGACTAACATCAACACATTTTGTTACTCCTCATGGTTTAGATCAAGATGAACATTATACAACAGCATTTGAACTTGCTAAGCTTGCAAATTATGCACTAAAAAACAAAACTTTTGCAAAAATTGTTAATACTTCTCATTATTCCGTAAATATAAATGGTCACATAAAGCCTTTAAATAATACTAATGAACTTTTAGGTTCTTTAGATGGTGTATATGGCGTAAAAACAGGTTTTACCAATGGTGCTAATAGATGTTTAGTAACTTCTTGTAAAAGAGGAAATTTAGATATTATTTGCGTAGTTTTAGGTTGTGATACAAAAAAAGACCGAACTTTAGATAGTATTAATCTTATAAATTATACTTTTAATAATTTTTCTATGGTTAATATTAAAGATATTATTAATAAAAATTTTGACGATTGGAAAAAAGAACATTTAAATTCATTTAACATTAATAAAGGAGTTTCATCTAATTTAGATTTATATTTTAATGAAAGTGACATCCCATATAATTCAATGTTAGTAAATAAGTCTTCTTTAGATAAAATATTTACTTCTATTAATTATACTTCTAATTTCGAAGCTCCATTATGTGAAAACACTGTGATTGGTGTTATGGAAGTAAATTTAAATGATAAAAATTTATTTAATTTAAATATTTTAAATAGCAATACCATAGAACGAAAAAGTACTTTGTTTTATATTGAACATTTTATGAAAAACTATTTTAGTTATTTTTCTACCTCATAAAACAAGTCTAAAATGTAACATAATTTTTTTACAACTGTATTTTTATGCTTTTTTGTTTTCTTAAATTTTATATCTAAGTATTGACTTTTATATTTTTTTTTGCTATTATATTAAGGTATTTCTACACTTTTGCGGGAATAGCTCAGTTGATAGAGCGCCGCCTTGCCAAGGCGGAGGTCGCGGGTTTGAGCCCCGTTTCCCGCTCCATATAATTTTTGTACTATTTTTTATTATTATTACATATAATTTAATATATGGCGACTTAGCCAAGCGGTAAGGCACGAGTCTGCAAAACTCTGATGATCGGTTCGACTCCGATAGTCGCCTCCAAACGACAAAAAATGACAAATTTCTAACTTCAAGTTAAAATTTTGTCATTTTTTTATTCTCTTAGAGCTGCGTGCGTTTTACATTAAAACTCAATTTTTATTTTTCATTAAATTTTATTATAATTTTTTGTATTTTTATACAATCTTCCAGTAGTTACATTAAATTTACATTAAAAAATTAAATATATTACATTAAAAGTTTTTACTTTTTACTAATACCATCCTCCGTCAACTTTTATAACAGCTGAATTAATAAAACTTGCTTCATCACTTGCTAAAAATACTACTACATTTGCTATTTCTTCTGGCTCGCCAAATCTTTTAACCAATATTTTTTCAGTTTCACTTTTTATAAAATCTTCTTCTAATTCTTTATTCATTTCAGTATTAACCCAACCAGGAGCAACACAATTAACTCTAACATATGGAGAATACTGAACAGCAGAATCATATGTTAGGCTAATTAATCCTGATTTTGAAGCATCATAATCTACACTACTTGGATAATATGTATTAATTCCATTAGTACTAGAAATATTGATTATAGCCCCTTTTTTTTGCTTCATCATTTCTTTTCCAACAATTTTTGTAAGTAAAAATGGAGCTATTAAATTTACATCTAAAGTATTTTTCCAGTCTTCAACTGTTCTATCTTCAAATTCTTTATCAATAACAATCCCTGCATTATTTACTAGAACGTCTATTTTTCCAAATTTTTTCATACATTCATTAATCATATTTATAATATCTTTTTCTTTGGATAAATTAGCCTGTGAAAGCATTACTTCAATGTTGAAATCTTTTTCTAATTGCATTTTTAATTTTTGAGCTTTTTCTACACTTTGTTTAAAATTAATTATTATATTATACCCTGCAGATGCAAATTTCTTTGATATTGCTTCGCCAATGCCTCTTGAACCACCTGTTATTAATGCTACTTTACTCATTTATTACTCCCCTCTCGTATAAGTAACTTCCTATTTTAAAATTTTATCTAACTCATCGAAAACTTCTTTTGATGAATATTTTTTCCCATTTTCTAATGACTTAATTCCTTTTTCTAATTCTTTATATAAAGTATACTTATCTGTTAAAAGTTCGTATAATTCGATACTCATTACTGCTAAATCTCCTGCACCATTTTTAGTAATATATACTGGACTTTTTGTCTGATGGCAAATTGTGGAAATTTCATTATAATTATTTCTCAAATCAGAACTTGGTCTAATAATTGGCATACTAAACACCATAAATATTATATAAGTATTTTATCGAAATATTGATATGTAGTCAATATTTTTCAATTAATTTTATTTTTTTCCTTCTCAAATGAGCAAAGAAGTTATAAAAAACATATGCATATTAACTAAATAGTAGTAATTAAGATTTTAAAAAATTTTCAAAAAACTATTGCATTATTTTTATAAAACTTGTATAATTAATTTAACAATTACATATTATAGTTAATAATTCCCCTGTCGATTCGAAGCTTTACGTTTAG
>CANQGU010000029.1 GCA_947623465.1 uncultured Clostridia bacterium
TACCAAGTGTATGCTTGAGGTTAATGGTGTGCGTCTTATAGACCGCATGCTCGGTCAACTTTTAAGGCTTAATCTCAACCGCATAGTAATAGTCATTGGCTATGAAGGTGCTAAACTTAAAAGTTATCTGACAAAAAATTATCCCTCGTTGCCGATAGAATTTGTTGAGAATAATGTCTATGACAGAACTAACAACATTTATTCCCTCTGGCTTGCACGCGGTTTCATGGCAGAAGATGAGACCTTGCTTCTTGAATCGGACTTGATTTATGAAGATGCTATACTTAAAGCCGCTGTTAAAACGCCATTGAAGAATGTCGCACTCGTTTCGAAATATGAAACATGGATGGACGGAACTATGGTGCGAATAGATGAAGACAACAATATCGTCAATTTTATCCCCAAAAAGGCATTCAAATATAGTGACACAGACTATTATTACAAGACAGTAAATATATATAAGTTCAGCAGAGAGTTTGTTGTTAATCATTATCTCCCATTCCTTGAGGCATATATAAAAGTTTTGGGAGAGAATGAGTATTACGAACAGGTGTTGAGGGTCATCACTCTGATAGACACGGCAGGTATCAAGGCATTGCCGATCACAGGGATGCATTGGTATGAAATAGATGATGTTCAGGATCTTCGTATAGCCGAAACAATTTTTGCTACACCTGAAGAGAAACTTAAGAAATTGCAACACAGTTTCGGAGGTTACTGGCGCTATCCGGGATTGCTCGATTTCTGTTATCTTGTAAATCCGTATTTCCCCAAAAAACGTATGATCGATGAGATGAAGGCGAACTTTGAGCCGCTTCTACGCGATTACCCTTCGGGAATGGGAATAAACTCATTGCTTGCGGGAAAATATTTCGGTATTCGACAGAAATATGTTGTGGTAGGTAATGGTGCCTCCGAACTTATAAAATCTCTGATGGAGAATCACAAAGAGAAACTCGGGGTGACTTATCCAACCTTTGAAGAATACCCGAACCGACATAACCAATCAGATCTTGTAATCTTCAAACCGCAGAATGTGGATTTTTCCTATAATGCAGATGATTTGATGGAATTTTTTGGAGACAAGGAGATAGCCTCTCTGCTTATAGTAAATCCGGATAATCCATCAGGCAATTTTATACCAATTCAGGACTTGTTCAGATTGGCTGAATGGTCACAGACAAAGCAGATACGCCTCATTGTTGATGAATCGTTTGTAGATTTTGCCGACAAGGGACTTGATCAGACTCTTCTAAAGAATGAGATATTGGAGAAATATCCTACGATGTGTGTCATGAAGAGCATTTCCAAATCATACGGAGTCCCCGGTCTCCGGTTAGGAATCCTTGCATCTGCGGATGAAAGTATGATAGATGGGTTGAAGAAAAATGTGGCTATTTGGAACATCAATTCCTTTGGCGAGTTCTACATGCAGATCTATGGCAAATATGAAAAAGATTATGCGAGATCGTGTGAAAAATTCAGGGAAGAACGCGCCATATTTGAGAAGGAGTTAAAAGAGATTCCCTTTTTAAGGGTTATTCCATCACAGGCTAATTATTTTCTTTGTGAAGTAAAAGCACCCTTTACATCCCATGAACTGACACTTAAACTCCTTACAGATTATAACATCCTGATTAAGGACTGTTCATCAAAGAAAGGATTCCCGTCAGATCGACAATACATCCGTATCGCCATCCGCGACCGCAAAGACAACTCATCATTAATAGGGGCATTAAATTGTATCGGAAAATGAAGATAATCAGTAGCGAACAAATACAATCCCTTGGAATTACTCCGGAAAAATGTGTTGAATGGGTAAGGGAAGCATTCTTGATAAAAGAAAGATGTCAACTTCCCCCTAAAATATCCTTACATCCGCAAGGAACAGATTTTATAAACACAATGCCATGCATACTGCCTTCAGAATACCATACATTCGGTTGCAAAGTGGTGACAAGGATCAAGGGTCAGCATCCTGCTCTTAACAGCGAGATGATGATGTTTGACACACTGTCTGGAAAAATGACAGCACTTGTTAACACTGACTGGATCACGGCAATGAGAACTGGTGCAGTCGCTGCATTGGCAATAAACACTTTTAGACAATCAAAATCCAAGATTTATTCTTTTGTCGGTTTAGGTGTAATGGGTCATGCTACATTAGATTGTTTGTTTGCCACTAACAAAAATCAACAGCTTACCATACGTTTGAAAAAATATAAGGATCATGCTGAGAGAACCATAGACCGGTATCCCAATTTCGATAAGGTATCATGGGAAGTTGTGGAAACAATGGAAGAATTGGTGGATGGTGCTGATGTAGTGGTTTCATGTATTACTGACGCAAATGGACTATTGGTAGAAGATACTGATTTATTCAAGCCAGGAGTATTGGTTGTGCCTGTTCATACGAGAGGATTTCAGAACTGCGACACAGTGTTTGATAAAATTTTCGCTGATGATGAAGGACATGTAAAAGGTTTCAAATATTTCAGTCAGTTCAAACAGTTTGCAGAAATAGGGGATGTTCTTTCGGGGAGACTAATAGGAAGAACTAACGACATGGAGCGTATCCTTTCATATAACATTGGTCTTGGACTGCATGATGTAATGTTCGCTAATAATATATTAAATATATTGCAATAATTTGAGTGAATCTATAGGACATAAAGCAGCTTCAGGAGCTATATGGGCAACCATAGATCGTTTTGGGTATATGACATTGCAGTTTATTGTAAACCTTATTCTGGCAAGATTGCTTATGCCAGAGGATTTTGGTGCAATAGGAATGCTTGCCATTTTTATCACAGTTTCACAGGTCCTTATTGATGGAGGCTTCGGCTCAGCGTTAATTCAAAAAAAGAAGCCCACACAGATTGATTATTCCACCATATTTTATTGGAATATATTTTTTTCCGGATGTCTATACCTTATTCTTTTTGTCACAGCACCATATATAGCCAAATTCTTTTCAATACCGATATTATCCGGAGTATTAAGGGTAATCGGTTCAACTCTCATCATTAACTCAATATTTTCAATTCAGAAATTTCGACTTCAAAAATTACTTGAATTCAAAAGGATTGCCATATCAAATTTAAGTTCATATATAATTGGGGCAGCTTCTGCTATAGCGTTGGCATATCATGGTTTCGGAGTATGGAGTCTTGTGTCCATGCAGATTATTTATGGAATAGTTTTCATAGTTGTGTTATGGGTGATTACAAAATGGCATCCCTCGTTATGTTTTTCACTCAGTTCAATGAAAGAACTGTTTGGATTTGGTGGATACATGTTAGCAGCAAATATTCTACAAACGATCTGTCAAAATATACAAGGGATAATAATCGGTAAAAATTTTTCAGCTACTCAAATGGGATATTATACTCAAGCAAGCAAATTAGATTATATTACAAGTTATTCTATACCCCAAGTTATAGTGCAGGTTATGTATCCGGTTTATTCCTCCATTCAAGATGACCGCGCAAGACTTAATGAAATCGTTGTCATGAATTTGAGAGTAATCTCTTTTCTGGTATTTCCTATTTTAGGAATTTTGATTCTTGTTGCTAAAATTCTTATCATATTTCTATACGGAGAAATTTGGGCTCAGAGTGTGCCTTATTTTCAAGTGTTGTGTATAGGTGGTTTCTTTGTATGTCTTCAAAATATCAATTTCTATGCTGTTGCAGCGGTCGGGAAAAGCCGTCAGCTGTTCGTTTGGAGTTTCTACAAATGGGGATTTCTTCTTTGTGCATTGCTAATAGGCATGAATTTCGGAATGTTTGGAATATTATGGGGAATGGTTATAAGCAATATTAACATTTGTTTTATAAATGCCTATTTGGCTTCAAAACATACTAAATTATCAATATATACACAAATAAGAGCAATTCTACCAATTTTGTTAGTTACAGCTATATCTATTAGTATAGGTTATTGTGCATGTAAAATACATGTGCATATTATTCTAAGTTGTATTCTTATTGTTTTTACATATACCGCTATAAGTTATAAATTTCGGTTAAAAGCTATGGAGGATACCAAACTTGCCTTTCTAAAATTGCTGAATAGATAAATTACGAAATATGATTGATCCTAACATACAAGATGGGCTTCGAAGTAAATATAATCCGGAGGGTTCCGATTTAAGAAGAGCTCAATTGCATTCTCTTGATCTTCTTATTTTTATTGATACAATTTGTAATCGATATAATCTTAAATATTGGATTGATTCAGGCACTTTGCTAGGTGCAGCCAGGCATAGAGGATTTATTCCATGGGATGACGATATTGACATTTCAATGCCGAGAGAAGATGCACTTATGCTTATAAAAATAATGGGATCAAAAATATTTAATGGACATATCACTTTACAAACTCCTCAAACAGATCAATATTATGTCCATTCTTCGTGGATAACACTAAGAGATTTAAATAATGAGTATCTATCAGATAGTAATTACAATGAATCTAAATTCAAAGGATTGCAAATAGATATTTTTATGGTGGATAATGAAAGTCCATATATATCAAGAAAATTTATTGCCATTCTTAATAAATATTTTGTGATAATGCCACTTTTAAAGTTTAAGAATAAAGCCATTCATAAATTTTCATTTATGATTTTTAAATTGATTGATAGATTATTGATTCCCTTCCTACGATTATTTAAATTTAAAAGCAACACCTTTTCAAGAAGTATCGGATGTGACTTTTATAAACCAGAATTTAGAAGAGATATTATATTCCCTCTCCAAAAAATATATTTTGAAAATTATGAATTTTCCTGCCCAAATAAAATTCGCGAATATTTAAACATTATTTATAGAGACTGGGAAACTATCCCTAGTGCAGAAAAAATACAAACTCATAACGTAAAATTTAAATTCACTTAATATAAACATGAATTTATTTATCGCCCAAATATCCAGTTTCTTACACAAGATTATGACTATATGGGTTATAATGTGTAACAATATAAAAATTGGATCCAAATCTGTTGTAATTTCTCCAATAAAGATTAAAGGAAATGTCCTTATAGGAGAAAATACTTGTATTAACTATAAGTCATGGATTGAAGCAAATGGATTAACCGGAGAAAAAAATGTAGAATTAATAATCGGAAATGGTTGTACAATTGGTAATTTCAATGAGATATATTCCACAAAATCTATTGTCATTGAAGACAACGTACTTACTGCTGATAGAGTATACATATCCGACAATTTGCACGGATATGAAAATCCAGACATTCCAATCATCAATCAGCCTATAAAACAGATTGGGACTGTTAGGATCGGAGAAGGTTCATGGCTAGGTATAAATGTTTGTGTTATTGGCGCAAGCATTGGTAAGCATTGTGTAATAGGAGCCAACGCTGTTGTGACTCATGATATACCAGATTATTCTGTTGCAGTGGGTATTCCTGCAAAAGTCATTAAGAAATATGATTTCAATTTAAAGGAATGGATTAGAATATGAATAATATTTATGACATATTCATAAAAATCTATAAGATCATTGTTAATCCGAAAGATTTTTATTTTAATAAAATTGCATCAAAATTACGACACAAAAGATATCCTAATTGCCATCCCTCAGCTATAGTAAACAACCCTATTAAATTCAATCCTTCTCATGTGACTTTAGAAGAAGGAGTCTATATATTCAAAAATGGACGAATTGAATGTGTAACAGAATATGCTGGTGAAACATTTGAACCAGAATTGAGCATAGGAGATCATACTTCTATTCAACAGAATGTTCATATTACATGTGCTAAGAAAGTGTCCATTGGTAAGTGGTGTGCAATTACCCATAATGTGACCATTACTGATATTGACCACACTTATGAATATTATCATTCTCATAGCACCCCCCCAATTTTTAATTCATTGAATAGTAATACTTTGCAAATTGGAGACTATTGTATGATATTTCCTAATGCTGTTATTTTGGGAGGCACAGAATTAGGTGAAAGATGCGTAGTAGCCGCCAATAGTGTTGTAAGGGGTAAATTTCCATCTTACTGTCTTATTGGAGGAATACCTGCAAAAATTCTAAAGAGATATAATCCGAAAAGTGGAAGATGGGAAAAGACAAATCCTGACGGCACTTTTTTATAAATCATAAAAAATAATGAAAATATTAGTTACTGGTGCCAATGGTTATATTGGTCGCCATGTTGTTACATCTCTTCTCAATCGAGGTGAAGAAGTAATAGCTTGCGATATCAGAACTGACAATGTTGATTTAAGAGCAGAACGTATTGATTTTGATCTTTTCAATCTGCCTGATTCAAATATGTTCGAATTGTTGGGTTTACCGGATGTTTGCCTTCACATGGCTTGGAGAAATGGTTTTGTGCATAATGCGTCTACTCAAATGGGAGACCTTTCTGCACATTACAAGTTCCTTACTGCACTAATTGACGGAGGTCTTAAACATTTGGCGGTTATGGGCTCAATGCATGAAGTAGGTTATTGGGAAGGTGCAATTGATGAAAATACACCTTGCAATCCGCTATCCATGTACGGTATAGCGAAAAATGCTTTGAGACAAGCGATGGCCCTTTATTGTAACCAAAAAGACATAATTTTCCAATGGTTAAGGTGCTATTATATTCTTGGTGATGACAGACATAACAATTCAATTTTCTGCAAGATTCTTTTGGCGGCGGAAGAGGGTAAGAAAACATTCCCTTTTACTTCCGGCAAGAATAAATATGATTTTATAGAAGTGGACAAGCTTGCTAAACAAATTTCAATAAGTATCTTGCAAACAGAGGTAAACGGAATCATCAATTGCTGCACAGGAGTCCCTATAAGTCTCGCAGACAGAGTGGAGGAATTCATAAAAGAACATCAGCTCGATATTATACTGGAATATGGAGTTTTTCCTGACAGACCATACGATTCACCTTGCATATATGGTGATCCTATGAAAATAATGGAAATTGAAAGGAAACACAAGTCATTATAATCTCTGATAATAATAATTAGCATATCAGAATGAAAAAAATATTATTATTTGCTCCTAATTTTTATGGATATGAGTATCATATAAAGAAAGCTTTAATAAATAAAGGTTATGAAGTTATTCTGATTACCAATAAAATAGACAAATTAAGAACATTTATATATTCATTAGGTTCGGAAAAATTTAGAAAAGACCGATATGAAAAAAATTTATTTAAACTTATTAAAAAAAATGGTAAAGGAATAGACATATTTATTGTTATTAAGGGGGAATATTTAATTCCTGAACATTTAAAATTTATAAAGGATTTAAATCCTAATATTAAAAACATAATGTACCAATGGGATTCTATGAAGAATCATAATTATGAGGGTGTGATTAATTTATTTGACGCAGTATTAACTTTTGACTTTGAAGACGCTAAGAGATATAATCTAAATTATCTTCCATTGTTCTACACAAATGATATTACATCTTTTCATAATAATGAAGATATAGATTTCCTTTTAGTAGGGATGTTTAACCCAGAAAGATATAAATATTATTTAAGATTAAAAGAAATATCGTCAAATAACAATCTTATATTCAAATCATATATTTTTTGTCCCTTATCGCATTATATCACCTATGAACTAATTCGAAAAAAATTGAATATAAATAGTCTTAAGGATATCAAATTTAAGTCGTTATCTCGGTCTAAATTAATATCATTATATAAAAGAGCTAAAATCTTTATTGATGTATGTAGTCCAAATCAGACAGGGATGTCTATGAGAACTATTGAAGCTTATGGGATGAATAAAAAATTAATAACAGGAAACTATGATAATATTAAATCAGATTCACTGATTAACGATATAGATGTCCTCCCATGTGAATCTTCTATTGAAAATATTATATCATTTGTAAATAAAGAACCAAATAATTATAAAAACAAAGAAAAACTATCAATAGATAATTGGATAGCCAAATTATTATCTATGGTGGAACCTGTATAATTGAAACATAAATTAATTATTCAAAAAGATTTTTTATAGAAATTTCGGACAAATGGTTCCAAAAGATTTTAAAGACACTAAAAATCACTATCCAATTTTGATAGAGTCTTATAAAGTAAAGAATCTTAATGCAGTCATTACAATCCTTTGCTTTATAATTTTACCAGGATTATCATTCCCATTATTATTAATGCAGATATATTATAATCATAAATATGCATATATATGCTTGGCAATTTTGTTAGGATTATGGTCTTTTTTGATGGCTCCAATTGGAGACATGTATAGATATTCAATGGATTATTATCTTTATAAAGATTATGATTATAACCAATTTAGCCAATTAATATTATTAAAAAATGATTATTTGTTAGGAATTGTATTATACACATTATCCAAGTTAAATCTACCACCTGATATCTCGAGATTCCTTTATGTGTCAATTGGAAGTATGATTATTTTTTTGTTATTCCAAAAAATTGTACCACAACTACAGGAAAAGTATGGGAAAAAGACTGTGTTTCTATTATTCCTAATTTTGTTTCTTAATTTTAAATATTCATCTTTTTCATTTAGATTTAATTTTTCATGCGCCCTCTATGTATTAGGAGGTTTCCTATTGATTAATAACAAAAAGAAAGCATTGGCTTGTATTTTATTACTAATTTCTGTTATTAACCATATTTCTTTCGTTTTATTTTTATTTCCAATTCTTTTAAGTTACATATTCCCTAAATTTTGTGGTAAAAGATTATCTCTTATACTTATTATTCTTATATTCACTTTTACTGGTACATTTGTAAATGATTTGCTTAAAATTTTGGCCCCCCATAACGCATTAGTTCAACATGCACTATACTATACAGACGGTGTATGGGCTGGTGCTTTTTTAGAAGGTCATTCCTTGTTTTATAAAATTAAACTCATCATAGATTCAATTCCCATATATACATTGTTAATTGTTTATTATTTTATATTTAGGAAAAATAGATGGGCATGTTGGATAGATTATTTATTGGTTATAGTAGTGATAACTGCTCCATACGTTTCTCTTAAGGGGAGATGTCTGTCTGCATCCTTTTTCCCAATACTTTTTTATATTATATATTCCTTCCCCACCATCAAGGAACTTTATCGAATAAGAATTCTTAAAACTCTTATTATTACAGGAATTATTTTATCATTTTCATCGCTATGGGGAAGTCGAAGAGAATTGAATATATCTCAAGAACAAAAGCTATTTACAACGAATATAATCAATATATTAAGCCATTCCTATGATTATAATTGGCTTAGAGAAAATGTAAATGAGGATGGTAGCCCCGCAAAAATAAATTATTAAGAAATGAAAGTATCTATATTGGTACCTATTTATGGCGTTGAGAAATACATTGAGCGTTGTGCTCGATCTTTGTTTAATCAAACATACGACAATATTGAATATATATTTGTTGATGATTGTACTAAAGACAGGAGTCTCGAAGTCCTTCAATCTGTAATTGAATCTTTCCCTAATAGAATAGATCAAGTAAAAATCGTAAGGCATCATGAGAATCTTGGTTTGGCTGGCGCTCGTAACACTGCTCTTGATAATGCCACCGGTGATTATGTTTGGCATATTGATAGTGATGATGAGATTCTTCCGGAAAGTGTGGAACTTTTGTGCCAAAAGGCAAATGAGTCTGATGCAGATATTGTTATCTTCGATGTTGAGCATAAATTAATTAATGGAAACACCTATATAGAGCACTCTAATATAGGAGATGGCAGATATGGTCATTATGGAGCGATATTGGAAAGAAGGACTCCTGTATATCTGGTAGCTCATTTTGTGAAAAGAGAAATAGCTGTTAGAGAAGATGTCAGACCTGTCAAGGGCATCAATTATGGAGAAGATTTTTTGGTGACACCAAGAATCTCTTTCTATGCTTCTAATGTGTCGTATATACAAAAGCCATTATATATTTATCATCATGCCAACGAGGGGTCATATACTAATAACATGACCCGAAGAAATATCGATAATCTGATTGCTGCTTTTGATGTTTTAAGAAAATTCTTTATTGAAAAACTTGGTGCCGAAACAGCCTCAGAATTAATCAATAGGGGTGAAATCATGAATAAGTTGACTATATCACTTGTTTGTTCGTATGATGATTTCGGATATGTCAAGGGATTGTATCCGTGGTTGCGTAATGGTAATGATGGATTTTTAAAATCTCATCATAGACTATTATGGTTCTTCTTAAAGAGAAACAATTTTTCTGTAATTAAAATTTACAGATTTATACGTTCAAAATTAACTTGATATCATGTATCCCACACCTCTTGTTTCTATCATTATTCCGGTTTATAACGTGGAGAAATGGATTGAAAAATCATTAAACTCTGCATTAAATCAGACTTATCCAAATATTGAATATATAATTGTAGATGATTGCGGCTCTGATAAAAGTATGGATGTAGTCCAATCCATGGTTAAATCCAATCCACAAAAATTAATTAGAATAATACGGCATGATAAGAACAAGGGTTTGTCAGAAGCCCGGAATTCAGGTTTTAGCGCATCTAAAGGAACCTATGTATTCTTTATGGATTCAGATGATGAAATATCAGAAGATTGCATAGAATTGCATTTATCTGCATTACAAAAGAGTGATGCTGATTTTTCTGATGGCAATGTAAGGATGGTAGGCGTTGGACATAGTAATTTTCATGTATATGATTCAGAACATCGTTTTTTAAATGGAGATATTCTTATTGAATATTTTAATAGCTTTCATGTTTGTGGTTGGAATAAACTTATAAAACGCAGGTTTTTATTGAATAATAATATATCTTTTAGACCAGGAATGCTTTATGAAGACATGTTATGGTCATATCAAGTATGTAAAAATGCCAATAAATATGTTACAATACCTTCAGAGACTTATTATTATTTGATTAGACAAGGTTCAATTACTACTCAGAATAATAATTCATCTCATGCGGTTAAGCAATTTAAATCTTTTATTGAATTATTACAATGTATGAGAGATGAGTTCCAAATGCCCTCTA
This sequence comes from uncultured Clostridia bacterium, assembly GCA_947623465.1. Lineage (GTDB taxonomy): Bacteria > Bacillota > Clostridia > TANB77 > CAG-508 > CAG-269. The sequence goes on from CANQGU010000029.1 coordinate 11,040, forward strand.
ATAAGGAGTTGATACGATTGCAATCTAAATGGTTTAATAAAATTTTATTAATAATAAAAACTCGATTGCTTGATGCTCCATTGAGCAGAAATGAAAAGAAAGTTTTTTTTAGAGAATTGATGGCATTCTCTGATTTTACTGTTGGTCCTATAAAATACGTGCATAAACTACCATTTGATACATTTGCGATTTTATTCACCATACCTAATAAAATATTTAGAAAAATAAGATGAGCATGATTACCGCATCTATAGTCACATACTATACAAATAGTGATGATTTAACTAAGCTTATTCAATGTGTAGATAAATCTAAGATTGATAAGTTATTTATTGTGGATCACACTCCAGAACCAAATAAAATAGAATATCCTCCTTTGGATTACATTGTGTATATTCGGCATGACAATCTTGGTTATGGCAGTGGTCACAATGTTGCTATCAAGAAGGCTATTGAATTGAATTCAGATTATCATGTGGTTTTGAATCCTGATATTTACTGGGACGGGAATGTTATTGAAGAATTGGCAAAGTTTATGGATAAGCATCAGGATGTTGGTCAAATAATGCCAAAGGTGTTTTATCCGAATGGGGATCTGCAATATCTCTGTAAGATGGTTCCCACTCCAATGGATCTTATATTTAAGCGTTTTTTGCCAGGAAAATTAACAGAAAAACAATTACATAAGTTCCAGTTACGTTTTTCCGGATATGATAAAATTATGAACGTCCCGTATTTATCGGGATGTTTTATGTTTTTTAGGGTATCTGCTTTAAAAGATATCGGTCTTTTTGATGAGAGATTCTTTATGTATCCGGAAGACATTGATATAACGAGAAGGATGCATGAAAAATATAAAACGGTGTTTTATCCTTATGCATCAATTGTTCATGCTCATGCAGCAGAATCCAGGACTAATAAAAAAATGCTCAAAATTCATATTTTGAACATGATAAAATATTTTAATAGATGGGGTTGGTTTTTTGATTCTAAAAGAAGGAAATTTAATAAACAACTTCTTGAAGAGCTGAAATATAAAAACTATTAGACTTATCTCTCTACCCAGTTCTGGATTTCCACAGGTAATCTATTAAAATGTTTGACGTTGTCTGTCACCAAAATCAAATCATTGACTATTGCCGTGCAGCCTATCAGCAAATCGAAATCATCAATTAATGACCCTTGTCGTCTTAATTCAGACTTTTGTTTCGCATATTCCATTAAATTATCATAGATGGGTAGAACCTCAATCTTATTGCAAAATTTTTTAGTGAGTTTGAGATTTTTCTCGCTACCGCTCCATACCGCACCATATAAAAGTTCCGCCACTGTTATTTCCGAAACGAAACAATTGTCAATCCCTACCTCCTTAAGCTTTTTATCCAGATTATACCTACCTCGCAAGATAAAAGCACATATGTTGGTATCAAGTAAATATCCTTCGTGTTTCATTAATCAAAAGATATTGGTTCTCTACAGGTCCTGTTTTTACGGATTTCCGCAATTACCTCTTCAGCCGTCTTATCTCCCTCCCATGCACCATAAAATTCTGACAGGAATTCTTTTGTGGCTTCTTTATCAGATTTTGTTTTTTTCTTGGTGTTTCGGGTCATAGACTGGGATAACAAAGTTATGAGACGAAGTTTAACTTCATCGCTCAGATTCTTCAACAGATGCCAGTAAGCAGCTGTCTCTCCTTTATATGTGTTGGCTGTCTGCATGAGTAAAACGTTTTTGCAAATTTACTAAGATATATCATTCAAAACAAATTTAACTGCAATATTCCTCCTCTAAATTATTTGTCTATTATGAAAATAGCTATGATAGGTGCCAGTGGTTTCATTGGCACCCGACTTCTTGGACTCTTACGTGAAGAGCCTTCTAAATATGAGTGTAAGAACATCGACCTTCTTCCGAGTCATTTTTTCAATGATGTGACTACTATCGGTGATGTACGCGAACAGAAGCAGATGGATGCCGAACTGAAAGGCGCTGATGTCGTTGTACTGCTCGCCGCCCAGCACCGCGATGATGTTTCTCCTGTATCTTTATACTATGATACTAACGTTGGCGGTATGGAGGTAACGCTGAAAGCGATGGAGAAGAACGGCATCAAACGTATTATCTTCTTCTCTTCTGTGGCGGTCTACGGACTCAACAAGAAGAATCCGGACGAGAATCATCCAGCCGATCCTTTCAATCATTACGGTAAATCGAAATGGCAGGCAGAGGAAGTGCTGCAGAGATGGTATGAATCACATCCTGACTGGAATATCAATATCATCCGTCCTACAGTTGTCTTTGGAGAGAGGAACCGAGGAAATGTCTATAACCTGCTTAAGCAGATTTCTTCCGGTAGATTCCTGATGGTTGGTAAAGGTGAGAATAAAAAGTCAATGGCATACGTGGGCAATATCGTGGCTTTTGTAAAGTTTATCATAGACAACAAAACCACCGGATACAATGTCTATAATTACATCGACAAACCGGACAACAACATGAACCAGCTTGTCTCACACGTCAGTAAGGTTCTCAACAAACATATCCCTGCGACTCACTATCCTTACTGGCTGGGAATGATGGGAGGTTATTGTTTCGATCTTTTGGCAAAGATAACAGGTAAGAAACTGACCGTCTCATCAGTCCGTGTAAAGAAATTCTGTGCCACAACTGAATTCGATTCCTCAAAAATGCTCAACAGCGGATTCGTCCCGCCCTACACCCTCGACGAAGGGCTCGCTCGCACCCTCGAATTCGAGTTTGTGCATCCCCGCACCGACGACATCATCTTCAAATCCGAATAAAACAAGTTATGGTCATTAGTCAATTGGTCATTAGTCATTAGTTCTATGGTCTTTAAAGCGATCATCCATCCTTATCCAATTGGAAAATCGCAATTAATAATTACTAATTGCTCATTACTAATTGCTCAAGGGTTCTCTGGATGTCTGGTCAGAACACAAGCACAAAAAGCGGACAACGGAAAACGGACAACTGACAACTTATCAAAAACAATTCAACATTCAAAATTACCTTGGTTTCTGGTCTCAAAAGGTTAAGTCAACTTTCCTGGTTCTTTCCTAATTTAGTTGAAAGATAATGATGAGAATGATTCAATCAGCAAAATCCGTGTCTGCCAGATCCGCGTCGTGATGGTTCTGTGCCCGAGCTTTAGCGAGGGGGCGCATGTTTACTACAAAATATACCTATATTAGCAATAATGGCTTTTCAACTAATGTGGGTAAGAACCACTTTCCTTAGCGATTACAATAACCGGGGCAACTTTTTGAAGGGTTAGACTTTAATCTGAGTCAACCAAAATCAGAAGATATCTCCATGTCGCGGAGCTGTCCAGTTCAAAAGCCCAGCTTTTGCCGATTACCGGGTCAACTTTTTGAAGGGTTAAGCTTTTATCTGAGTCAACCACAATCAGGGAAATGCGCTCTTTACTTCCTGCCAAATTGCTAATTACTAATTACTCATTACTAATTGTCTAAGGTAGAACACTTCTGAAAAAAATAGAACACTTTCTGAAAAAGTAGAACACTTGCTCACAAATAACTAAGCACCAATAAATTATCAATCTAATCTGTTCTACTTTTTACTCTTCTTTCCTAATTCTTTTATCAATTGCTAATTACAAACTACTCATTACCAATTGTTTAAAAGTAGAACACTTTTGAAATTTTTAGAACGTTTCATATTTTCATTTTAGGACACCTTGTAATCTTTTGATTATCAAATATCATTCTAAATGCTCTGTTCTATTTTGTTTCATTTTTCGATAAAATCATCAATCATCCATCCATATCCAATTGGAAAATCGCAATTACTAATTACTCATTACTCATTACTAATTGCTCAAGGGTTCTCTGGATCTCTGGTCTGGCAATAGTCATTAGTCAATTGGTCATTAGTCCCCTGGTCTTTAAATCGATTATCCATCCTTATCCAATTATTAATCGCAATTACTAATTACTAATTCCTCATTACTAATTGCTCAAGGGTTCTCTGGTCAGATGATGTAAAATAAATTGGGCATTGTGGTTGTTATATAATTAGAATTGATTATCTTTGCAATGGATAAATAGACAATATCTATGACTCAGTCCCTTTTAAATAAACTCAAGGATTTCTTTTCGACGCAGCCGGTCGAAAAGGCATGGCTGTTTGGGTCATATTCACGCGGAGAAGAGACAGAAAATAGCGATATAGATATATTGGTGTCTTTTGATAAAAATGCTAAAATCAGCCTTTTGCGGCATGCCGCAATGCTTGTAAATCTGGAGGATTTGCTTCGGTGTCCTGTGGATCTTGTAAATGAAAAATCTTTATTTCCGGAGGTTCGTAAGGAAGTAGAACTGGATAAAATACTTATCTATGAGAGAAAAGCTTAGAGATCCCCTTCGCATAAAGCACATGTTGGATGCTATCAACAATGTGAATATGTATATGAAAGGTAGGTCTGAACAAGATCTCATAGATAATAGCATGCTTTTTTATGCCGTTGTAAAGAATATAGAAATAATCGGCGAGGCAGCCTATAAACTTACAAACGAATTTAAAGAATCTCATCCGGATACTCCCTGGCGAGACATCGTGAGTATGCGTCATATATTAGTTCATGGTTATTACCAAGTTACAACCGATGAGATTTTTAATGTATACGAACAGGATTTACCGATATTGCTAAAACAGCTTTCATCTTATTTTGATGAAATGAAGGATTAGTTTTATGAATTTTTGGTCCCTGTCTCAATTGGCAATGAGAAATTATTAATTAGCAATTCTGATTCTTGACATGCATGATGTCCTGCTTTAGTTTGAACGTAGCTAATTATGAATTATGCATTATGAGTTATGCATTGACCAAAGGTTCTCTGGATCTCTGGTCTGACACTAGTCATTAGTCAGTTGGTCATTAGTTCTCTGGATCTCTGGTCTGGCAATAGTCATTAGGCAATTGGTCATTAGGCATTAGTTCTCTGGATCTCTGGTCTGGCAATAGTCATTAGTCAATTGGTCATTAGGCATTAGTCCCCTGGTCTTTAAATCGATCATCAATCCTTATCCAATTACTAATTACTAATTGCTCATTACTAATTGCTCAAGGGTTCTCTGGTCAGGGATGTAAAATAAATTGGGCATTGCGGTTGTTATATAGTTAGAATTGATTATCTTTGCAAAAAGTCATACTTATGTTTAGCCAAAACATTCAGTAAGCTATTATATGACCGTGAGGAAATGCGGAGAGCCTGAACTAACTTTGTGGCCATATTCCAAGACACGAGATTA
>CANQGU010000030.1 GCA_947623465.1 uncultured Clostridia bacterium
TTGATATTTTTTTGTGGTTAAATTAATTATATCAAAGGACTTTCTTTTTTTCTATTCCGAAACCATTTTACACTATTATTAGCAATGTAAAATTGACATTGCTAATTTTTTATTATATAATTTGCAAGGTACAGAAAGAAGGTTAAAAAATGATAAAACTATTAAAAAACTTAGGTAAAAGAGAATTAATACTAGCTATAATATGTGTAGCATTAGTTGTTGTGCAAGTATGGTTAGAGCTAAAAATGCCAGATTATATGTCAGAAATAACAGTATTAGTACAAACAGAAGGAAGCCAAATGCAAGAAATATTAAGAGCTGGTGGATATATGATACTATGTGCATTAGGAAGTTTAGTTTCTGCAGTAATAGTTGGATATTTTGCATCTAAAATTGCAGCAACATTTTCAATGAAAGTCAGAAAAAAATTATTTACTAAGGTCGAAAATTTGGCAATAAATGAAATAAAGAAATTTTCTACAAGTAGTTTAATTACAAGAACAACAAATGATATAACACAAATTCAAATGTTAATTGCAATGGGATTACAAGTTTCTATAAGAGCACCAATTACAGCTGTTTGGGCAGTTACAAAAATTTTACACAAAAATTGGCAATGGAGTGCATTAACAGGAATTGGAGTTATAGTATTAATTAGTGTAATTGCAATTTTAATGGTAATTGTTATGCCAAAATTTAAAATTGTACAAAAATTAATAGATAAAATAAATGGAGTAACTCGTGAAAACCTAACAGGAATAAGAGTTGTAAGAGCATTTAATGCAGAGAGTTATCAAGAAGAAAAATTTGAAAAAGTAAATGAAAAACTTACAAATCAACAATTATTTAACCAAAAAGTGTTTTCAATTCTTTCTCCAACAATGTACTTAGTTATGTATTTTTTAACACTTAGTATTTACTTCCTTGGAGCATATATGATAAGAGATGCGGCAATGGCTGATAAAATTGTACTATTTGGCGATATGGTAGTATTTAGTTCATATGGGATGCAAGTTATAATGTCATTTTTAATGATAGCAATGATATTTATGATGTTACCTCGTGCTCAAGTTTCAGCAGGTCGTATTAATGAGGTATTAGATACAGAAATATCAATAAAAGATGGAAAAATAAATTCAAATTTAACAGATGAAAAAGGAACAGTTGAATTTAAAAATGTTTCATTTAAATATCCAGACGGAGAAGAATATGTTTTAAAAGATATATCATTTAAGGCAAAGAGAGGAGAAACTATAGCTTTTATTGGTTCAACAGGAAGTGGAAAATCTACTTTAATAAATTTAATACCAAGATTTTATGATGTAACAGATGGAGAAATTTTAGTAGATGGAGTAAATGTAAAAGATTATACACAAAGCTTCCTACGCAATAAAATAGGCTATATATCACAAAGAGCAGTAATATTTAATGATACAGTAAATGCAAATATTGCATATGGAGAAAATGGAAAAGAAAAAATATCAGAGAAAAAAATAAAAGAAGCAATAGAAGTTGCTCAAGCAAAAGACTTTGTAGAAAAAATGGAAAATGGGTATGAAACCGAAATGTCACAGGGTGGAACAAATGTCTCAGGAGGTCAAAAACAAAGACTTTCAATCGCAAGAGCAATAGCAAGAGATCCAGAAATATATATATTTGATGATAGTTTTTCAGCATTAGATTACAAAACAGATAGTATTTTAAGAAAAGAATTAAAAAAATATACAAAAGATGCAACAACTCTAATTGTTGCACAAAGAATAGGAACAATTATAAATAGTGATAAAATAATAGTTTTAGACGAAGGAAAAGTAGTAGGAGAAGGAACACACAAAGAATTACTTCAAAATTGTGAAGTGTATAAACAAATAGCTATATCACAATTATCAAAGGAGGAATTAGAAAATGCCTAGAATGGGACCAAGAAGAGGGCAAAATCCAGGAGAAAAAGCAAAAGATTTTAAAGGGGCAATGAAAAGGCTTTTTTCAGAATTAAAACCATTTAAAATTTTAATTATATTAGCATTAATATTAGCAATTGCAGGGGCTGTGCTTTCTATTATTGCACCAAATCAATTATCTAAATTAACAGATGAAATCGCAAAAGGTTTAATGGTAGAAATGGATATGGGGGCTATAAAGAAAATAGCTTTAATATTGGCAACATTTTATATATCAAGTGCTTTATTTACATTTATACAATCAATTTTAATGACAGATGTAGCCAACAAATTTGCTAAAAGTTTAAGAACAAGAATATCTAAAAAAATAAACAAATTGCCATTAAGATATTATGACTTAAATTCAACAGGAGATATTTTATCAAGAGTAACAAACGATATAGATACAATTGCACAAAGTATGAACCAATCATTGGCAACTTTAGTTAGCAGTATAACATTATTTTTAGGAACAATAATAATGATGTTTTACACAAACTGGATAATGGCTTTAACTGCAATTTTTTCAAGTATGATAGGATTTGTATTTATGTTTTTAATACTAGGAAAGTCACAAAAATACTTTATAGCAAGACAAGTAGAACTTGGAAAATTAAATGGACATATAGAAGAAATTTATTCAGCCTTAAATGTTGTAAAAGCATATAATGGACAAAAAGATGCAGACAAAAAATTCGACGAATATAACAAAAAAGTATATGTTGCAAACCAAAAAAGTCAATTTTTATCAGGACTTATGCATCCAATAATGGGGTTTATAGGAAACTTTGGATATGTTGCAGTATGTATTGTAGGAGCTTTACTTACAATGAATAATATTATATCATTTGGTGTAATTGTTGCATTTATTACATATGTTAGACTATTTACATCTCCTTTATCACAAATAGCTCAAAGTATGACATCACTTCAATCAACAGCTGCTGCATCAGAAAGAGTATTTGAATTTGTAGATGGAAAAGAAATGCCAGATGAAAGTAAATTAACTAAAAAATTAAACAAAGAAGAAGTAAAAGGTAAGATAGAATTTGAAAATGTTGTTTTCCAATATGACAATAATGATAAACCAACAATAAAAGATTTTAGCGCTGTAGCAGAACCAGGTCAAAAAATAGCAATTGTAGGACCAACAGGTGCAGGAAAAACAACACTTGTAAATTTACTTATGAAATTTTACGATATAGATTCTGGAGATATAAAAATAGATGGAATATCTATAAAAGAACTTTCAAGAGAAAATATTCATAATTTATTTACAATGGTACTTCAAGATACATGGCTTTTTGAAGGTACAATAAAAGAAAATATAATTTACAATAACAAAAATATTACAGATAAACAAGTTCAAGATGTATGTAAAACAGTTGGGTTAGACCACTTTATAAGAACACTTCCAAAAGGATATAATGCAGAACTTTCTGAAAATGATAGTGTATCTGCAGGACAAAAACAACTTTTAACAATAGCAAGAGGAATGCTTCAAAATGCACCATTTTTAATTTTAGATGAAGCAACTTCAAATGTAGATACAAGAACAGAAGAACTTGTGCAAACTGCTATGGACAAATTAACTAAAGGAAAAACATCTTTCATTATAGCTCACAGACTTTCTACCATAAGAAATGCAGATTTAATTTTAGTTGTAAATGACGGAAATATTATTGAACAGGGAAACCATGATGAACTTATGGAAAAACAAGGCTTTTATGCAGAGTTATACAATAGCCAATTTGAGATGTGAAGTCTGTCAATGGGGACGTCCTTTTTTGACCGCTTTTGTGTCAAAAAAGGACGTCCCCGTTGACACCCATTGACAAACTTTTTTCCAAAAATAATTGACTAATTCTAAAAAAAATGGTATAAATATATATATGGTAATAAAATTGGCCCCTTGGTCAAGCGGTTAAGACGTGGCCCTCTCAAGGCCAAATCATGGGTTCGATTCCCGTAGGGGTCACCAAAATTTATACGATTATAGTAAACATTAGAAGTAGAAGGGAAATCTTTTCTACTTTATTTGTTTATAAGAAGGAGGAAAATAGCTTTAAATAGCTATTTGTAAAAAAATGGAAGAAAATAATAAAATAATTAGAAAAAAAATATTTTCAAATATATTAATGGCTATTGGAATAATGGTATATTTTATTGTAATAAATTTTTCATACATAAGATTAGACGAAAAAAAGCTCATAAATGGCTTAAAACTTGTAAGTATGTTAATATTATTTTTAAGTATTATTTTATTTGAAATTGCATATCATAAAGATAGTGGAAAAATAGCAATAAATGGTATTGAAATATTAATGCTTGCTATACATACATTAACAATTTGGAATGTAGTAAATAAAATAGATATATCATTTCAAACTTATATTTTATTTTCAACATATGCATTTGCAATATATTATATTTTAAAATCAATATTAATTTATACAAGAGAAAAGAGAAAATATTTAAAAAGTTTAAGTGACATACATGAAATAGTTAGTAAAGATCCTATAAAAAAAGAAGCAAAAAAGAGAAAAAAGAAAGAAAATATATAAAATAATGCTTTTTTACTAGACTTTAGGAAAAAAATATGATAAAATATTTAAAATTTTATAATTAGCGAAATTGTAATTTAATTAGATATGTTAATAAATTTTTATATCTGAGAAAGGGATGGTAATTATGAAATTAATAAATATAGGTTTTGGAAATACAGTATCAGCAGACAAAATTGTAGCAATAGTAAGTCCTGATTCTGCACCAATAAAAAGAATGGTACAAGATGCTAAAGATGAGGGAATTGCAATAGATGCAACATTTGGAAGAAAAACAAGAGCTGTTATAATAATGGATTCAGACCATATAGTATTGTCTGCAGTACAAGCAGAAACTATAGCAAGTAGAATAGATAAAGACTTACCAGAGGAATAAAAAATTATTTACAAGATAATTAACAATTTATAATATAATTAATATTTTTAATATAATTAATATTTATAAGTAAATTAATAAATTATAAAGATAGGAGAGAATAGAAAACAATGATAGTAAAACCAACAGTTAATGAACTTTTAAATCATGCAGAAAACAGATTTGCATTAGTAATTGCAACATCAAAAAGAGCAAGACAAATTGCAAAAGGAGATGAAAAATTAACAGATTCAAATGAAGAATCTCCAGTAACTCTTGCTGCAAACGAAATAAATGAAGGAAAAGTAGAAATTATTGAAGAAGGTTCAGAAGAACAATTAGAAGCAGAAACTCAAGAAAATGAAGAAGAAAAATCTGAAAATGAATAATATATGTTTTTTTAGAAAAAAATAATATAATAATAGTAGAAGGAAAATAAGGGGAAAATGAAAAGAAAAGATGTAATTTCAATTACAGGAGATTTAGCAAGTGGACAAAGTACAGTATCAAAAATGTTGGCAGAAGATTTAGATTTTTATTTATATAGAAATGGAACATATTGTAGGGAGCTTGCAGTACAATATGGAATGTCTATTACAGAATTTTGTGAATATTTAAAAGATCATCCAGAAATTGATAGGCAAATAGAAAAAAGTGCAACAGAGTATGCCAAAGATCATAATAATATAGTAATAGATGCTAAAATGGGATGGTATGCTGTACCAGAATCTTTTAAAATTTATTTAAAAGTAGATATAGACATTGCAGCTGCAAGAGCATTTGCTGATCCTAACAGAAAAAGAGCAGAAAATTTGCCAACAGTTGAAGCTCAAAAAGAAGATATGATTAGAAGATATAAAACAGATTTAGAAAGATATTTTAATCTATATAATGTCCACAGAAATGATATGTCAAATTATGATTTGATCATAGATACAAGCAATCTAACTCCAAATGAAGTTTTAAACAAAATAAAAGAAGAATATGAAATTTGGAAAAAAGATTAAAATCATAAAAGAGGCTTAAATATAGCTAAAATCATAGAATATGACCAAAATAAAATATGCTAAATACTAAGTATGTAATGCAAATGTAATATTTATGTAATGAAAAAGTAAAAAAATATTTGTCGAAAACTATTGCTTATTTTGTATTTTTGTAGTATAAAAATAGTAAAGTATTTTATAAAAAAATACAAAGGAGGAAGAAAATGGCTGAATTAAATGAAAATGGAGTATTTGGTGGAGTACAATTTGAAAACGAATTACAACAAGGGGGAAATAATGAAATTAATAATGTAACAGAAAATCAAAATGATGGTATTTTTGATAATATATTAAATGAAAATGCAGAACGTGGAAATGGTTTTGGTTTTGGGGAAGAAAATGCTATAAATTTTGAGCCTATACCACAAGAAAAAGCCGTTGCACCAAGAGGATTATGGTCTAAAGTAAAATCATTTTTATTCCAAGAAATAGATTTAAATGCACCAATAAAACTAGAATTAACACCATATCAACAAAAAGTAGAAGATGAAATAAATGAGTTTTTACATCAAGAAATTACTTTTAAAGGTATAGTAAATTTCTTTAAAGGAAAAAAATAGATATATGTTAAAAAGAATACAAATCTAAAATGTTAAATTTTAATTTAGCATTTTAGATTTTTTTGTTTAAAAAATAAATTTAATTTAAAAATACAATTTTATTTTTGATTCATATAAAATAAATGTATAAATTTTTCCTTATTTGTCATAATAAAATTATAAAACTTTTTTTAAGGAGGAAAAATTAATGAAGGCAACAGGTGTAGTTAGAAGAATAGATGATTTAGGAAGAGTTGTTATTCCAAAAGAGATAAGAAAAACTTTAAGAATAAAAGAAGGAGATCCACTAGAGATTTTTACAGATAAAGAAGGGGAAGTAATATTAAAAAAATATTCTCCAATAGGGGAATTAACAGAATTTGCAACAGGATATGCAGAAACATTATCAAAAACAACAGGTCATATTGCTTTTATAACAGATAAAGATACTGTCATTGCAGTTTCTGGAGGTTCTAAAAAGGAATATTTAGAGCAAAATGTAAGTGAAGAATTAGAACAACTAATGGAAGACAAAGAGGTTTACACAAGTAAAGAAAACAGTGATAAAGCTGTACCAATTACAAAAAATGGTAATAATGATAAAACTTCAAATGCACAAGTTGTTTATCCTATAATTTCTAATGGAGATACAATTGGAACAGTTATACTTCTTTCTAAAGAATCTGATACAAAAATGAATGATGTAGAAAAGAAACTTGCTCAATCAGCAGCAACTTTTTTGGGAAGTCAAATGGAAATATAATAAAATATAGCTTCTTATATTATTATTAATATAGAAGCTATAAATATTTATACATAGATAGTTTTATTATTGCTGTATATAACATATCCAGGTTTACTACCATTTGGCTTTTTTACAAAACTTACTTTACAGTAATCTACAGGAATTTTAGAAGAATTTTTTGCTTTACTATGTTTTGCTGCAAGTTTGGCAGCTTCAATCAAAATATCTTCTGTAACTAATTCATTTGGATTTGTTTTTAAAATAACATGGCTTCCGGGAATTTCTTTTGTATGAAACCAAATATCATTTTTATTTGCATATTTACAAGTTAAGTAGTCATTTTCTTTATTATTTCTTCCAACTAAAATAGTATAACCTGAGATTACATATTTTAAAGGATTAAATGAAGCCAATTTATTTTTAGTTAATTGTTTAGCTTTTTTGTTCTTCTTTTTATTTTCTTTTTTAAATTTTAGTTTATCTGCAAAAATAGAATTTTCTGAAATTTCTTCATAAATTTCTTCAATATCTTCAAGTGTTTTTGCAGTATCTAATTCATATATTACACTTTCTATATATTCTATATCTTGAATTGTTTCCTTTTTTTGAATATTAACAATATCTAAGGCATTTTTTAGTTTAGAATATTTTTTAAAATATCTTTTTGCATTATATGACGGAGTATATTTTTTATCTAAGGGGATAGATAGTATTTCATTATTATTATAATAATTTTGAACATCAATTTTTTCAATATTTTTATTTGGTATTTTATATAAATTTGCAGTTATAAGTTCACCATAAAGTTTATATTTATCTCTATCGTCACATTCTGTAAGCTTTTTGTCTATATTTATCATACGTTTTTGATATTTTTTTAAAGTTGCTAAAATTAAATTTAAGATACTGTTTTTGTAATTTTTAAAAAGTTCTACATCTTCTTTTTCTTGGTAAAAGCTATCAAGTAAATAGTTAATATTAAAAGGTGGTGTATCTTCATTTGAAATTGATAAATAATAGTCTTTTTTATTGGTATTTACTTGTATAGTCAAATTAGAGCAATTTAAAGTTTTATTAATTTCATCAAAAATTAACTTTAATGTTTCTTTTGAAAGCTCTGTTATATTTAGTTCTTTTATAATATTTTGGACAAAAGTTAAACTAATTCCATTAAATGTATCTGCAATTATTTTATCAATATTAAAATTAGAAATATCTAAATTATCGATTTTATCTGCTTGATTTACTATGTTTTCTGTAAGGTAGGGTTCTATTTTTAAATAAAAATCTTCAAAATCTTTTAATTCTAAAAAGCTGTATTTATGGCTTTCTGGAAATATATATTTACATGTAGGGTAAATGTCTCTATTTGAATTGTCTTCTGTCGAAGTATGTCGAATACTGTCGATTATAATGTTGTTGTTATCTGTAAGAATTATATTACTATGTTTTCCCATAAGTTCGATAATAAGTTTTTTCATAATTGGTTTATTGGGATTTTCATTATTTTCTAAATCTATAAATATAATACGCTCTAAGTCGATTGAATATATATTTTTAATTTTTAGTCCAATTAAATGTTTTCTAAGTAACATACAAAAATTGGGTGCTGATAAAGGATTTTTTCCGAGTTCCGAGTTGTTAAGTGTAATCTATAATTATTTGCAGAAATGCAAGAAAGTAGAGCAAGATTAGAACTTTGTTTATAAAGTCCAAGTATAACAGTGTTTTTATCAGGTTGATGAACTTTATCTATTTTATATCCTATTATATTATTTAATTCGCTAATTACTGTTTTGGTAACTATACCGTCAAATGCCATTTTGATATTCATTCCTTTCTTAGCTAAAATATGAAAGTTTTATTTAATTATTTTAGCACGAACTTTATTCAATATCAAGCAATTTAGCAAAAATGTGTGTGTTTATGAATCCTAAAAATTAATTTGACAAAAGATGACTTAAAATGGTATAATTCTTTGAAAATATAGCAATATAAGTAAAATAAAATTTAAAATAGGGTGTAAAAAATGTTGTTAAAAGAGAGGATGTTAAAAGGAAAAGAACAACTACTAAAATATAGGTATATTTTGATAGTTGTATTAGGAATAATTATAATTTTATTAATAATATTATTTGGTATTATATATAAAGTAAATGCAAATAATAAGCAAAATGTGGCTTTAAATGAAGAAGAACAAAACAATAATGATGTAATGCTTGTAGATATGGACACAAAAAATGAATTAAAAGAAGAAACAAAACAAGAACAAAAACAAGAACAAGAGCAAAAGAAAGAAGAAGAAAAAGAAAAAGAGGAAGAAGCATCTGCAACAGGAATTATTTATTTAACTTTTGATGATGGGCCAAGCTCAGATACAACACCACAAATTTTAGATATATTAGAACAAAAGAAAATAAAAGCAACATTTTTTGTTTTACATTATAGTAATCAAAATGAAGAATTAATAAAAAGAGAAGCAAGTTTAGGGGAGACAATAGGACTACATGGATATACACATGCGTATGATCAGGTATATCAATCTGCAGATACATGTATGGAAAATTTTAGAAAAATTCAAGAACAAGTATATCAATCAACAGGAGTAAAATCTAACATTGTTAGATTTCCAGGAGGAAGTTCAAATAAAATAAGTAAAAAGTATTGTGAAGGGGTTATGACAGATTTGACTACAAGAGTTGTAAATGAAGGATTTAGATATTTTGATTGGAACGTAGATTCAGATGATGCAGGTAAAGCTAAAAACAGTGAACAAGTTTATAATAATGTAGTTTCAAGTTTAAAAGCAAATAGAAGTAATGTTGTTTTGATGCATGATTTTACAAAAAATGAAGGAACTATAAATGCTTTGCCAAGTATTATTGATTATGGAATTAATAATGGATATGTGTTTAGAAAAATTACAGATGATACTCCTATGGTAAAACATGTTGTAATAAATAATTAATTAATTTTATTATATAAAACAGACAATAGAGGGCCAAGAAAAAGCCCTCTATTGTCTGTTTTCAGTCTGTTTCCATCAACTTCTTAGTTTGAATAATAATTCCTTCGATACGGCTTCTATACTTTTTAGTAAGAAGGTTGCTAAGGATAGCGTTGTTTCCACGAGTTATCATAGCTTTTCCTTGCCGTTGGATTTCAATAGAATATGCTTCTACTAAATCCTTATCTCCGGAAAAATAAAGTTTGTAGCGAGCCTTATGAATATTCTTTAAATATATTAAGGCTTGTGCCAACAATATATAAATTTTATAAGAATAAACTACTTTTTTTATTTCATAAGATAGTATTTGAATTGACTTATGTGCTGTATAGAATATTACAATAAGTATAATATCCCGAGTAGTTACTTTACCTAAGAAAACAATTATTGTTATATAAATAACAAATATCCAAGCTAAGTCATACAACAGTTTAAAAATGATGTATTTTTTCTTCATTGATGAATTCCTCCTTTAATCCTTTTTTTGATGTTAATGGGTTCTATATGTAACACTAAAAAGAAGAGAAATAACCTCACACTAATTAGTGATAATTTGGAAAAAGATATAGTACATTGACTGAATTGTATTGTGTTCTTATTATACTATATTTTACATAAAATTGCAACAAGTGTAAAAAATTTAAAATAAAAGAATAGTGGCAAAGTTTTGGCAAAGTAGTGGCAAAGTAGAAAGTTAATTGATGTAGATATTTATAATTCCATTTCCTCGTTTTGTTGTTGTGTTATAATTTTTCTTATTTCTTCATCTTGTCTTCTAGTATATTCTTCCATGTCAATTTGTGGTATTTGACATTTCAAATATGATAAGTCTTTGTCTAAAAACTTTTCTTGTTGTTCTAATAAGGATGTGACTAAAAATGCATTCGCGGCATCAAAACCTAAAGAATTTTCAATATCTTCTTTTGTTGTAGATTTCATTTTCCTATAGTAGTCATCATTATTCAATTTTTCACTTGAAATAACAGCATGTGCTTTTGCACCAAAAAGGTAATGATAAAATTTTTTATTAAATCTTTTAATAAAAGTAGTATCATAAACATATTGGTCATCTTCAACCCAACTATGTTCAAAATCCGGATCATCATCATAACTAACATTGTATGTTTTTCCACATTTAGGTAAACAACCCCTTATTAAATTACATTTATCAAAAGCCATTGTTAGAGCATAAGCTCTATCATGACATTTTCCTAAATTAAAACCATTTGTTAGCAATACACTAACTGGATTACCACAATAATAATGTTTTTCAAGTTTTTCCCATAATTCTTTGGGATAATCTTGAATTAAACCTATTTTTACACCTAATTTATATAATAATTTGATTCTCATAATATTATAATATTGTTTGAATTTCATTAGAATACCCTCCAATATTATAATTATAACATTGAATTTACATAAAATCAAATTACACTATCAAACACTTGTTAAATTTGACTTTTTATGTAAATAGTAGTATAATTATTATATAAGCGTAATCTGCTTATTTAATATAGAATCAATATCTTTTTTTACATCATTTGATGTTTACATATATATTAAAATTATAAAATTTTGGAGGTATGTGATATGACATTCGCAGAAATGAGAAAAATTATGGGTTTACTTCGGAGGCTGAATCCTAATGTAGCATTTGGAACATTCCGTGCAAAAGCGGACAGCCTTGAATGGTGTGGTAGCGTCAATGGGGCGAGCCTGAAACTTCCTAAAGGCTGGAAATACAGTAAAGCAAAGGGAAGAATAATTGGTCCGAAATTCAACTTCTTTTACTGGAAGGATTATCGCTACCAGTTACAATCCTAATCTTTGTCATATACAGAGATTCTAAAGGAGCACCTCTCATTTGGGGTGCTCCTTTCATTTATTTATTAATATTATTTTAATTTTCCATAATACATATCGCTAAATATTCCACCTTTTTCAATCAATTCATCATATTTTCCATCTTCTTCGATTTTTCCTTTATTTAAAACTATAATCTTATCACAATTCTTCAAAGTAGTTAATCTATGTGCAATTGATATAATAGTGGTATTATTCTCTTTTTGTAATTTTTCTATTTCTGTTTGAATATGTTTTTCTGATGTATTATCTAAAGCTGATGTTGCCTCATCTAATATCAAAATTTTAGGTTTTCTTAAAAATATTCTAGCGATAGCAATTCTTTGTCTTTGTCCACCAGATAAGTTATTTCCTCCTTCTGATATAGGAGAATCAAATTTTTCCGGTAAACCATTTATATAATCATAAATATAGGCTTTCTTAGCTGCTTCTTCGACTTCTTCTATTGAAACCTCTCTATCAAGTCCATAACATATATTATCATATATTGTACCTGCTATTAGAAATGGACTTTGTGGAACTAAAGCTATTATTTTAGATATATCTTTTCTATTTAATGAACTTATATCCTTTGAATCTATTATTATATCTCCATAACCTTTTTCTAATTTACATATTGCTTTAATTAGTGATGATTTTCCACATCCACTTGGTCCTGCTATTCCTAAAAACATTCCTCTATTTATTGATAAATTAAAGTTATTTAATATTATTTTGTCCTTATCTTCATTATAATAAAACATTAAATCTTTAATTTGTACAACTGGTTTTATATCTATTTTTTCCTTCTTATTTGTTATTTCTCTATATGAAAAATCATTAGGTATTTCTACCATTTTAAAGAAATCTGTTGCTAAAACTGTACATTCAGATAATTCATCAAATATTCTATGTAATTCTTCTAGTGGTTTTATTAATTGGTTAAAGCATAAATAAGCTGTCAATACGCTACCAACTGATATTATATTTTTAGTTGCTAAATATGTTGAAATTCCAATTATTAGTACTGTAAAGAATGCTTGATTTACAAATTTTAAGCAATCATATAAAGCCATTGCTTTATGATGTTTCATTTCCTTTTTTCTTAAAAATTCTGATTTATTATCAAATCTATTCGTTTCAAAATCTACACTATCACTAATTCTTATAACTTCTATGCCATTTATTAGTTCAACAATAGTTCCATCCATTTGTGATTTACTTTCTAAAAGTTCTACTCTTATTCCTTTTTGACTGCTTATTTGTTTAAATACTATAAATATTCCAATTGGTATTACTAACATCATTGGTAATGCAAGTACAAATGGTAAAGTAATAAATATTGTTATAATTGCTGCAATACTATTAAATATTGCTGGTGCAAAATCCATAAATAATAGTTTTTCTAATTTTACTGTTCCTTCTAGACACCTATTCATTCTTCCATGTATGTTTCCTGTCATATTTTCTCTAAAATATGATAATGGAGCCATAAGCAAGGATTTTATTACCATTCCTCTTGCTTGTTTTTCTGTTCTTGTTGCAGTATCTTCTACCATAACTCTTCTAGCAATTTTTATAACTTCATTTACAACATTTACAACTAATATTAAAATTAAAAATGGTATAACCTTAGAAAAAGCTATTTCACTTTGTGTCAAAATATCATCTGTTAACCATCCAATAGCTTTAGGTGTAATTTGTGTTAATCCAGCAGATATAATCATAATCAGTACAATTATTAGAAAAGATATTTTTTGCTTTTTGGTCAATATTTTATATAATTTTTTTAATACATTTTTTATTGATTCATTTTTTACTTTTTTCATAATTCACCTCTATTTACAAACTAAATATATTATAACATATATTTACAATTTAGGCAATATTCCTTAATATCCAAAATTTTTTATGAATATTTTTGTTAGTGTAAAATAAATTCGGGAAAATAATTTAATAAAAATAAGATACCCACTCAAAATTGTGTTAAAATAATTTT
>CANQGU010000031.1 GCA_947623465.1 uncultured Clostridia bacterium
TTTGATTGCATCAAAAGTTCATCAAAATCTGAAATATATATTTTGTCTTGTACAATTCTATATTTTTCGAATTCTGTTTCAGCATGAAGTTTTGCCATTTCAGCAGATATTTTCCCATTATCTTTTAAAATTTCATGATCCCATAATGTTAAAAATCCATTTAATCTTTTTTCCCAATCTTCCATTGTCATTGGTATATGTCTCATTGCTTGCATTTCTGCTAAATCTAAATATGCTGATACCATTCTTTCTAACTGAGCAATTTCATTTTCTGATAAATAATTTTTAGCAATAACTACATCGTATTTATGTATTTTACTGCTTGGTGCTCCCTCCCAAGTGGTTAGTCCCATGTTTTCTTTTTTATGGTCTGCTCTATTATATATTATTTCTGCTGCAGTATTACCAGATACCGCATAATGTAATTTATTTTGTACAGAAGTAAAAAATCGAATTGTTGATTTAGCTTTTTTATCATAGTCTATTGAAGTTGCATAAATATCAGTTATTTTTTGATAAAATTTTCTTTCTGACATCCTTATTTCTCTAATACGTTCTAACTGTTCTTCAAAATATTTTTCTGTTAAAATTGAGCCACCATTTTTTAGTCTTTCATCATCCATTACCCAACCTTTTATTGTGTAATCTTTAACTATTTGGTTTGCCCATTTTCTAAATTGTACTGCTCTTTCATTATCCACTTTGAATCCAATAGCAATTATCATTTGAAGATTATAATGTGCAACATTTCTTGAAACCTCTCTGTTGCCTTCTTTTTGAACTATTAAGAAATTCTTAATAGTTGAACTTTTATCTAATTCATTATCTTCATATATGGTTTTTATATGTTGATTAATTGCAGATGTTGTAACATCATATAAAGTGGCTAACATCTTCTGTGTAAGCCAAATATTTTCATCTTCATATCTAACTTCTATACTTTCTGGATTATCTCCTACTGCTGCTACATAAGTTAAATATTCTGCTGCACTAGAACGAATTGATATTTCATTTTTCTTTTTTTTCATGTTAATCCTCCTATTATTAAATAATACTATTTCTGCCAATCAATCGCTTTAAATTATTTATAATGACATCATGTAATTCTTTTCCAGAATAACTCATACAATAATCTTTAATTACAAAAACATTATAACCTTTTTCAAATAAATCAAGTGCTGTTTTTTGAATACAAGCATCAGTGTCAAATCCACATAAATATATTTCATCAATATTATTATCTTTTATCCATTTTTCAAATTCTTCATTAACTGCACTATATATTTTCTTGTTGAATATTTTATAATCTTTTGTATCTAATACTATTTTTTGACCTTCATTTGTCATACAGCCTTTATAATTCAACTTTTTGTACAATATACTATTTTTATCATTAATAAATCTAGTAAATGCAATTTTGTTATATGTCTTAGAATCAATTAATTCAATAATTTTGTTTAATATTGGTTTTGTATTTTCATTTATAAAGTCTAATTGCACATCAATAACTAATAATAATTTATTCATTTTTACCTTCCTTTAAATTAATTTTTTTATAAAATTTGTGTGCCGATATATTTTATATCATCTAATATCCTATTGACTTTTTCTTTATCTTTATCATATACATGTGCTGATTTAACTATTAAATTCATATCTCCAATTTTAACATTTATTTCATCTGATATTTGCTTTAAAATATTATATAACATAACTAAATTCACATATGCTTTACACCCAAAGTCTAAACTTCTACAATATATATACATATTTAATTTCTCATTTTCTATTTAAAAGTCTAGCATGCTAACACATGGAATATAACCTTCATCTGTTAAAGGTTCAAATGTTGTTATAGTAGCAGAACAAGTATATTTCCTATTTTTTAGTCTTTCTATAACCCAATTAATTTGATTTTTTTCATTCATATAATTATATAATCTACTTGCATAAGAATTTCCATTATGTAATTCTTTAACTTTCCCTAATTTAGTGAAATTATTTTCCATCCAATCATACTCTTCTTTTATCATATATTTTTCAATTATTGGGTCTGGCATTATAATATTAGTAATTTTTAATGTTATTCCAACTATTTCTTGTATAGGTTTGTTTTTATCCCCATTATAAAATCGTTTCTTGCCATTATTTAATATTTCCTTTAATATTGTAATCCATGCATTTCCAATAGTATCTATCTCTCCTAAATCTTTCACATCTACCACCTTTAAAATTAATTTTAAATTTTTTCCTTAATCATTTTTTAAATCTTCTGTTTTATATAAATTATATCCTTCATATCTATAACTTGCATCAATGCCTTTCATATAAACATCTCTATCATTTATTTTATCAGTTAATGCATTTTGTAATAAAGTTTTGATTTCTGTATTTTTAATTGGACTTCTTTCCATAGCTAATAAATAATCTTCTTTATCTATTTTACTCCAGTCTACTACTTTACCAATTTCTTTTTTTAAAATCATATCTAGCCAAATTCTTGTACTTCTACCATTTCCTTCTCTAAAAGGATGAGCAATATTCATTTCAACATATTTTTCTACAATTTCATCAAAATTTGATTGTGGCATTTTATCTATTTTCATTAAGGCATCTTCTAAATATATACTTGATACAAATCTAAAATGGTTTTTTGAAATATTTTCTGTTCTAGTCTTACCTGCAAATTCATATATATCCTGAAATAAATATTTATGAATTTCAGCTAATCCCTTAAATGTTCCAACTTCAAAGTTATTTAATTTTCCTGTTTCAAATAGTTCTATTGCTTTTATTTTTGTTATTCTTTCCTCTTCTTTTGCAAGTTCTATTTCATTATTTATTCCTAATTTATTTTTTAATAACATTTGCTTTTTCCTTTATTTTAGATTTTCTTATCTTTATTTATTTGCTTTTGATATCTATCCTCCTCTGAATAATACACTTAAGCCCACATTAATTATAAGTTCACTTTCCAATATCCATTTTTTCTTGCTCCAATTCTTTCTATATATCCACGGTCTTTTAGTTCTTTTATATTTCTTTTTACTGTTATTTCAGATATTTTTAGTTGTTCTGCTATTTCTTTTTGTTTTAATTTTGGATTATTTTTTAATAATTTTAAAGTATCATTTAAAGTATCATTTAAAGTATCATTTATTCCAAAATTTGCCAAATTTATTAAATCTTTTTCATCTAATGTTTCACTTCTTAAGAGAGGAATCGTTACTCTAAACATTTCTTTATCTTCAAAAACAGGTGGCTTTCCAGAATATAAATATGAATTTTTTGTAATTTTTACAAAACCGCTTCCCAGCTCATCAGCATATCCAATTTCTCTAAAAAATTTAGCAAGTGTTGGATTTTTAGCAAATGGCGTATAATTTTTAACAGTAAGAATCCCCATAGTTCTAAACGAATTTGGATTTTCACAAATTAATTTATCTTTATAAATCATTATTCTACTTGTATGTCCATCTGTTATATCTCTATGCATAATCATATTTAATACAATTTCTCTTGCAAAAATATTTCTTGGACTAACTCTTCTTGCATTTTCGTCTAATGCAAACCTATCCATAGTATATTTACTTATAAAATCTAACAATCTATCATACATATCAAGTAAATTTGTTTCGACAAAATCTCTATCATCATATCTATCTATATCATCTACTCTATATAATGCATCCGTTCTACAATATGGATTGACACTTGCTATAACTTCATCTTTTCCAAATAGCATAATTCCAGCAAGTGTTACTCCTTCCTTTCCTGTCTGATTATCTTTTTTATACAATCCTGCGCTTTTTAATAACTCTAAATCTGTCATATCCATCCATATATGTCGTTTATTAACATTAGAATAGCATATTTTCTTGCTCTTTCAATTAAATCATGCCTTAAATCATCTTCAATCGAAGTATATGGATAAATCTTGTCTTCATCAAATATTTTATTTTTTCTATTATGAACACTAACAATAAGAGGTATATTATTTGAAATATCAAAATCTCCTTCATAATTTCTTATAAATACTTTATTTTTATGTTTATGAATAGTATTAGACTCTTGTATATGAACATATAATAAAACTTTATTATCTATTTTTATTTCATTTAATTGTGCTATTATTGTTGGATTTAATATTTGCTCATTATTACACATAGTTGTAAAATCTCTTTTTAATTTTTCAATATTTTCTTCATTTATTCCTACAATTTCTTTATCGTCATTTACACCTAAGATAATATAGCCTCCTGTTGTGTTCAAAAATGCACAGACAGTTTCAAATAAATTTTTAGGTAATAGATTAGTTGCAATCTTAAATTCAGTATTTACATTTTCACCTAATAAAATTATATTTTTCAGTTCTTTTTCTTCCAATACAATCGCTCCTTATTATTTTACTTTTTGTCCTTTTTCAATTTGCTTTTGATATCTATCCTCCTCGGAAAACACACATCCACAATACTTTTGCATATATAATCCTAGTTCTCTAGCTTTTGCTTGACCTTCTCTAAAGCCTGCTCTAAAATCTATGTATAAAAATTCTAAACCATAATTTTTAGCAATTTTTTCTCCTAATTCATGAATTAAATCATGTTGTTGGTATGGGCTAACTAAAAGAGTTGTTGTAATTGTATCAAAACCATTTTCTTTTGCATATTTTGCTGTTTGCTCTAAACGAACAGGATAACAATAATCTTTACATCTTGTATCTAAACTGTTTACTGTATTTTTACAAAATTCTCTTAACCCATAATTTTCTTCAAATATTGCATTTACATTTATGCTTTCTGCATATTGTTTTAAGCAGTCCCTTCTTGCTTTATATTCTGTATATGGGTGTATGTTTGGGTTAAACCAATATACAGTAGGTTCTATATCTCTTCTTCTTAGTTCGTCTATGCAATATACACTACATGGTGCACAGCATGTATGCATTAATAATTTCATTTTTTCATCTCCTAATCTAAATCATACCCCAAGTGCTCATATGCTGGAGGTAAAACCATCCTTCCTCTTGGAGTTCTAGCAATAAACCCTATTTGCAATAAATATGGTTCATATACATCTTCTATTGTATCTACTTCTTCTCCAAGTGATGAAGCCAAAGCCTCTATTCCAACAGGTCTTCCATTATATTGAACAATCATCATATTTAACATTTTTCTGTCTGTTTCATCTAAACCTAATTCATCTATTTCTAATTGATTTAAAGAATGCTTTGTTATTTTTAAATCTATTTTTCCATCTGCTAAAACTGTTGCAAAATCTCTTACTCTTTTTAAAAGTCTATTTGCAATTCTTGGTGTTCCTCTTGACCTTCTTGCTATTTCTTCACATGATTTATCATCTATTTCTACTTGTAAAATTTTACTTGAACGTTTAATTATTGTTGTTAAGTCTTGAATTGAGTATAAATCTAATTTTTGAACTATTCCAAATCTATCTCTTAAAGGCGTAGTTAATGCTCCTGCTTTTGTGGTTGCACCTATTAATGTAAATTTTGGTAAATCTAGTCTTATTGACCTTGCTTCAGGTCCTTTACCTATTGTTATATCTAATACAAAATCTTCTAGTGCAGGATATAATATTTCTTCCACAGTTTTGCTTAATCTGTGGATTTCATCAATAAAAAGTACATCATATTCTTCTAAATTTGTAAGAAGTCCTGCCAAATCTCCCGGTTTTTCTATTGCAGGTCCTGATGTTATTTTTATTTTTGACCCCATTTCATTTGCTATTATTCCAGAAATAGTTGTTTTTCCAAGTCCCGGAGGTCCATAAAAAAGACAATGGTCAAGTGCTTCTTTTCTTTTTTTGGCCGCTTCTATATATATTTTCATACTTTCTTTAACTTTTGTTTGACCAATATATTCTTTTAATGTTTGAGGTCTAAGTGTTTTTTCTAATATTTCTTCTTGACTATTTTCTAATTCTGGTTTTATTAAATTTCCATTATCCATAAATTCACATCCATTTTAAATATTATCTATAAAATCCTCAATAATTTTCATTATTTTTTTATGATTTCCTTTGTATTCTTCAGGTTCAAATGTTTCTATTTGTTTTAAAGCTTCTGGTAAGTCTTCTACATTTTGAAGCCCAATTAAATAATTTTTTTCATTAAAAATATTTACTATTTGTCTTTGATGGTCATTTACATGCTCATTAAATTCATGTAACCTAGGCACAGCAATTACTTTTTTATGTTTTTTTAAAGCCATTATGATAGATCCAATTCCCCCGTGAGTAATAACAATATTTGCTTCATCTACTAAATTGTTTAATACTTCTTTTGAAATCATATCAAATACTTTCATTTTGTCTGTTTTGTATTTTGTGTACCCTGCTTGTACAACAACCCTCTCTTTTATAAATCCATTATCTATTGCTTCTTCTATTTTTTCTAGTAGTCTTTTAAATTCATTGTGTTGTGTTCCTAATAATACTAATATCATAAATATCAATCCTCTCTATATATAAGGCTTTAAAATATTTGTATTTAATAAATAAGTTTAAGAATTTTTTTATATTTTTATCTAATTTTTAAAATATTTGTCCTCCATAAACAGCTTTTGGGTATAATTTAAGCATTTCTTCCCATTGAACTATAAATAAATCTGCAATTGGATAAACTAGTCTTCCGGGTAGCTGTTTTTTTGTTCACATTTGCAAATGTTTCTATGTATATTATTTTACTTCCGAAAATTTTACCTAAATAACACATTGGTCCTGCTGTATGAGTTCCTGTAGTTATAATTACTTTTGGACGAATTTTAAAATATAAATATATTGTTTTTATAATTAAATAAATGTATATAAAAATATATTTTATGATGTGACTTCTTGTTCCATATGGCAAATATTCAACTCTATTTTCATATTTGTCTTGTAAGTATTCGTTTGTTTTGTCTTTTTCTGTTACAATATAATAATCATATTTTTCAAATAATTCGCTTAATTCTAAAAGTTCATTTAAATGTCCACCTGTGCTAGAAATAAATAATACTTTCTTTTTTTCCATTTTTTGCTCCTTTCTATATCAGAACATTTTTACAAATATTTATGCTATTTTTTAGTTATGATTAAACCTTTTTTATTCTGCTCTACCCATAACTATTATTCTGTCATCATTATTTGCATCTGTACAACATGATAATACCATAACTGGCTTGTCCGTTTCTATACTTAAAAATGATGTATCTGTATCTTTTGTGATATATTTAGAGTATATAGTGTATTTTAATTCTTTTCCTTCATAGTCTTTAAAAGTAAATTCGTCTCCTTCTTCTAGCTTTTTATTATTTGAAAATAATTTTCCATTTCTTTTATTATGACCTGTAATTAGAGTAACTCCTTTTCTATTCAATCCTCCTGTTGTATATAAAAAGCATGGCATTTCTTCCATTTTAGATTGTTTACAAAAAATTGGAGTTGTTAGATTTGTTTTAGGTATTGTTAATGTACCTATTTCCATATTTAAGTTATATATTTCATTTGTCCAAGCAGCTGCATCTTTTTCAGGCTCAGGCTCTGGCTCTTTTTCTCCTGTGCCTTCTACTGGAACAACTAATACATTTTCATCTGTTGTTTCTTCTACAGCAACATTTTGCTGAACTTCATTTGCAACATATTCTTTTTTATTTAAATTAAAATATACTACTAAACAAATTGCTATTGCAATTATTATAAAAAATAAGATAATTAATATATATTTTATATTGTTTTTCATTTATGTACTCATCCCTTTCACATTTTACAACTTAATGTAAAATCTTAATTTATTTTAGTATTTTCCTTTTATATTATATAGTAAATTTTATATTATTTCAATGTTTTTTTATTATTTATAAAATCCTTAGCATATATTTA
This sequence comes from uncultured Clostridia bacterium, assembly GCA_947623465.1. Lineage (GTDB taxonomy): Bacteria > Bacillota > Clostridia > TANB77 > CAG-508 > CAG-269. Next base: position 7,882 of record CANQGU010000031.1, read on the forward strand.
ATAAATAGGAGGTGTATATTATGTCAAAATTTAAAATTTATGCAAAATCTATACTTATTCCAGTTATACTTGGAAGCATTGTAGGTTTTATTATTTCAGGATTTATTGATTACAATTCTTTAATAAAACCACCATTTGCTCCTCCAAGTATACTTTTTCCTATTATTTGGACGATTCTTTATGTACTTATGGGATTATCTTATGGAATATTAGATAGCAATAATTTAGTAGATTATGATATTAACTCTATTTATTACTTACAACTAATTTTTAATTTACTATGGCCAATAATTTTCTTTGTGTTTGAAGCAAGACTTTTTGCATTTATATGGATAATAATTCTTGCTATACTTGTTATAATTATGACTGTTAAATTTTTTAGAAAAAATCAAATTTCTGGTATATTACAAATTCCATATATTGTTTGGACTTTTTTTGCAACTTATCTTAATCTATCTATTTATTTATTAAATAGATAACAATTAATTTTGGAACGAAAAGCGGTCAATGGGGACGAAAGCGGTCATTGGGGACGTCCTTTTTTGACAGCTTTCGTCCTCTTTGACCGCTTCTTTTTTATTCTTCTTTAAATTCTTTAGATAATTTATCTATAGCTTTAGTTTCGATTCTTGATACATAAGATCGTGAAATTCCCATCATTTTAGCTATTTCTTTTTGCGTTTTAGGTTTTTCCCCTTTTAATCCAAATCTTAATTCTATTATTGTTCTTTCTCTGTCTTTCAGTACTTCTTTTATTTTATCGTACATCTTTCTTAATTTCATTTTTGTATCAATCTCATCTTCTATACTTTTATTGTCATTTTCCAAAACTTCCTCTAAAGTTATTACATTATCATCTTTATCTTTTCCTATTGGTTCATTTAAATATACTTCTGAATTTAATTTTTTTGCCCATCTTAAATACATTAACACTTCATTATCTATACATCTTGAAACATAAGTAGATAGTTTTGAACCTTTATTTATATTAAAACTATTTATTCCCTTAATTAGCCCTATCGTACCTATTGAAAGTAAATCATCTTGGTCTATATTTGAATTAGCATATTTTTTACATACATGAACAACTAGTCTTAAGTTTTTTTCTATTAATAAATTTCGTGCTTCTTCATCACCTTCAGCTAATTTTTCTAGAGCTTCTTTTTCTTCTTCTGGAGTCAATGGTTCAGGAAACAAGTTGCTTCCTGTAATGTATCCGAACAACTATAACAGCTGATTTTATGAATTGGATAAGTCCTGTAATAAAAACGCTAGAAAACATAAAGCACCTCCATTTTCTATAAAGCATTATATGCCTTAAGAAAATAAAAAGTGCCTGACCTTTTGTATTAAATTTAAAATACTTTTATCTTTCTGTACTATTTTCAGGAGATTTTTCTTCTTTTAAAAACTCATCAATTATTTTTTGTTCTGTTCTATTATCCAAATTTTTTAATTTACCATTTTTTGAAAGCCAATCCTCAAACTCTTTTCTTGATTTACCTATCAAGCTTTCTTTTGGTACAGATTCCGGACTTATTAAAGCTTTTATTGTTCTGTTGACATATTTTTTAATAAATGGTATCTTCATTAAAAACTCTTTATTTGATAAAAACATTGCTAATTTTTGTGAAATAGTAAATCCACTATTTACATATTCTTGAGTTTGTGATAGGTCTCTTTCATAATACTTTTCATCATCTTTATTATTTGTCTCAATATCTTGAACTGCTTCTTCAGTTGAGTTTCTTTCTTTTTTTTGTTTAGCATATTTTTCAAAATCTATAATTTTACTTTGTTCGCTATTTTTTTCTTCTTCTGTTTTTATTTCTTCATTATTATTACTTTCGTATCTTTTTTGTTTTTCTTTTAAATAGTTTTCATGATTTTGGTTCCATTGTTTTGTAATTTTATCAAATGAATCAATTTTATCAGAAATAATTCCTGCTTTTATTGCATCATCACAATTTCTTATATCCCACCAATCAACATCAGTAGATACTTCACCTTCAAGAGAATAGCATCCATTTTTATTAATATCTTCTAATTTATTATTAGTATTAATACGTAAGTTATTTGTTAACATTCCATCATAGAAATTAAAACATTCTATTCCTCCACTACTATTTTCTTGAATAATACTTCCATTTTCTTTTTTCAAGGCTATATTCTTAAAATTATTAGGATCTTCTAATTCAATTTCACTAATAGTTACACATTTGTCAGACATTGTTTCTTTAATATATACAAACATTCCATTATCTAATTTATATTGACTTAACTTTTCAAAATTGTCTGACCCTTCAATTTGTTTGCTTCTTATACAATTTTCTTCACTACATAAACTTAGACATTTTGCTATTTTTGATTTTGCATCTACATATATTTTCTCACTTATTTGTTGTCCTTTATTCTCCATTGACTTTCTAATAGCAAATTCTAATTCTTGTTTTTGGTTTAATTTTTGTTCTGATATTCTTTTTTCTTTTTCTATACGATTTTGTATTAATTTTTGTGAGATTTCATCTAATGAATTCATACCACTTGATATAATGTTACTATCAATAGCATCTTCACTATTAGATATATATATATCTTCATTATTTTCATCCCATACTTTTCCTCTCATAGTATATACTACAGAACTTTCTTTAATATCTTCTATTGCACTATTTTTACTAATTTCAAAATCAGCTATTTTTTCACCATTATATACTAAATTATATCCTATTTCTTCTAAATAATTGCCTTTAGAAATAATTTTTCCATCTGTACAATTTTGCCTACACGCCCAAAATCCTTCTTCAGGATGTTCAATTTCATTTGTACTAACTATTACCCCGTTATCATATATATACACAAAATTTCCATCTTCTACTTGATATTCATCTATTGGTTTTCCATATTTATCTTCTAGTGAAATAACTTTTCTTTGTTCAATACATTGTTCAAGATATTTTTGTATTATATCGTTTCCATTTTTGTACATATTTTCACATTCTTGTTGTCCTTTTTTTTGCATTATCTTATCTACAATATCTTTTTGCATTTTCTTTTTTTCTATATAATTTTGTACTAATTTTTGTGAATTTTCATCTACTGAATTTATACCACTTAATATAATATTACTATCAATCGCCTCTTCACTATTAGTTATTGATATTCTTTTATCATTTTCATCCCAACCGTTTCCTTCTATAGTATATACTGCAGAATTTTTTTGAATATCTTCTATTGTATTATTTTTACCAATTTCAAAATTAGCTATTTCTTCACCATTATATCCTAAACTATATCCTATTTTTTCTAGATAATTGGTTTTAGAAATAATTTTTCCATCTATACAATTTTCCTTACAAGCCCAAAATCCTTCTTCAGGATGTTCAATTTCATTTGTACTAACTATTACCCCGTCTTCATATATATATACAAAATTTCCATCTTCCATTTGATATTTTTTTATTGAGTTTCCATCTTTATCTTCTAGTAAACCGACATAATATTTTTGTTTTTGTTCATTACATTGTTTAAGATATTTTTGTATTATATTTTTTCCATTTTCGTATATATTTTCACATTCTTGTTGTCCCTTTTTTTGCATTGCTTTATCTATAATATCTTTTTGTCTTTTTTCCTCCTCTATTCTTATTTTTTCTTTTTCTATTTCTCTATTTTCTTCTTCAATTACTCTGTTTTTATCAAAACCTAAAAAAGTAAAAAATTCACCCATTGTTTCTTCAATTACTTTATCATCAATTTCTTTGTTAGATTTCAACATATCTGCTTCTAATTCTTTCCATATAGTATATTTATCTGCCGGATTATGTAGATGGCTCCATAGTGACATTCGTTTACCTTTATACATATAGTCATTTATTCCGTCTATCTATACCATATTTTTTATACTCACGATAAATATCAATACATTGGGTAAGATTAGGTTCTTTTAATTTTTTATTTACTTCAACCGGTACATAGCGAAAATATGCTGCTACTTCTAATGCAGTCATTTTTTCATTCGTTATAATATAATTACTATAATACCTTTCACCTTCTAAATTTACATAATATTGTTCTGAATCGCTCGGAGTTACATTTTCATTGTTAGTAATTCTAAACTCATATACATATGGGGGTTTTCCATATTTATCATTTGTTAGGATTACCAAATCATCCCAACCATGGGATCTATATATTTCTTCTTTTGGTTCGTTCTTAATTCTATATATTTGTTCTCTTATTTCATAGTTAGATATCATTTAATTACTTCCTCCCTTCAAAAAATTAGACATTTTTAATTATATGGATAATAAATATATTCTCCTGTTTCAACATCAATAAGACATCTTAATAATTTACTTGTTTCTTCATCAATAAAACCGTCCCACCATGTTTTTCCTTCTTTACCTCGTCTACCAGAAATTCTACCAAAAGTTACTTGGATTTGCCAATATCCTCTATTATTTAATTCAATATAATCAATCTTTTTATCTTTAAATTCTAAATAAGTAATAAATTCTTTTCTTTCTTGCCAATATTTTTTATAAAAATCTGTTTTTAATGTTTCAGCCTTGTTTGCAATTTCCAAAGCTCTTCTTACTGATATTTTATATTTATGTTGATTTAATTCATCTATATTTTTAGGCTCATCTTCAAATAATTCAATATTCATATTCATATCCAAACTATCATCTACATAGTACTTTTTCTTTATGTTCCATTCATAAAGATGCCCAAACTCTTTGATTAGAAATTCAAAAGAATATGTATCTCCCATCTTTATTGCATCTTCAAATTGTTTCAAAGCCTCCTTTTTACTTCTTTCTACTTCTTCGCCTCTTAAGTGCATTATTCCTAAATAATAGTTAGCATCAGCAAAACAGTCTTCACATTTTTTAAAAGCTTCATAAGCTTTTTTATAATTTTCATTTGATTCTTCAAAATTATATTTTTCTTGTTCTTTTGCAAGTCTATAATACATTTGACCTAGTATTAAAATTCCTTCAAATCCTAACGTATTTTTTTCTTCTTCTAATTCCTCTAATGCTACTTTTTGATTTTTTTCTGTACCATAACCCCAAAAAAGACATTCACATTTCTTTGCTTTTGCTTTTTTATATCCCATATTATCTGCTTCAACAAATAACTCAAAAGCCTCTTTATCCATATACATTGAATAATATTTACGTCCTAATTCATATTTTGCATACTTACTATCTTCTTCTTCTAATTGCTCTATACTTTTATTATAATATATAATCTCATATGCTAAATCTTCAATATCTTCCATTGATGAAAGTGTGTTTAATGGACTAATTGTTTTGCAAACCTCACTATAAGCACCTATTTTTAACAAAACATTTTTTAATAATATTTTATATTCTTCTTTATCCATATCTTTTAAGTTTTTGAATAATTGATTTACAGGATGTTCTTCAACACCTTCTAAATAAAAATATGTTCCTTCTTTTTCTATTTCATATAATTCTTTTTTTAATATTTCTATACATTTTTTTATAGACATATCTTCTCTTCTCTCTTCAGTTGATGCATTTTCTCTTTGTTCTGACATTGCTAAAACATAACATAAAACTACTTGAATTAAAATTGCTTCATTTTTAATATTTATATCATCCATAGTACTTCCTCCAAAAAGATATTCTATATATTATAATTTTATCATTTTGTATTTTCGATGTCAACTTGTTTCCAAGCTGAATAGTGTAAAATGGTTTCGGAATAGAAAAAAAGAAAGTCCTTTGATATAATTAATTTAACCACAAAAAAATATCA
>CANQGU010000032.1 GCA_947623465.1 uncultured Clostridia bacterium
CGGCATATTCTCGGGCGCACGCTGTCCTGTGACTCTTTTGGCTTTATTTCTTTTTCCCATTACTTTTGGATCCTTTTATATATTCTTGATTTTGGTTGACTCAGATTGAAGCTTAACCCTTCAAAAAGTTGACCCGGTAATCGGCAAAAGCTGAGCTTTTGAACTGGACAGCTCCGCGAGTTGAGGATGCTTTCTGATTTTTTGGGGGCTAATCCGAACTTGGAAAACGTTTAGAGTATGCAGCATTTATAAATTGCGACAAGCATCGCAAGGAGTTGGATAATTAGGGTAAGACTGATCATATCTGTCACATGGTTTTAGAATAGCAATTCCTTTCTCAATCATGGCTAATCTCAGACGGTCAAGCGCTACAACATATTTAACAGGCATAATATCCTGGATTTTTAACGTTGTGTCTTGGTTAATGGACTCGTCAAATTTGACATCGTAATCAGGGATTATAATATGAGCATGATATGGATTTTTATCATGGGCATCAGGAACAATTTTCAACCCTTGACTTCTCACGTCAACCGTCATTATCAAGCCGAACCCTCTGAACACATTGCTTGAACCATTCAGGAAACCTTCTGCAACAGATATATGTGGCTGCCAAGCGACCTCGTCGGCTTCTTGTGCACGACATATACGGACTACTGAAATTTTATTAGTTAACAATCCTTTACGTGCCGGTTCTTGATCTTCCCTTATCCGAGGATACATTAACTTATCTTTAATTTTGCCTTTCTTATTTATATAAGATGTCTCGGTGATAGTACGTCCAAGAATCTCGTTATCTGATATGGGATCGTTACAGATGTTTGGCATTCCAAGTTCTTGTTATACAAGTTTTATAGAATGAGTTAGAGCTTCAATAGTGTCTGACGAGATACGTTGTGATTTGAGACTTATTAATTCGTGGCCAGGTCGGTCAAGATAATAAGCCATGGTATGACATGCAACCTCAACATTGAGCAAGTTATTGTTCTCTTTATTATACCATTGCATACACACTGACCCCAACTCCGTAGGAGAAATGTCATACAAATTATTAAGGAACCCTTCAGCAGCAAAAATTATTTGTTTGCAATCATCAATGGTAGTGGGATCTATCGCCATTGCGCCCTCCTCATCCCAATTATCTGGCAAAGCCGCAATTTCGTTGATCATATCATACCACTTATTAGACTCAATACTATGAATCAAAACCGACACATCCAGTTCAATTGGCTTTTGACGTTCCATCTGCTCAATACGAGAATCAGAATACTCTTGAAATCTGTATTCGTGAGGTATCGCAATGTCAGAGATAATCAAAGATGCACCCACACAAAGACCTGCGATCATCACCTTGACTTTGTGTTTTACTTGCGTGTAAGTTTCTTTTATATCGTCAAACGTAAAGTCTATCATAATGGTTCTTTTCTCATTGCATCTATCACACTGTCCGTCACACACCAATTGTAAGCATCAAAAAGCTTTTGGTTTAAATTAGCGGCAACCGAATATAAATTGTTTGGTATCACCAATTGACATGAACTGCAAATAGTGTCTAATATCAGATTTACATTTTCCCCCTCACAAAAAGAGCCATATTTAACGAGCATTTTGGAATTATTAATATTCCGTAGGTTGTCATCATCTATAAATTCTTTGGCAATCAAAGAGTGACCAGACAAAGGAATCATTTCCTGCAAATCTTTACTGAAAATAGCATCTTTCGCCTGATGTAATGAATTTTTATCAATAGACCACAAGTTGATTTTCTCAATAGAAATTGAATCCGCATTGGAATTGATATCTGCCAGATAGGTTTCAAGTTCTCTTATAAAGTTTCCGAAATGATTTTCAAAACTTACATATATGTTACCGTTTATAGAGAACTCAATGAAACCTTTGGTGAACTTCATAGTCAATCCTCCATTTGACGCCTTAAGTCTCAAGGAAGACATTTCCATCATATCATACCGTTCTTTCGAAAGTTGTAGCCCTGTATATTTAAATATAAATTTACGAAACATATCATAGTCGCCTTTGGCGCCGTCGTAGTAAATCTGGAGCGTCACCATACTGAGAAAAGTCACTTTAAATTTCTCTGTATCACGATCAATATGTTTAAACGGATATGACATGAAAGTATACTAATTCAGTTTGCAAATTTAATAAAAACTAACCAAATCACAAAATAAATTTCAATTCAATATTTTACGCATGTTCTTGGCAATATTTCCGCTACAAAATAGATCAGTGTTCCAATAATCCGCCGAATAGCCAATAGATAGATCATTGATAATTATTAGGGCGAATTAATGTAAATTTCGGTGACATTAGATTAGTAGAGGGATTCGTATTGGCGGGCTATCGTTTCCCAACGATAACGGCGATCTGCAATTTCTGACATTGCCGATGCGTTTGAAGCCAAATCGATAGATGAATCATTGAGCTTCTCAACGAGATCATCTGCTGAAGAAAAATATACAGCCCTGTTTTCAGTCGATTCCCGATTGTAGACGCAATCAAATGCAAAAATCGGTTTGGCAAAAAACATTGCCTCAACCAATGAGGGATTCGTGCCTCCGGCACTATGTCCGTGAATATAAATATTACAATTGCTTCTGATTACATTCAGCACGTTCAAATCATAGACAGCAGGTGTGATTTTAATATAAGATGAATTCCTATATTTTTCAGCCAATGATTTTCCATAATCACTCTTGTTCCAATTCCCTATGAAAACAAGATTCTTCTTAGCTTTCTCAAATGCCTCAAGAATGATATGGACATTATTCTCCGGTTCTATACGACATAATGCCATAGCATATTCTCCTTTATTTAAGCCATAATCGGATAGAACTTTTTTTGTAACAGCATCATCCACTTCTGTAAGCACATGATCACCACCGTATGCTATCAGCTCCGACGGTTTTCCGTATTCTTCCAAAACATAATCCGTGATACCTTTATTATCCGTGACAATGATATTGCCATACTTTACAGCCTGTTTCTCGGAATACTTAAGGAATTTACGCACCCATCTATTCCATTTGTCACGACGATGTTCAAGACCATCAATATTGATTATCAACTTCTTCTTAGAGAAAACACGGAACACCGGAAGGAACGCACATCCTGAAACGCCCAAAACTAAAATGACATCACTCTTCTTTGATGCCTTGATCAAAGAGAAGATGTCGTACGGAATGCTTTGAATACCGTTGGCACTTAGTCCAACATATTCAGTTTTAGCACCATGGTAGACCCAACGCTCATCAGAATAAGATTTACTGCTACAATATACAGCATACTGTAAATCTTCCGATTGATTGTGGCGCACCAATTGCTCCACAAGCGTCTCGAATCCACCATAATTAGCCGGCACACCAACCGTGCCAATTATCGCAACTTTCATGAATGTAGAGTAAACGTCTTATTTCTTATAGTTGTAAAATTTGAACCTTCTTTGATATAGCTTAAATAATAAATTGAAATAAAATCTGAATCTGTCCAATCTTTTCCTTTGCTCCAATTTTTTAGCCAGTTGGAAAATTTCTCAGGTAAAAAAATTTCACCAACTTTATTCATTGGATAAGTATAAGTTGATTGGTCAGGATGTTTTTCAAAACCTTGATTCTCCAATTCTTGAGAAAATTCTTCTCTCAGATTATCATCTGAGATAGTATATAAAACTATTGCCAAATCCATATTTTTAGTTTTTGATTATTACATTTCATTTAATGTTCGGCAGGTAAAAGATTGTAATGTGCAGAACATATATGGTTTCCCTCACACTAACATAAGTTCAAGAGTATTGCTATTGTGAAATAAGATATTCATTCGTAATAGTAAGAGAGCATGTCTTTTGCGTGTTTTTCAATTGAAAAAGACCATGGGGTTGAAAGTATTTTTGTATTTTCAGTTTTCAACCATTCCTGATTATCAAGGATATTACGAATCAAATTCTTAAGTTGGGTTTGTGTTGAAAAAACCAAGTCTTTATTATAAGTTACAACTATATCTTTTGCTCCAACATGATTAGATACAATTACAGGTCTCCCATGAGCTAATGATTCAAGAGTTACAAGGCTGAAGGTTTCGTACCATTTAGAAGGTACTATCATACAGTCAAGATCGTATAAAACGTCCGAAATCTCAGAATATCTATACGTTCCCTTATATTCAATTGCCGGGCAATCTGGATCAATACCTATATTTTGTCCGGAATATACAAGTAGTTTAAAATCATGATAACCCTCTTTATTTAAATCTTGAATCACTTTTTTTAATGTCGAAAATCCTTTATATTCGTTTAGACTTCCTATAAAACCAAATTTAGGAACCTTGTTAGATTTTAAAGGTTGTCTATTATCTTTTATTCCACTCGTCACAACAGGAATAACCTTGCCTTTCACATAAGGAACAAAATGCCGAAATACATCACTTGTTTGCGAACTGTTAAAATGAAATTTATCAATGAGTTGGAAATAGTCTTTGTAATAATCAATCAGTTCACTATATTCTTTTATTTTATCCTTAGGAAAAGCAACTCTATTCTTATTATCACTCCCGTTACTCGAAATATGTTTGGATTTCTTTAAAACTGAAAATACTCCTGACTTTTTTAAGAAATGATAGAGAGAAGAATTTGCAAATCTAAGGAATCTATCAGATGGTTCATTTGCATTACATATAGCGCATCTTTCTGCAGATACAGATTCACAAAGATCTCCCTTAAAATCGATCAAATTATAATGGGCACATATCCCGTGGAAATCATGAGAAGTATAAACTATTGTTACACCAAGACTTTTTATAAAAGCCACTAAATCTTTATGAATACCCATCAGAGTATGCAGATGCATTATTTTGATATCATTGTCATTTATGAAATTTTGTATATTATTATAATTAATATTTACATCTCTATACTGAAGAGAAGGTGTACTTGTCCCATAGATCAACGTGGGAGTTAAGGGATTGGTTAATTTAAATAATTTAATGCCATTCTTACTTCCACAATTTTTTATCTTACAAGTTAATCCTCGAAATAAGGTGTCTCCACAAATCAATGCATAAACACTTTCTACTTTTGCTTGTTCTGTCATCAATCCGTATGCATATTGTACACTTCCACCATTTCTCCCTGGTGGCAAGCCTATTGTATAGTGGAGAATAGCCATTTAATAATATTAATGTTTTTATTAATTTATTTTTTAGCTATAAAATTTAATAAAAACTTAATGTATTGTCTTACACAACCAATGCAACCTGAAACAAAAGCTATTATAGATATCCTTTTTGCAATATATAAAATAGCCTTATTTTGATTATTTAGTCGCCAAAATTTAATCCTAAATTCTTCCTTTTCATATTTAGAAAGATTATGATGCAATTCATAATCCAAAAGATAGTAATACTTATATATTTTAGAATAGTCAATACAAAATTTACTATCGATACCATAGAAATTTAGATTCTCATCAAATGGAACATTATTGATTATGCAATTAGTACGAATCGACATTCCACTAGCTATACATAGTAATTTACTACTTTGATTTATTCCAATTGATAACTGTTTATTAAATACTCCCTTATGCAATACTCTTTTTGCAGGGCTTTCGTAAAAATATCCTCTTTTTATATATGGGATAAAAAGATTAATACTTGGATTATGATTAACTGCATCAAAAACTTTTGAAAAATACTTATTATCAATATAAGAGTCTTGATCAAAAATATGAATTACAGTATCAGGATATAAATTTGAAATATAATTATAAATTACTGAGAGTTTTTCATTATTTTTGTTATAATATTTGTATTTAATATATAGTGGGATTTCAAGTGAACCTTCTTGAGAATATGGAGAATTATCCCATATTATCAATGAAACTTTTGAATGAAACTCACTACACTGATTTATAAATGAATTTAAAGTACTAGATTCAATAATAGTTTTCTTATACAGTACAACTAGTAATACACTGTTTTGATTTATTATAGCCATTATTATATCTATTAATCATATTAAATAATAATATTATAGAAAGCCAATAAGAATAAGATCCAGCAATATGATGAAAACCAAAAACATAAATCATCGCAGACCCAATTGATAAAGTATACATGTCAGCAGCAATAGATTTAGCTTGTTTATTATTATAAATATTTATTGCTAAAGACAATAAATATAAATAAAATAAAAAATATAATATACCCAAAAAACCAAATACATTAAAAGTACACAAGATAAATGAATCATAATTAAATAGTGTGTCATAAAAAAAACCATTCCCTATAGGTTTGAAATCTTTATAAAACTCCACATATTGCACAATCCTTCCTAAAGCACTTTGATCGCTAATAATGCCAAATGACAACAGAAAGAAAGTAATTATTATTCCCAATATTGGAAATCCTATTAAAAGAGTAATTTTAATTTTTTCACTCATAATAATATATATGGTTATCAAAATACCTATACCTAAAATTGAATATCCTATTCTTGTTTGAGACAAAGAAATTCCGAATAGTCCAATTAAAAATTGGACTAAATAATAAATATTTCTTTTATTAATATATTCAGAGAAAAAAATTAAACTTAATATGGAACATATAATTGAAAAATCTATTGGCGTTGTAAAGACTGACGTACATCTTAAAAAACCATTTTTTAGGTAATTAAACCATCCTTTCTCAATTAGATTTTCCCCAAATTCATTTGTATTGAAATTATACATCCATAATTCTGATAAGTTTCCTCTGAATGTATATTTTTGATAAATTGCATATCCTATTATAATTACCAATATAAAACTAAATACATTAATCTTAATTGGATATGGATAGTCATAAAATAGAATATAAGCAATTATTATTGGCAAGAAAAAATATCTAAATCCTGTTATAATATCTGAAATCCCTGAACCATTGCAAAATGAAATAATAATCTCTAAAAAAATAGGGATAGCAACCCAATATATAATTTTTTGTTCTAAGCAATTGAAAGAAAATAATAAACTTTGATTATTAGCTTTTCTCGAAATAAAGACTGCGGTAGTTATTAGAAGTAATATTTCTTGAAATGGTTTAAAAAAATTAACAACTAATAAAGGAAAACTATATGAAAGTTTTATGAACAAATAATCATAAAAACAACATAAGATTATAATCGTTGAAATTAATACTCCCTGCAATTTTTTTACAGCTGAATATAATAATAACGTATATGCTAAAAGCAATATAGCAAAATATAACACTTTTATAAATTTAAGTATCCTAGTATTGCATTATATCGGCTTTCCCAAGTCGATGATTCCAGAAATTTTACATTATCTATTCTTTCTGATTTCGCTGAAATATCACCATTTGTAATTTTATTAGCCAAATTAATAAAATCCAATTGATTATTATATAAATAGACATATTTATCAAACTGCAAACTTTCCCCATAAAGAGGAGCGAGTATAGGCTTTTGCATAAATATATATTCATATAATTTTACTGGATTTACAGATTGGATTAGATTTGTTACCTTAAAGGGCATAATTAATGCCGTTGCCAGACCCATGAATTCAAATATGTATTTTCTTTCTACGGAACCAATATAATGCAATCTATCTATAGTTGGAATCCTAACTTCTGTTGGTCCAATTAATACAACATTAACTCCTGCATTTTTATTAAGCAATACTCGAATAAGGTCAAAGTCAAACCATTCAGATATGGTTCCTACATACATAAATACATTTTTTAAATTCCTTAATTTATTGATTTTATAATCAATTTCATCAGGATATCCATCAATTACCTCATTAGTTGGAATCAAAATACCATTATTAACAACAATAGCATCTTGAAAAGATATTTTAGTCCTGTGTAACACTGTCTCAAGCAAAAATTGGGAAGAGCATATCAATTTATTACATCTATTGATTAATTGTCTTTCCAATATTGCAAATCTTTCCTTCAATTGCGTATTCTTTTTTATATAAGGAAATTCCAACTCATCATCCATACAATCATACACAACTGTCTGGTTTGGCAATATCAGATCCTTTACCAAGTCATATATTCTTATACTTGGAATCCAAACTATATCATATTTTTTAATATTTGGGATTTGTAATGAAATAAACGAGTTATATAATTTTCTAAAAATCCCAATTTTAAATATTTTTTTAGATCCTAATGGAGTATAAAAGTTATTAACATTATATTTATAACCTCCATTATTATGATAACTATTTAGCGAATTTATTTTTCGAATTGGTTTAACACAATAAATACTCGTATCATAATCTTTTGAGAATAATTCAGCAAGGAAGTGAGGGCGTTGTTTAATCCAACCCCAAGAGACATGCATTAAATAAAGTATTTTCATTATCTTAGAAAATTTATAATCCGCTCACAAGCCAGTCCATCACCGTAAGGGTTTACTGCCTTTGACATTTCGTCATAATGTTTTTCATCATCGAGAAGAGAAGAAACCTCGTTTACTATTTTGTCATAGTCTGTTCCTACAAGTTTTACTGTTCCGGCAGAGAGAGCTTCAGGTCTTTCCGTAGTGTCACGCATCACCAACACTGGTTTCCCTAATCCGGGAGCCTCCTCCTGAATGCCACCGCTGTCTGTCAGCACGATATTTGATTTCTCCATCAGGTATACAAAAGACAGATATTCGAGCGGTTCAATGAAGAACATATTGCCGAGTCCGCTGAGATCCTCACCGAACACTTCATGTATCGGTTTACGCACATTAGGATTCATGTGCATGGGATAAACAAAGTCCACATCAGTATACTTTTCTGTCAAAGCCTTTATCGCCTTACACATGGAAATGAACCCGTCACCGAAATTTTCACGGCGATGACCAGTGATAAGAACAAGCTTTTTACCGTCTTTTAGACGCTCGACATCATAGCCTGAATTTCTCAGCAATCCTTTCAGTTCTGATTCGAGCTGTTTGTCATTCTTAATCTTTTCGACTACCATGTAAAGAGCATCTATGACGGTGTTGCCTGTCACGGTAATTTTTTCATCTGCGACATCTTCGCGGAGAAGATTCTCACGGCTTAACGGAGTCGGTGCGAAATCATAAGTGGCAATACGCCCCGTTATCTGACGGTTCATTTCTTCTGGCCAAGGAGAATAAATGTTGTGTGTTCTTAGACCTGCTTCTACGTGACCGACAGGTATCTGTTGATAAAAAGCTGCGAGAGCTGCTGCTGTGGAAGTTGTCGTGTCACCGTGCACAAGCACAACATCCGGCTGAGCCTCTTTCAAAACATCCCTCATTCCTGTAAGCACTCTTGCAGTCACGTCATACAGATCTTGACCTTGCTTCATTATGTTGAGGTCATAGTCAGGAGAGATTTCAAACAGGTCGAGAACTTGGTCAAGCATCTGGCGATGCTGACCAGTTACACACACTATAGTCTTGAACTCTTCAGGATGCTTTTCAAACTCCTTTACAAGAGGAGCCATTTTAATCGCTTCCGGACGAGTCCCGAATACCAGCATTATTTTTTTCATAAATTCAATTATGCTTAAAATGCGAGATTAATTTTTTTGAAAAGAAAAATACCAACTTCTTAATCAAAATAAGATTAGAGAAATTACCTAATCCCTCTTTCTTATAGACTTTTCTATTTGTTTCATAATAATCGAATCCATCTCCGACGAGTTCAAATATTGGTTGCATGAATATTTCTTGATCATTATATCGTTGAGTGGTTTTACTATCGATATTATGAAAATTTTCTCCACTTTTATCCATTCCGAGGTTTCTTACCATAGATATTCGTGGCATTATAACATCAAATCCTTCCAAAAAAATATATATACTTAAAACTATATCAGAAAATAATAACTCATTAGAACTATATGCAAAAGATACAAAATGGAATGCCCTATCATTGCCATTAGATAATCTAATTTTATTAAAAGATTGTCTATTGAGTCTTTTTTTAAACCACAATGCATTTAGTCCTTCAGTCTCATTTATTCTATTTTTCCATGACCCATATCCCCAAGCATTGAAATCTATATTTTGACGAAAAAATGTGTTATCTCCATACCTAAATTCGAAAAAATGCCGATATCCACATACAGCAAAGACCGTCTTATCATCCTCATATTTCGTTAAACACTTATTCATAAAATCAAGAAAAGCAGGAGAAAACTGATTATCATCTTCACTATAAATATATCTATCATATTTTTCTAAAACATATTTTCGAAGATTTGCACTGTTCCCATTTTTACCGAATCCAAAATTGTGATTTCGTTTTATGATTGTTAATGATTTAAATTTATTATTAGTTTCTAATTTTTTTAAATAAGAATATATTTTTTTGTAACCTTCCCAGTGTTCTTCTTTAGCTGGATAATCTAATCCAATAAACACATCGGTCTTTTCGGAATGAGTACAATTCATCAAAGACTCGATACATACTTTGAAATGTGAAAATCTACATAACGTAGGTATAATTACAGGAGCAAATTTTTCAATTTCCATTTGTAAGAATATGAAATTTCATTAGATGATTTTTGCTGGAATACCAACAACTTTAACATTCCTATCAATAGATTTTGTGACAAGAGAACGCGCTCCAATAAAAGAATTTGATCCAATTCTCTCCACTTTCCCAGAAATTGTCAAGGCTCCTTGTCCAATAAAAACATAATCCTCCACTTTTGTGTAAGCTCCTATCGTAGCTCCTCCTGCAATAAAACAATATTTCCCAATGGTATTTGTGTGAGACACATTCACTCCGGAAAGAATTATACTTCCTTCATTAACAAAAGTGTCAGCCTGAATGTGTGTAAAAGCACTGATATAAACCCCGACATCAGATATTTTAGAAAATCTTGATATAACAGCAGTTGGATGAATTATTGAAGGTACAAATCCTCCTTTTTGAATAATTATTCTAGTCAAATCTTCCCGTATATGGTTATCTCCCATAGTGAGAAGAAAGTTCATATTATGAAGTGAACGGCTATTAAATAAATCTTTAAACGAGCCATAAATTTTATATCCATGATCAAAATCTCCTGTTCTGTCATCATTGTAATGGTATAATCCTACCACTTTGTATCCTGCGGCTTCCGCAAGATCAATAAACACAGGAGTATTATGACCTACTCCAAGTGCATAAATCAGTTTTGTCTCGTTTTCCATTCGTTAATAACCGCATTTTACTTGAATATAACATACACATCTCATCCTCAATTTATAATAAGAGACAGCATATATACTTACTAATTGTAATGTATTTAAACCACTAATTCACTATAATTACGTTTGAATTTTTGAGATCCCCAAGTGATGGTTTCCTGTTCATAAAGATATACCTGGATAAGCAATCTTAGTCAAAATCATAATTATAAGTTATTTCGAGAAGTTAGCAATCAATATGTTTATTGCTTACTAGTAGTCCGACATGAACAGTAAGAATTAGTGAAGTTCTATAAATTCAACTCAATTCTACTAATATCTATAACTTGCTATGAAAGATTGAATTGAGACAAATTAACCAATTAGCGTTAAATTTACGAGATTAATTTTATTATCTTATATAACTCATCTTCTGATAGACTATGGTGCATGGGGAGGCAGAGGACGGTGTCTGCGAGTCTTGTCGCGACGGGGAGGTTTTCTTTTCCGGCTGTCGGAAG
>CANQGU010000033.1 GCA_947623465.1 uncultured Clostridia bacterium
TACAGCACCAAATACACAAAAACCAACACTTGTGTCAACAACAAATTCAATAACAGCAACATTTGCTCAAACAGATGACCATTCTAAAATAAACAACTCAACAATAAAATATTATTACAAATTAAAAACAGCAAATACTTGGACAGAATGGACAGCAGATAGGGGAAAAACAGTAGCAACAATAAAAAACTTAACATTAGATTCAGAATATCAAGTAAAAACAAATGTACAAGATAATGTTGGAAATACGGCTACAGACTCAGTAGTATCAGACACAAGAACAGCAAATATATCAAAGCCATCAATCTCAATATCACCAACAGCAAATCAAGGATTTACAAATGGACAGGTAACAGTAACAATAACATATCCAACAACAGGATCTGGATTAACAAACCAATATAGAATAAATAGTAATGGAAATTGGCAAAATTATTCTGCACCATTTCCTGTAAGTTCAAACTGTACAATATATGCTCATACAATAGATAGTACAAATCAAGGATCAGATGCTTCAAGAGAGATAAGCTTTCAAATAAATCATATAGACACAGATAACCCAAAAGTAACGGGAGTATCAGTAGAAAATGCAAATGTATGGACAACAGGAAATAAAAAAATAACAGTAACAGCACAAGATATAGGTGTAAGTGGAATAGCAGCATATGCAATAACATCAGGAACTAGTGCACCAGCTGTATCATCAGGTGAATGGAATACAAGTGCAACTACATCATGGACTAGTGGAGCATATGGACCAGGTACATATTACGCATGGGTAAAAGATAAAGCAAATAACGTATCAGGAAGTATGCAAGTAACAGTAGGTCATATAGATACTACTCCACCGACAGTAACAAATGCAATTCAAACTCCAGCAGGATGGACAAATTCAAATAAGGCAATAACGATAAATGCATCAGACAGTACTGGGTCTGGAATAGCAGCGTATGCTATAACTCGTACGCATGCGGCACCGACAGCAAGTGAATGGATTCAATCAAATCAGGCTTCTTGGACAAGTGGTTCAACATACGGAACAGGTACATATTATGCGTGGGTAAAAGATGCAGTAGGACTAGTATCAACTGCAGGATTTCCAGTAACTGTTGGATACATAGATACATCATTACCAACGATATCAGTAACTGGTAATACTAGTACTGTAGAAAAAACAAAAACAGCAACAATAACTATATCAGACCAAAACTCAGGATTTGCGGCTCAAACTTATACAATAAGATATGCATGGACGACATCAGCAGCACCTGCTCAGCAATATACAAGTGCAACTACAATAACTCCTAGTGCGGGAGCAGCAAGTATTTCAACAACTGTAGACCTAAGAAATTCAACAGGAGAGTATTATTTACATGTAAAAGGAGAAAATTTAAAAGATCAAGGAGGAAATACAAACTCACCGACGTATATTGGAGGTCCATTTAAAGTTGATAATAAAGGGCCAATAATTACATTTGGAACAAAAGATAGTCAGGCATTTTCAAAAACGAAGAATTCTGTAATTAATGTAGCTCAAGATGGACCAGCTGGTGCAGATACAAATTCACAAAAATACGTATGGGTTCAAAGTTCTAAGGCGCCAGATGCTGATGGAAGTTATACGACACCATACTCAAATGGAACAACAGCAACAGTTTCATCTGGAACGGGAAAAGATTGGTACTTAGCTGCAATGGCAAAGGATAGCTTAGGAAATACGACAAAAGCAATAACAGGACCATTTTGGTTAGATAACAATCCACCAAATACAAGTGCACCAGGAGCATCATCAACAACAACTACTATAACGGTATCATCAACACAAAATGATACAGAAAGTGGATTAAACAATAGTACTAGAAAATATTCGTATAAAAAGACAGGTGATAGTAACTGGAATTCGTGGATTTCGAATGCAGGAGCATCGTATACGTTTAATAATCTAGCATCGGATACATCTTATGATGTTAAAACGCAGATATACGATGCAGCTGGAAATGGACCTGTAGATTCCCAAATAACAACAATAAAAACAAAAGCTATAAGTACGCCTAGTCTTGTATCAAATGTTAGTAGCACAGCTTGGACAAACCAAGATGTAACTGTAACGATAACCTACACGGAAACTGCAGGTTTAGTTATGGAATATAGCACTGATGGAAATACTTGGACACAAACAACTGAGAATCCGAAGCAAGTTAAGGTCCAAAATAAAGGAACAACGGTATATGGAAGACTAAGAAATGCAAGCTCTAGTCAAACTAAGGTAAATAGTATTAGGATAGATAATATAGATAAAACATTACCTGGTGGGACAATAAGCTTTAGTCAAAGCACGGTTCAGAAAGGAGCAACGGTAAATGCAACAGTAAATCTTACTGATGATGGTGGAAGTACTGTAAATACATCAAGTTGTAGATGGATTTTTAACACTACACCTGGAGAGATTGGAACAAATGCGGGATTATATACAAGTGGCACATTTTCGAGTAATTCGCAAACAATCCAATTGACACCGCAAATTAGGGGAGATTACTATTTACATGTATTGGTAGTTGATAAAGCAGGAAATAGCAAAGAAATAATAAGTAACAAATTAACGGTTGTAGAACAACTATATTCAATAACTTTTGACAAAAATGGGGGATCAGGACAAGTTCCTGCAACAGCTTATTATGCGGAAGGAGAAACTGTAACGATAGACACAAGTAAAACACCAACATATTCAGGTTATACGTTTGCGGGTTGGACTCAAACTAGGGGGTCAACTAGTGGTCTATTCAGGAGTTCATCTTACAGCCCATTTAAGATGCCTGCCAAAAATATTACTTTGTATGCTTTATACTCTTGTAGTGCATATTCTAATGGAACATGGTGTAGCGGAGGAACAAGAGGAAATAATTGGTGTGTAGGTTTGAAGAATTACATGACTCCTTGGTATTCTAATGGTCATTTGGTATCGTACAAGTGTACTTACTGTCGGAAAAGATATGCATGGGGGAAGTGCGTCAGACACATGTTACCACCCTTGCGAGCATGGGTACAGTACTGGACATTATTATGGGGGTACTACGTGTGAACATGGGAAAACCGAAGGACACTATTACGGCGGATATGATTGTCCGCATGGAAAGAGAAGTACGCATTACGTATAATGATTATATAATTATAGAAATATATGTAATTTTATAAAAAATTAGCCCTAGTCAAAACTGAGTTTACTCAGCTAAGACTAAGGGCTTTTTGATATTATTTAGTTATTCATAGATTTTCTTACAGTATTAAAAGTTTCATTAGTTCTGTTAAGGTATTTAGTCAAAGGTTCTTTTTTATCCATACTATCAATAATCTCTGCAACCATATGGGACATATCCACATCATAAAACCAATCATATTTTTTTATTTCTTGTGGAATATAAGAAAGATTAGTAGTATAAAGGAAATCAAACAATCCATCTTCTTTAGCTTTAATAAATTTTTCAAAACCTTCTGTAAATAAAGCAAAAGTACAAGTAATACAAATTTTATTAGCTCCCATTTCACGAAGTTTTTGAGCAACTTCTATTACAGAGCCACCAGATGCAATCATATCATCAACAATCAATGCATTTTTACCTTTTACATCACTTCCCATATAAGTATGTGCAACAATAGGATTTTTACCATCTACTATTCTACTTAAATCACGTCTTTTATAAAAAACACCAACATCAGAGCCAATAATTTCAGCATAATAACGAGCTCTTTCCATAGCACCAAAATCAGGACTAACAACAATTGCATTTTCAAATATTTTAGAATCATTATTTGCCATTTCTTTTATAATAGTATTTGAAGGATAGAAATTATCAAAAGATAAACTAGGTGTTGCATTTATTACATTTGGGTCATGTGCATCAAAAGTAATAATGTTTTTTACTCCAAGTTTTTCTAATTCTTGAAGTGAAATTGCACAATCTAAAGATTCTCTGCATTTTCTTCTATGTTGCCTTGATTGATATAAAAGAGGCATTATAACAGTTATTTTAGAAGCATGTCCACATGTTGCAGAAATAATTCTTTTAATATCTTGAAAATGTTCATCTGGCATCATTTCGTGATCTTTTCCACGACTTTTATATGTTATACTATAATTTCCAACATCACATAAAATATAAATTTCTTTGTTTCTTATAGATTCATCAATCGTAATTTTAGCTTCACCATTTGAGAATCGACAAGCTGAAAGCTTTGCGATATATTTTTTATCTTTTTCCTTACGTATTTTTAATAAGTTTTCTTCTACTTTAAGTCCAAATTCTTTGCAATTATCTAGTACTAAAAGTGCTAAATCTTTTTCTACCATTTTTTACTTCATTCCCTTCTTTTTTATAGGCTCATTTGAACCTTTTTTATCCAAAAACATTATATTGGTTAAAAAAATAAAAGTCAAGAAAAAACTTGATTTTTATCAATAAACTAAGTATAATGGTATGTATAAGTGAGCAGAGAATTAGACAACGAAAAAAACACATCTCTGCTTGGTCAATTTAGGCAGGAGGATAATAAATGTCAAAACCAATAGTAGCAATTATAGGAAAGCCAAATGTTGGAAAATCAACATTTTTTAATTACATAGTTGGAAGTAGAATATCTATAGTAGAAGACACACCAGGTGTTACAAGAGATAGAGTATATGGAGAAAGCAATTGGAGAGGAAAAAACTTTACATTAATAGACACAGGTGGAATAGAACCTGATACAAATGATATAATACTTTCTCAAATGAGATTACAAGCAAATATAGCAATAGATATAGCAGATGTAATAATATTTTTAACAGATGTGCGTCAAGGTGTAACAGCAGCAGACGAAGAAATTGCCATAATGTTAAAAAAATCAAAAAAGCCGGTTGTACTTGTTTGCAATAAGGTAGATGATTTTAAAAAATTTGAAGCAGACATATACGAATTCTATAAATTAGGTATAGGAGACCCTATGCCAATTTCAGCAAGTAATGCCCAAGGAATTGGAGATGTTTTAGATAATGTATATGAAAAATTCCCACAAGATGGAGATGGAAACGAAGATGAGGAAAGAATAAAAGTTGCAGTAATAGGAAAGCCAAATGTAGGGAAATCATCTCTTATAAATAAAATACTTGGAGAAAATAGAAATATAGTAAGTGATATAGCAGGAACAACGCGTGATGCAATAGATTCATATTTTGAAAATGACAATGGAAAATATACATTTATTGATACAGCAGGAATTAGAAGAAAAAGCAAAGTAACAGAAAAAATTGAAAAATATAGCGTAATGAGGTCAGTTCTTGCAATAGAGAGAGCAGATGTATGTTTAATGTTAATAGATGCGTTAGAGGGAGTTACAGATCAAGATGCAAAAATTGCAGGAGAAGCACATGAAGCAGGAAAAGGAATAATAATTGTTGTAAATAAATGGGACGAATACGAAAAAGATACAGGAACATTAGAAAAATATAAAAAAGATATTTATAACAAATTATCTTATTTAACATATGCACCAATAATATTTATTTCAGCAAAAACAGGTCAAAGAGTAGATAAATTATTTGGCTTAATAAACGAAGTAGCAGAGCAAAATGCAAAAAGAATAACAACAGCAATGTTAAATCAAGTTATAAATGAAGCAATAGCTATTGTTCAACCACCAACAGATAAAGGAAAAAGACTTAAAATTTTTTATGGAACTCAAGCCACAACTAAACCACCAACATTTGTTATATTTGTAAACAAAAAAGATTTATTCCATTTTTCTTATGAAAGATATTTGATAAATCAAATACGTAAGGAATTCGGATTTGTAGGTACTCCAATTAGAATAATAGTTAGAGAAAAATTAGAAAAAGATATGATGAAATAAATGTTGACATATAGATGATTAGACAAACGAAAAAGACTAGGTAAAATTTGACACCTTCCTAGTCTTTTTTTGTCACTTATGTGAAAAACTTCATTTTACAACGTTGTTAATATATAGCATATATTTTATTATACGTCAAATATAATATAATTTTTCCACTATTTTCATAAAAACTATTGACATGATACAATATTCATATTATAATGTTAACCAAGGTTAACAAAAAAGGAGAAGAAAATGATTTCGAAAGCTTTAGAAGAATATTTAAAAACAATATATGTTTTAAAAGTCAAAACAAACGAAATAAGAGTAACAGACATTGCAAACCAAATGAATTGTAGCAAACCAAGTGTAACAAAAGCAATAAACAACTTAAAAGAAAAAGGTCTGTTAAATTATGAAACATATGGAAAAATAGAGCTAACAAAGTCTGGAGAAGACTTGGCAAAAAAAATATTAGAAGCCTATGATATTGTTTATGTGTTTTTAAAAGATGTATTAGGTTTAGACGAAGAAAATGCAAAATCAGAAGCAGAAAAAATAAAAACAACAATGGGGGATAATACTATAAATAAGTTGGCAAAATATGTACATAAAGTTTTAAATTTAAATGACTTAAATTGTAATTATGATATAGCACAAGAAAGGTGCAGAGAATGTGTAAGAAGAAAGGAAAACAGAGATGAGTTTATTAGAAATTAAAGATTTACATGTAAATGCAGGAGAAAAAGAAATTTTAAAAGGAATAGATTTAAAAATAAATAAAGGAGAAATCCATGTAATAATGGGACCAAATGGTTCAGGAAAAACAACAACAGCAAATGCAATATTAAATAATCCATTATATACCAAAACATGTGGAAACATTTTATTTGAAGGAGAAGATATAAGCAATTTAAAAACAGACGAAATCGCAAGAAAAGGAATATTTATGTCTTTCCAACTTCCTGAAGAAATACCGGGAATTACAGTAACAAACTTCTTAAAATTTGCTAAAAACAAAGTAACTGGAAAGCCTGTAAAAATATTTGAATTTAAAGACGAGATAAAAAAACATATGGATGAACTTCAAATAAAGCCCGAATATAGCGAAAGAAGTTTAAATGTAGGATTTTCAGGAGGAGAAAAAAAGAAAAACGAAATCTTACAAATGCTAGTATTAAATCCAAAGCTTGCAATTTTAGACGAAACAGATTCAGGGCTTGATGTTGATAGCATAAAGACAGTTTCTAAAGGAATAGAAATGTTCAAAAACAAGGACAATGCAGTACTTATAATAACTCATAATACAAAAATTTTACACAATTTAAAAGTAGATTATGTTCATGTTCTTGTAAATGGTAAGATTGTAAAAACAGGAACACAAGAATTAGCTAGAGAAATTGAGGATAATGGTTACAAAAATTATAAATAATATAGTTACAACTTAATTTTAAAAATATAAAAAAGTGCACCGCAACATGCGAAATGTTACGGTGCGGTTCCTCACAAACAGAAGTGAGGAAACAGGGTTAGCGTAGCAACATGCGAGATAACTCATCAGCTTTACATTCTTTTAAATATTTCATCCATTTAAAAGAATCTGACAGCGATTCGAGTGAGGATGCAATTTTCTCTTGCGATTTCGCTATAGAATGCAAGTCATCCAAAGCGTTTTTTAAATCTCCATTAACAACGAGTTCCTCCAAAAGAATTTTATCGTTTTTTGCCATACGTTTAGCCCTCCTTCAGCAAAATATATTAATAGTAACTAATTTATTATAACATAAAATGTAAAAATTTTCAAGCGTTGCTTAAAAATGAAAGGAAAATAAAAAATGTCTAAAACAAATATAGAAGAAATAAATAGAAATATTTATGACATAAAAAACAAAGATGAATATGATTTTAAAATAAAAAAAGGTTTAACTAAAGAAATAATAAATGAAATTTCAAACCAAAAAAATGATCCAGACTGGATGAGAGAGTTTAGATTAAATGCATTAGAAGTATATAATAAACTTGAACTTCCAACATGGGGACCGGATTTATCAGAACTTAATATGGATGAAATTGCAACATATGTTAGACCTAAATCAAAAATGACAGGCAATTGGGAGGATGTTCCAGAAGATATAAAAAATACATTTGATAAATTAGGTATTCCAGAAGCAGAGAAGACTTCTCTAGCAGGAGTTGGAGCTCAATATGATTCAGAAGTTGTTTATCATAGCATGAAAAATGAATTATTACAGCAAGGTGTAATTTATTTAGATATGGAAACAGCTGTAAGAGAATATCCGGATTTAGTAAAAGCACATTTTATGAAATGTGTTCCAGTACATGACCACAAATTTGTTGCACTTCACGGTGCAGTATGGTCAGGGGGCTCATTTGTATATGTGCCAAAAGGTGTAAAAGTAGATATACCCTTGCAGTCATACTTTAGATTGAACTCTCCAGAATCAGGGCAGTTTGAACATACTTTAATAATAGTAGACGAAGGTGCAAGTTTGCATTTTATAGAAGGATGCTCTGCACCAAAATACAACAAAGTAAATTTACATGCAGGATGTGTAGAACTATATGTAAAAGATAACGCATATTTAAGATATTCAACAATAGAAAACTGGTCAAAAAATATGCTTAACTTAAATACAAAAAAAGCAATAGTAGGTAAAAACGCTAAAATGGAATGGGTATCAGGTTCATTTGGCTCTAAAATTTCAATGTTATACCCAATGAGTATATTAAATGGAGAAGGAGCAAAAACTGAATTTACAGGAATTTCTTTTGCAGGAAAAGGACAAAACCTAGATAATGGATTTAAAGTAGTTCATAACGCAAAAAATACATCAAGCCTAGTAAATGCAAAATCAATATCAAAAAATGGAGGCAAATGTACTTATAGATCTCAAGTTAAAATTATGGAAAATGCAAAAAATTCAAAATCTTCTGTATCATGTGAATCATTAATGTTAGACGATATTTCTATATCTGACACAATACCTACAAATGAAATAAGAACAGATGATGTAGAATTTTCACATGAAGCAAAAATAGGAAAAATAAGTGATAAAACAATTTTCTATTTAATGAGTAGAGGACTATCTGAAGAAGATGCAAAAGCAATGATAGTAAGAGGTTTTGCACACCCTATTGCAAAAGAACTACCTGTTGAATATGCAGTAGAGATGAATAATTTAATAAATTTAGAGCTAGAAGGTGCAATTGGGTAAAGAACGAAAATATGAAAATCAAATTCATATATAAAATATAATTTGCAAATAAACTCAAAATGTTTTTGAAACATAAAAAGAAAGGAAATTAAAATGATATTAAATGAAACACCTGTAAGAACAGCAAAAAATTTTGCTATAAACAATATCAATATAGAAGATATTAAAGCTTTAGACAAAGTGTCAGAATTTAATAATTTAACAATAACTGCAGATACTGCGAAAGTCGATATTGAGCAAAATGCAAGCAAAATAGAATTAACTTATGGATTAAATGAAGTTCTTACAAATCAAATAAATTTGAAATCAAATCAAAACTTAAAACTAACTACAAAAAGCAAAGAAAATGTTGAAACCCAAATAGAATTTAAGTTTGATACAGAAAATGATACATTAATAGATAACATAGAAATTGTAGCAGATAAAAATACAAAATCAACTGTTATATTAAAATATTTAGATGAAGAGAATATGCAGGCTTATCATAATGGTGCAATCAGAGTAAATGCAAAAGAAAATTCTAAAATAGATGTAATAATAGTTAATTTTATGAACACTAAATCTAGCAATTTTATATCTATAGAAAACACTTTAGAACAAAATTCAAAAGTAAACTTTTGCATAGTTGATTTTGGTGGAAAAGAAAGCATAACAAACTATTATTCAAATATAATAGGAAAAAATGCAAACAATACAATAAATACAATTTATCTAGGAAAAGAAAATCAACTATTTGATTTAAACTATATTGCAGAATTAAGAGGAGAAAAATCAAACATAGATATAGATGTTCAAGGGGCATTAAAAGACAACAGCAAAAAACACTTTAAAGGAACAATAGACTTTAAAAAAGGTTGTAAAAAAGCTACACGGAAACGAAAACGAAAATTGTATGTTATTATCAGATACAGCCAAATCTTTAGCACTTCCTATGCTTTTATGTTCAGAAGAAGAAGTTGAAGGAAATCATGCATCAAGTGCAGGAAAGGTTGGAGAAAAAGAATTGTTTTATATTATGAGTAGAGGCTTTAATGAAAAAGAAGCAATGAAATTATTAGTTAGAGCAAAATTTAATAATATAATTCAAAATATAAAAAATCAAGAATTAAGAGATGAAATTCTAGAAGAAATAGATAATAGACTAGATTGATGATTTTGGGGACGGAGAAAAAAATCATCATGAAGAATTAAGTTAAGGAGAAGTAAATTATGAGAATAGGAATAGATTTAGATGATACAACATTTATAACTGTAAAATCTATGATAAAATATGCAGATATATATGACATGCAGTATTTAGGAAGAAGCGGAACAAATGGAAATTTAGGTTTAATTCAAAATAGATATTATTTAAAAGTATTATATGGATGGGATGATAAAACGAAATTTGATTTTTTTGATAAATATTATAAAAATGTATTAGAAGAATGCGAGCCAATGCCTAATGTAGCAGATATAATACAAAAAATAAAATATGATGGAAATGAAATATATTTTATAACAGCAAGATTAACAAATATAAAAAATTGTGATACAGAAGCTATAACAAAAAGATCACTTGAACAAAACAAAATTCCATATGACAAATTAATAATTAATGCATCAAATAAATTAAAAACATGTAAAGAAAATGATATAGAGATTTTTATTGAAGATAGCTTTGATACATGTAAAGAACTACAAGAGAACGGTATCAAATCATATTTGATGACTACAAAAATGAATGCAAATATAGATGCAGGTGATATAGAAAGAGTAAGTTCTTGGAAAGAAATATATGAAAAATTACAATTAAGGGTAGGAATTAACTAAAATCAAAATAATTTACATAAAAGGATTGTACCCAAAAAAATAAAAAAGCATCCTGTAATAAATGAAAAATGAACTTTGACAACAAAATACCCCCTAATATATAATTTCAATATAGACGA
>CANQGU010000034.1 GCA_947623465.1 uncultured Clostridia bacterium
TATATACTTAGTGCTTTTGTTTTTCTATATTTTTTTGAAATCTTTTTTATTTTTTCCCCAGAATATTTAACTCATATATTTACCAATGTTTTTCACTTATATATAGCCTTTTTATTTTATTAAAATTTCACAATCTATATTTTTATTTATCAATTCTTTAAATTTTTCAGCATCTTGTTTAGTTCCAACAATCTCTCCATAGTGAATAGGAACTACTATTTTAGGTTTTATTTCATTTACTAAACTTGCCGCTTCTTCATAATTCATTGTAAATGTTCCACCTATTGGAACAAAAGCAACATCACATATTACACTTTTATTTTCTTCTGTTATGTCTGTATCTCCTGCTATATAATATGAAACTCCATTTATATGAATAATATATCCAACCCAATTATTTTCTTTTGGATGAAATTTTTTATTTATGTTATAGGCAGGTATAGTTTCTACCTTTATATCTTCTATTTCATATTCTTTATTTGGTTCTACTATTATTATATTTTTAAAACCTAAATTTAAGGCTTCTTGTTCTAAATCTTTTGTCATTACAATTATTGTATCTTCTTTTTTTATTTTATTAATGTCTTCTTTAGAAAAATGGTCATAATGTGAATGTGTTATAAATATAATATCTGCATCTTTACTTTCTTTTTTTATTTTAAAAGGGTCTATATAAATTACCTTTTCTCCATCATATTTAATACTGCTATGACATAAAACTTTAAAATTTTCTAACATTTTCTTTCCTCCTTTTAAATTTTATATATAAATTTTTTCCATTTTATAACATGCCTTTCTATTATACCTCATTTTTCAAAAAATCTTTTAAACAATTTAATTGTTTTTCAAATTCATATCTTGTAAAAACAGTTTCTGATTTTTCTTCAGCTCCCATTACATGAATAATATCTCTTGTACAGTTTTTTAATGCACTTCTATATAAAGGATTTTGAATTGCTGAAATATATAATTCATCTACTAAATCATCATATTCTTTGCTATATCTATCTATAGGTTCACCTTGCCAATATAAAATTCCTGTTTTTTTCCAATCATAATCTGAAGTTGCTTTTACATAATTAGAATCTAAACCATAATAGTTAAAAACTATATTTTGCATTTCTATATTTTTAAATTTAATTCCCTGAAAAAATGACTCTATACTATGTAAATGTTTTCCTCTAAAATCAAATTCGTAAGGAAATAAATTTGAAAATATTTTTGCATAAGGACCTTTTAATTTATATCCAACATTTATCCATTTTTCACAATCTCCTAGTTCTTTTCCTTCTTCATCGACTAAGGCTATATCATCACAATATAATATTCCATCTTTTTCTATTATTTCTTTTTGTTTAAATATATAATTTTCTTTAAATTCTTTAAATTTTTGCAATTCCATATCCATACTATTCATTGTCCTTTCTAGTTTATATGCCTATTATACCATTTATGTTATTTTTGTCAATTTAAACCATTTTCTTCACTTCTTTTCTGCCCTCCATACTGTATAAAATTTCCAAATCTGTTCATACTATTTAAAACAAAAATTATGGAGGTATTTTTTATGGAATTAAAAGGCTCTAAAACAGAAAAAAATTTAATGCAAGCTTTTTCTGGAGAATGTGAAGCAAGAAGCAAATATTCTTATTATGCATCTTTAGCAAGAAAAGAAGGATATCAAGAAATTGCAAGTATTTTTGAGGAAATTGAAGGCAATGAAAATCAACATGCTAGAATTCATTTTAAATATTTAAATGGTGCAAATACACCTACTATTGATAATTTATCAGATGCTGCAGCAGGCGAAAATTATGAGTGGACAGACATGTATAGGCAATTTGCAATAGAAGCTGATGAAGAAGGTTTTAAAGAAATTGCAACTAAATTTAGATTAATTGGTGAAATTGAAAAAAATCATGAACAAATCTTTAGAAAATTATTTAAAGAACTTGAAGAAGGAAAAGTATTTAAAAAAGATAATGTTGTTGTATGGAAATGTAAAGTTTGTGGATTTATTCATATCGCAACTGAAGCACCAGCCGTTTGCCCTGTTTGTAGCCACTCACAAGCATTTTATAAAGTAGAAAGTGATGTTGTTCCTGAATAATTTTAATTTAAAACATAAAAAGTGTAACAGTCAATTAAATTTAATTAATTGATTATTACACTTTTATATTATTCCTCCATAATCTATAACATCTAAATTTTCAAACTCTATTATATTTAAATTTTTTTGTAAAATAAAATTTCTTATTTTATCATCTACATCAATTTTTCTTAAATCTCCAAATATAATTATATTGTCTTCTATTCTTGCAATAGCACCACCTATAAAGCCTTTTTTACTACTGTAACTATCTTTATTTAATAGTTTAATATCTGGCTCATAATCTAAAAATAATGTATTTATATCGTGTGATTTTAAGATTTTGTATATTTCTTTGTCTGTAACTATTGCACTATTATCATCTATTACTGCAATAGAACAATTAGTATATCCTTGTTTTGTATTTATTAATTCATATCCATTTTTTATTAATTCTTCTTTTATTTTGCTATCAGTACAATCTAATCTATGTATTGCTTTTTTGCCTATTATGCAAACATTATATTTTATATCTTCTGGGTACTTTGATGAAACACAAGCATTTCCTTTTTCCACATTAATTTTTTTGGATATATCTTCATACATACTTGGCTCTACTATAATTTTGTCTCCTATTTTACATGCAAATATATCTACATGAGATGAAATTTCTTCGTATACATTAGGGTTTTTCTTTATTTCTATTAAGTAATATCCCATTTTTTCTAACTTTTGCTTTTCTATATTTCGCATTCTTTCATCTATAATTAAATATTTTTGGTTCATTTTTTTCCTTTCTGTCATTGGGGACGTCCTTTTTTGACACAAATCATTAATGGTAATGGAAGACATCGTTTTTTATTTGATACAACTCAATCTTTTTCTTATAAACTAAATTTCTCTTTTATCATTTTTGCAACATCTTTAGCAGAAATAGATGTATTATCAATTCTTAAATAATTTTCGTATTTTATTTCGCCTGAATATGAATTTAATCTATATTTTCTAACAGATTTTAAAATATCATTTTCACTCCATTCTATATTTCTTTTTGATGGTTTATTTAATAATCTGTTTTCAGTTTTATTTCTTTTTAGTCGTTCCTCTAAATCTGCTTCTAACTCTATAAAATAACATTCTCCACCTCTTTGTTTAAATATATTTCTCCACTTTTCTATAATTTTAGTTTCTTCTTCAAGATTAAAATCATAGCATGTAGTAAAAATAATTCCATACTGATTGCTTTTTGAAAATTCTTCAAAAATCTGTGTTCTAAAATCTAAATTTAATTTTCTATAAGTCTCTTTATCATAATCAAATATTTTAGTTAAAACTTCTATTGTCATATGATTATGTAATAATTTTAAACCTGTTATCTTGGCAAGCTCTTGTCCTACTGTCATTTTTCCAACTGCTTGTGGTCCACATATTAATACAAATTTTGGCATGATATCATCTCCTTCTAATTATTTTTTTGCAACAATACCATACAATACTCTTTTTAGTAAGATTCCCTTTTCACTTTTATATTTTTTTACATACTCGTTAAATAAATCTAGCTCTATCGAGTTATTGCTATGTATTTTAGAAAAATCATTAATTATTGGTGTTTTTTGCAATAGGGCCATTAAATCTGCCTCTGTTTCATAATATTCGTTTTCTAATATTTCTACTCTTTTAATTTGTTTAAATCCAGCCTTTTCTAATCCTTTATAATCTTGTTCCGATATTGAAAATTCATCATTATATGCTTGTCCTCTTTTAAAAATTCTCTTTAAATCCCAACAATCTTTTTTATCTACTCCTTCTATTACTACAATTCCATTTTCTGTTAAACAATCATAGATTTGTTTAGCATCTATTACAGTATGCCTTGCAGAAACAAGATTAAACAAATCATTAGGAACTTTCATATTTAAATTGTCCATCTTAATAAATTTTACATTTTTTGTGGGATATCTTTTTAAATTTTCTTTTGCTGTCTTTATCATTTCATCAGAAAAATCAGTTGCAATTATCATCCCAACTTCAGGATAATTTTTTAGTATATTCTCTCCTCCTCCTGTGCCTAAATCCAAGCATATCGATTTTTCATTTGTATTTTCTTCTATTATCTTATAAAAATTCCAATTGGTTATTTTTTCTGTTGAATACTTTATCTGTGAAAAATCCCAATCTCCAATAGTTTGATAAAAATTCAATTCACTTTCTTCCATTTTATCACCTTTTTTATATCATTGATTATTAAAAAATTATTTTTTCATTAATAGTGATGTTTTTTCCTTAAGTCCTCATCATTATGCTTCATTTGCCATCTTAGCAAGTTTTATTGCATCTTCAAAATTATCTGCCGAACAAATAAAACCGCTATTGTGGCAAAATCTTGCAGCTTCTACTCCTGTTGCTTTTTGCAAAGCTTCATCTCTTAGTCCTCTCCATTCTTTAGGTAAACTTTTTCTATTTTCAAAACTTCCTATTTCAACAGGAACCGCATATACATTATATCCCCCTCTTTTTGATGGAAATACCACAAAATTTATATCTTTTGCTTTTTCGTTTTTAGAATTAATTAAAAATTCTTTCCATGGCATAAATTTATTAAGTATCATAATTCCTTGTTCTGCATCTTCTATCGCTTGGTCAATTTGGTCTTTTGCTTTAACTTTAGATATTGTATCTTGCATAAATTCATCAAATACAATTTCAGCAAAATTTAATGCTTGTAAAAATTTTATATCACTATCTATGCTTTCATCCCATTTTGGATTAAATAATGAAATTATATGAGATAAATGTACATTTCTGTAATCTGTAGGTAATTTTGGAAGCTCTCCATTATCATTTGCATCTATAAATTGAATTAAATTTTTGTCTATATATTCCCATACATAGTCTATATCTTCTATATTATATTTTTGTAAAACTTGTTTTCCAAATTCTTTCCAAATTAAGCCACATGCTGCATATTTTACCCCATTTTTATGTTCTCCATTTCCTCCATGTTGATGGTGATCAAATTTTCCTGCACCTATATCATAAACTATAACATCTGCATTTACTGTTTCTTTTAATTCTTGCACGCGTATTAATGTTATATTTGGTATTATTTTTGAAAGTATTATTGTGCTAAATATTTCGTCTGCATGAAATGTTCCACTATGTGTTACTAAATTTGCTTCTTCTATGTTTTTTGTCATTTTTATATTCATTTTTTCAACTTCCCTTCTTTTAAAATTTCTTTTATTTTTCCTAATCCCTTTGAGTTCTATATTTTATTACCATCTACTTTTTTTATATATTTCATTACCATCTAACTTTTTTTATATATTTCATTGCTATCTACTTTCTGTTCCTATATTTCATTACTATCTAATATAATAGTTACAGGTCCATCATTTAATAAATTCACCTTCATATCAGCTCCAAAAATTCCTGTTTGAACTTTAATATCTGTTTTTTTACACTCATCTACAATATAGTTATATAGTTCATTTGCGGTTTCAAACTTAGCAGAATTTGTAAAAGATGGTCTATTTCCTTTTTTACAGTCTGCATAAAGTGTAAATTGAGAAATTAATAATAATTCTCCTTTTATGTCTTTTATACTTAAATTCATTTTATAATCTTTATCTGCAAATACTCTTAAATTTATTAGCTTTTTTATTAAAGCGTCTGCTGTCTCTTTTGTGTCATCATTTGTTATTCCAATTAAAACTAAAAATCCCTGATTTATTTTGCCAACTATTTTTTCCTCTACTTCTACACTTGCATTTTTTACTCTTTGAATTACAAATTTCATTTTCTTCTTTCCTTTCTATATCTTTATATCATAAAAAATTTTTTTATACAATAGTTATTTATGATATGTCAAAAAAGGACGTCCCCATTGACATATCCGCCTATTTTATGCAATAATAGTTAATGAATTTTATTTTTGAGAGGAGAAAATTAAAATAAGTTATGAACTCAATTTACTTAGCAAAATTAGAATATCCAGAAATTTTACAAAATTTATCAACTTATTGTAACACTTATATTGGTAAAGAAATTGCTCAAAATCTTTTGCCATCAAACAAAAAGGAAATTGTTCAAAAGCTTTTAAATGAAACAAATGAAGCTTTAAGTTTACTACAAAGAAATTCAACTCCACCTATTTCCGAAATTGATGATATAAGTGTTTATATAAAAATGCTTGAAAGTTCTATTACTTTATCTTGTAAAGCACTTCTATCTATTCAAAATATTTTAGAAATGTCAAATGAACTTAAACTTTATTTTGCAGATTTTGTAGACACTGAAGATTATGAGCATATTAATCCTTATTTTACAGAACTTTATTCAAATAATAATATAGTAACAAAAATTAAAAAGGCAATTATAGATGAAAATACTGTAAGTGATAATGCTTCAAATAATTTATTAGCAATTAGAAAAAATCAAAGAAAAATAGAAAATGATATAAAAGATAAATTAACATCTATTTTGCATTCTTCAAGATATTCAAAATATATACAAGAACCTGTTGTAACAATTAGAAACGAAAGATATGTTATTCCTGTAAAACAAGAATATCGTACGCAAGTTAAAGGATTCGTACATGATATGTCATCAAGCGGTTCAACTGTTTTTATTGAGCCTCTTGCAGTTTTTGAATTAAATAATGAACTTAATAATTTAAAAATTGATGAAAATATAGAAATAGAAAAGATTTTACAAAATTTAAGTAGCCTTCTTTTTCCTTATACTAAAGAGCTTTATAGCAATGTTGACCTTATTGGAAAACTTGACTTTTTATTTGCTAAAGCAAAATTCTCTATTTCTATAAAAGGTATTACACCAAAAATAAATGAGAAAAAATTTATAGATTTAAAAAATGCTAGACATCCTTTAATAGAAAGTAATAAAGTAGTTCCAATTAGTCTACATCTTGGTAAAGAATTTTCTTTACTTGTAATTACAGGTCCAAATACTGGTGGAAAAACAGTTACTTTAAAAACACTTGGACTTTTAGAGCTTATGGCATGTTCTGGTTTAAATATTCCAGCTGACGAAAATTCTAGTATTTATGTGTTTGATGAAATTTTTGCAGATATTGGAGATGACCAAAGTATTTCAGATTCTTTAAGTACATTTTCAAGTCATATGATAAATATTGCATCAATTTTAAATAAAGCTACATCAAATAGCTTAATTTTAGTAGACGAACTAGGTTCGGGAACAGACCCATTAGAAGGTGCAAATCTTGCAATAAGTATTTTAGAATATTTTAAAAATCAAGATATTTTAACTATTGCAACAACTCATTATCAAGAATTGAAAAGATATGCTTTAGTTACAGAAAATGTACAAAATGCAAGTGTTGAATTTGATATTGAAAATCTAAAACCTACCTATCGTTTGCTTTTAGGAATTCCCGGAAAAAGTAATGCTTTTGAAATAAGCAAAAAATTAGGTATAAAGCAAGAAATTATAGATAAAGCAATTAAATCAATGTCTAAACAAGATGTTGATATAGAAGCTCTTTTAAAGAAAATTTATGATGATAAGGCTCAAATTGAAAAAGAAAAAGAAGATTTAGAAAAGAACTTGAATCAAGTAACACTTCTTCGAAAAAATCTTGAAAGAGATGACAGCAAGCTAAAACAACAAGAAAAGGAATTTATAGATAACGCTAAAGTTAAAGCAAGAGAGATATTACAAGATGCTAAAGATGAAGCAACACATCTTATTCGCCAAATGAAACAAATAGAAGACTCAACTGATGTTGTTAATAAATTAAATGATCTTAGAAATAAATTAAATACTTCAATTAAAGAAAAATCTATTAAAGACAACTATGAAAATATTGCAGCAAATCCTATCTCATCTGAAGATATAAAACCTGGTATGATTGTATATGCTGTAAATTTGCATCAAAATGCAAAAGTATTATCACAATTAAATAAAAATGACGAAGTTCAAGTCCAAATTGGACTAATAAAAACTAACATCAATATAAAATATTTGGAAAAAAGCCGTAGTATAGAAAATGATTTAACAAAGCCTGTTATTAAATCCAACCCTACAGCTCATAAATCTAAAACTGTTTCTTCTGAAATTAATGTAATAGGTTTAACTGTTGATGAAGCTATTCCTTTAGTAGATAAGTTTTTAGATGATTGTTTTTTAGCTAAACTTCAAACTGCAAGAATAGTTCATGGTAAAGGAACAGGCAAATTGCGTCAAGGAATTCATACTTTCCTAAAAAAGAATAAACGAGTTAAATCATTTAGAATAGGAACTTACGGCGAAGGTGAAATGGGTGTTACTGTTGTTGAATTAAAATAAAAATAATGCACATATAATTTTAATTTATATGTGCATTTATTAACTTTAAGTCACATCAAAAAAAGTCAGCTTGACTCTTTTTTTAACTACTGTTCTTTCACATTATTGTAATTTCACAAAATTTTTAATCATCCAAACTTGGTCCGATTCTTTCACTTTTTTCTATTATTTCCAAGTCAATATGATATTTCTTTTTTAATTCAGTATTACTTGCATTTATAATTTTATTAAGCTTTTTATTTCCATCTTTATCTTCTTCTAATAAAGATATTCCTCTGTTTTTTAAATATTTTAGCAATATAGCTTGTTTTTTTACATTTCTTCTTAATGCACTATTAGATACATATTGGTCTATTCCATATTGTTTAAATAGCTCAATTGTAGGTCTTATATTTTTTATTGATATATTAAATATACTTGGTTTAAGCAGATGTGAATATTTTTCATCTTCCCATTCTGGCATTTCTAATATAGCTTTTATTTCTGATGAATTACTATGCCATATATTTGATGTTAGCAAGCCTTGAAACTTTTCATCTTCCCATTCTGGCATTTCTAATATAGCTTTTACTTCTGATGGATTACTCTGCCATATATTTGATGTTAGCAAGCCTTGAAACTTTTCATCTTCCCATTCTGGCATTTCTAATATAGCTTTTATTTTTGATGAATTACTATTCCATATATTTGATGTTAACAAACCTTGAAACTTTTCATCTTCCCATTCTGGCATTTCTAATA
>CANQGU010000035.1 GCA_947623465.1 uncultured Clostridia bacterium
TTCCATTTGTTTTTGCCCCTTTCCTTTCCAGTTTACGACTCTTTTTCCTGTCTGTCAATTCGGGTATGGGGGCAAACCGAAGAATCTACTGAATACAGCGAACAAGAACTTGAAAATGCAGATACCGCAACTGAAATGACAGGAGATTATGGCGACGTTGGCTCTGAACTTTCTGGTCAGTTTCAAGAAAGTGGACAGGAATTTCAAGAAATTGCTGATGAGGCAGATCAAGAAAACGAAGAAATGAAATCAAAATTAGATCAAGAAGTAGCGGAGTTGGAAGGTGTATTTTGATGGATGGAATGTATTATCTTTGCTTTTCCGTGAATAAACTTCCAGATTTGACATTGACAAAATATAGTGTCTTTGATGGTTCAAGTGTTGAAAATATTATGGACAAACATGGGGTATTTCTACGTCAATTACATAGATTGGGCTATACTTCCGGTGTGTACTTCCACCTTCTATACTACTACAATCCTGACAAAAGCATTCCAAAGGGGCATCATCTGTCAATAATTTTTTATGCGACCGCACAGGACAAGAGCAAACTTGACGGGATTAGAGAGTTTTTGACCACTTCTGTCCTCAGTAACTACTATGAATTTTTTTGCTATGAAATTGCCAAAAGCTTTTCGCTTGAACAGGAGCCGCTTTCAGACGGGTCTTCTATTCTTGTGCTAAAACTTACCAATGTATCTGGAAGAGTAAGAAAGTATAGCATAGGTAAAACGAAACAGCAGGAAATATTGGATGCCAAGGAACAGATTGACAGCGGTAAAAGATCACATATTGTGTGTGAGATTGCGTCGGATGCCGATGTAATACTTAGTTTCAACAAGATGCCCATTGATGATACTGGAAAAATCATTCTTGAAAAGCGGTTCTCTCATGCGGCGTTTTTAACTAAAAAAGACTATTTTTTGCCTGCACAGAACCGTTTGACGACCGATAATGCAGGTGAAGTAATGCTCTATTCTATTATGGAATGGGAGCCTTGCGAGACTGGACGACTGTACAATGTCCTTAAATTGATGGAAGGCTATGACAGAAGTGCCGTTTTGCGAATTGATATTTTCCCTGTTGAACACACACAAGCTATTAGGCAACGACTCCCTTATGCTGAAACAAGAAGGCGTATTTCAGACCGTGTGCAAGGTAAAGACGATAATAGTGAAAACATCGTAAAATCATGGGATAAGTATCTGAACAACTTAATGAAGTTCCCTCAGTTCTTAGCAAACGTAGTAGCATTTGCAGATTCACAAGATATTGCTGTTATGCTCGCAGATAGTGTAGCTGCAGAAGCCGTTGAATCCGGTACATACCTAATTGAGACAATGAACTCTGCAACTGGTTTTTCAATGTACGAGAGTGATGCAAAGATTCTCCACAAGGAAAAAGAAGCCGGTAACTATGTGGCTCCGTTCTTGTCGTTATACACACTTGAAGAAATAAGACCGATGTTTTCATTCCCGATTCTGTATCCGGGCGAAGCCATAGAATGCCAAAAGGAAACCGATCCTATTCCCTTTGATAAGGAGGTAACTATTGATAAAGACACCGGCGAGATGCACGAGGTAATATCGCTTGGTGTAAGTAGTATGGGATATGATGTTACATTCCCCGTAAAGCTCTTTAAAAAACATGCTTTTATCGCAGGCGTACCCGGCGCAGGCAAAACGAACACGATGCTGTATTTGGTAACTACCTTGTGGCGTGATACTACACAGCACATTCCTTTCCTTGTTTTGGAACCTGCGAAGCAAGAGTATCGTGCTCTCGCTATGATTGACGGCATGGAGGATTTGTGTGTATTTTCACCTGGAGCTGACACAAAATTTCCCTTACACATCAACCCGTTCCAGTTTCCTGTCGGATTAACTCTGGCAGAACACATCGCAAATCTAAATGCGGTCTTTGCTGGCGCTTTTGAGCTTATCCCTCCCTCACCGTTCTTGATAGATGGCTGTATCGAAAAAGTGTATCTTGAAAAGGGATGGAATATCAACGAAAGGAACGATGGCACAAAGGAATACCCGACCATGCAAGAACTTTATGATTCTCTTAAAATTGCGGTCGAGGAATCTGGCTACGAGGGGGAAACCAAAGCTAATATTCGCTCCGTCATGGAAGTCCGTATTGGTAGCCTTTTGAGGAGAGAAATCGGTAATGTATATAACGTCCGTCAATCCAGTATGGAACCCGAAGATTGGCTGGAGAGACCCGTTATTATCGAGCTTGAATCTCTTGGCGAAGGTCCTGCCAACTTTATGTCGTTGCTTATTTCTACGCTTATTCGCGAGGTCTTAAAGATAAGAAAAACAAGTGATCTTGTAGAAAAGCCAACTAAAGATTATAAGAGAGAAATTGAGCATATTATCTTCTACGAAGAAGCACATAATTTGATAGGTCCTACTACCGATGACCCTGTCGGTGGTTCTGTTGACCCTAAAATTTCTGCTACAAAATACCTGGTAAAAATGTTGGCAGAGGTTCGTGCACTTGGTGAAGGTATTGTAATTGCCGACCAGTTACCAACCGCTATGGCACCGGAAGTATTGAAAAATACTGGTCTAAAATTAGGGCATAGAATAACCGCCCAAGATGATAGAAACCTGTTGGGTAGTACAATGTCCGCATCGGCTGATCAGTTGGAAGAACAAGGGACTTTCGGCACTGGTCAAGCATTGATTTTCTATGAAAACCTCTTGAAGCCGTTCAAAATGCGAGTAGCAGAATGGGAAAAAGGTGTTCCTCAGACTAAATATGACTCTCCCACCAATATTCAGTTGTTTGAGCATCTGAAAGATAACGTGAGATATAATCATCTCTTATCAAGAAGTGCCTTTATCATGCAGCGGAAAATGGAGGTAGAGTTTGATCTGCTTCGCAGGCAAGCAGAAGAACTTAAACAGAAAATAAACAAGAACTATTCAGAAGTCCTTGTTCTGGAGGGAAATCTCTCTACTCTGGAAAGAAAGCTCTCTCGTTTGACTGCTGCTGATGATATTTCTGAGACGAAAAAGCATATTGCCGATATTAAAAGGGTGTATGAGAAAAAGAAAGGTGAGTTCTCTGGATCAATTACCCGCGACCTAAAAAAAGTTTGTTGGAATTACGCTAATCAGTATTTTGCGTACATGACGTTATCCAAGAACTACTATGTTCACGCCAACGATATGTATATGTGTACTATAAACAATTACTTATCGTTGTTTACGATTCTCAAATCCCTACACGATGTTCCGGAATTGACAGAGATTGTGGTTACTGAAACCGCAAATGTAATGGCCGATATAAGCCGTTATGTCGACTTTATGTTTGACGGATCTCCGGCTATTTTAGAATGCCACTCAGCATACAATAATGCCCTGTTCGACGGTGGTAACTTCATTATTAACCGCATTGACATTGAGACAGAACGAATTTTGAAGTTGGCTCTTGATGTGAAGAATTTGGAGTATGATGCCGAAAAGGAGATTGCCGAATTTGCAAGTGATTTTTCTAACACATACTTTACTTTCCTTAATGTTGCCGAAAAGTATCTGAAGACTGCAGAATCGCTATCTGCTGAAATCGCTGTAACACTTAGATCGCTTGCTCCCAATACTGCCGAATGGGATAAAGCTCATGTGCGAGCTGTTCAATATGAAAGCGGCAAGCTGCAGGTTTATATGGCTCTCGCAGAGTTTGTAGTAAAGGTGTGTCAGCAAATTTCCGTAATCAGCGGAACTAATAGGCGAATTTTGTTGATGAGCTTAAATGATATGCTGGTTTCCTTTAGAAACATAGTAGATTATCGTGATAGAAATGCAACAACGATTCTGTCATCTTGGACAAAGTATGCCGACATTTGGAAAAAGACGAACGATGTTTTGATGATGGAAATGAATGCAAGATTTGCTTATCTCCACCAAGTTCGTCGAGATACTATAGAAACCATGAAGAATCTTTCTGAGGCAGACAGGATTGCCGCACTCTCCAAGGTTGCTCGTCAATATAATGGGTGGTTCAAAGTATATTCCCAGGCAGGCTTTGAATCTTTTGGATTAAAGTTAAGCCTTGTTAATCACTACATCAAATACCTTGAAGCTATGCTCCGTCTCGGTCCTGCTACTTATGGACTTATGATTGAGACATCCAGCGGCAACTGGAAAGTTTGTTCTAACATTATGAAGAATCTAATGTCTGATGAACGAATTGACGAAGTCAAGAAAACAAGTTGGAGTAAGTTGTCAACTACAATGGCAAGCGTATTTGGTGCTACTATTTAAGCAATTATCCGAGAGGAAGGTTATTATGGCTATACGGTCAAAAGAATTTGTTGGAATAGCAGAAGGTATTAAAAGCCATGAACTTTCCACAAAAGCTAGACTTGAAAGCCTCCAAGGTACGATTTCTGAACTATATGGAGCTAAGCGGTCATTGGATAGTCAGATCTCGTACCTTGAAGCGGCCCTCGCAGCAGCATACGAAGACACCGATGAGGATGGCGAGCCAGATTATGGTCGTATTTCTGCAATCGAAGCACAAATTAGTCAAGCTGAGAATGAATTGTCTGAAGTAGAAGGTCAGCTCGATACAGCTAATGGTGAACTATCTCAATCACAAGCCGAATTAGAGAGAGTTATGGAAGAAAAGGCTCAGACTTTGTTTGAAATTCAGGAAAGAGCCAGAAAAACATCTAATAATATTGCTGTGGCAGGTGGTATGTATGGTGCATATTCGGGCGTAGGTAACTCCTTACAAAGTTCCATGCAGACAAATTTAGCATCGTTGTCACAAGCGGCAAGTATACTGGATGGCTCAGTAGATGGGTTCACAGGTGGCGGTTCTGGCGGTGGTGATGGTGGTGGCTCAACCGGTGGTAGAGGTATGTCCTCACAAGGTGAGTTGTCAACAAGCGCATTGAGTGCCTTTGTTGGAGGATATTCATCTACTGAATATAGCGGCAATACATCACAGGCTTCAACACCGAGCAGTTTCGCCTCAAACCACGTAGGTGGGGCGACGCCTGCCACAACATCGGGGTTCCGCTCAGCACAACAATCAATAAATCCACAAAAAACATTGAATTTCAATTCGGAACAAAGCGGTAATTCCTACGCTGTGTCTGCTTTTTCCAATAATGAAAATGATAAGTCCACAATACAGCCCTTACAATATAGCAGTTCTCAAACATCGTCTAATATGGGGGCACGGCTTATTCCAAGTAGCGAGGGACTTGCGGACCCAGACATATTCTCGCCATCCGGAAAGCGTACTATAAGCGGTGTAGCCCAGCGTGGTTGGGAAAGCTTTACTCAGAATGCTCCAAGGGCAATAGACAGCTTTAGAGTTTTGAAGAAAGATGGCGCAGTCGCAGACAGAATATATAAATTTGGTGAAACCATAGGGAGCAGAAATCCAACTGAAAATAAAATACTCGCAAAGAAGATTGAATACGAAGCGACAGAAAAAAGTCCTGCTTCTCATGAATCACTATCTAAAAAACTTAAAAATGAATATCCTTCTTCTATTGGCCAAAAAATAGCAAATGCACGCTCCATTAGCGAGTTGGCATCTATTATAATGACAGAGCAGCTTGCTCGAAATTGTTACTTGGGAGATTTGGAGCTGCCTACGGCCAAAGCTTTAGTTCAAACAATATATTCTTCTATAAAAGAAAGCGGGTTGCAAGATATAATTGGTACTATGCCTGTTATTGGGACTATATCAGATGTGTATGGTAAAATTAGAAAGAGGTTAGAAGTTGAGTTCCAAAGACTATACCGAGAGCGATACCCGGATAAACCAATATCTGACTTTAACGAAGACATTCAATATCAAGTTGAGGATTATATGGCTACAAAGTTAGGCATACCTGACAACACGTTGGCAATTTCTGTATCATTTGATGCACAAAAGGACTTCGATGTAAGTAAGGAGAAAATACTTCAAGGCGGATATGTTACTGCTGCTGTGGGAGATAATATTGTTTCAAAGTCATTTAATGGTTGTCTGTTAAATGTAACAGACAATACCAGCCTAAAAAAGTTAAAGGAAAAGCTAGTGCAAGAAGAGGCAGACGGCCATTCCCCAAAAGGATGCAATACATTTCAATACTT
Source organism: uncultured Clostridia bacterium (assembly GCA_947623465.1). Taxonomy (GTDB): domain Bacteria; phylum Bacillota; class Clostridia; order TANB77; family CAG-508; genus CAG-269. The sequence goes on from CANQGU010000035.1 coordinate 6,111, forward strand.
GGTTATACATGAATTGGTTCATCAAGCAGACCACATCCTTAAGATTAGTAGCGATTCGGAAGTTATAAAATACTTTAACAAGTTTTCTGATTGTGATGTTGACAGGCAAAAAGAATTGTTGTGTTTATATGGTGCAGAAAATATATACGAATTTGTTGCGGAGGCTTATGCTGAAGCTATATGTAGCGCACATCCCAGAAAAATAGCACTCTACATAAAGCAAAAATTTGATGCCGCGGCCACAGATTATAGGAAAAAGAGTAATGATTATGTGCGAGAAAGGGAACGGTAAAGGGTGATTATATGGACAAACTTGAATTCAACTGCAAATATGTAACTGTAAAAATTAGACAGCTTAAAACAGATAAAACCGGTAGAATATATGAACAAGTAGAGGAACAGAAAGTTCCTGATTTTATAGCGCAAATATTGACAGGTGTCCCTGCATCTACGGAGGAAAAGAAGGATGGAGATATTTGACAAATACTTATTTGAAGAACTCGTGGAAGAGTATGAGCGTTCTGATCTTACAGACGATAATTACGAGGCACTTTATATTAGATTTTGCCATTTGAATCACTTAGATGAAGTCGAACCTTATTTGCTTGTTATGCGTTATTTAGGACTTGGCACTCATGCGGATCCTGATGCGGCTTTAACAGAGCTTAAGGATATTATGGTAGGTAATATCGAGCTTAAAGGTCTATATTTTGACTTGAAGTTGTGTGCTAATCCACAGGACACTGGAGCAATTGCAGAACTTCACCGTTTAATTGAGGCAGGTTATTACGGCAAGTACTTAAAAAGCAGAAGCAACATCAGTTTGGTGAAAAAATATTCCAAAGAAGAAAAAACAACGCCATTTTCTACAACTGATAACACCACTGTTGACGATAAAATACATTATAAAAGCATGATTTTTGAGGGATGTGGTTATAGCGGATTGTATTTTACTACCGGTGATATTGATTACCTGCACGCAAAGGTTTTTATTGAGCCAATAAAAACAACTCAAAAAGTGTCAGTTCGCTCTCAAATTTACGCTGGAGATGAACCATTTTCAAAAGTCTTTGCAGATGAATTTACTCTGAAGCCAGGTGATACTTGGTTTACTACTAGTGGTTGGGGAAATAAAAACTTTTACGGGTACAGTGACAGAGTATATCAATGGCGACTTGAGATCAATGGAACAGAGATTCATTCTCAAGATTTTAGATTTTACGAAGGTAAAATTGATAAAAACGGTTTGCCCATTAAAGATGTAAAATTATTTGCGTCAAAAGCATCAGGCGCATTAAAAGCTGATAGAGACAGATATACACTTTCATTTAATTCTTCAACTCTCGAGTATATTTATTTCAAGTGCTTTATAAATGAACCTGGTGAAGCCAAAGTGGTTCAAATACATATTAAAGTCACTTGTCTTGAGGATGATTCTGTATTTTGCGATAAAATGTTTTTGCAAAGCTTGAATCACAATACATATGCATTTTGGGAAGGTATTGGCTTTTCAAAAATAAACAAATGGAAAAAAGGGCTATATAAATTTACAATCAAAATTGGTTCAAGTAAAGCACAAGAAGGAACATTTTCAATATATTGACTGATGAGTTTTGCCGTATGTGTGAAACTTAAAATATATGATTTGGAGAAATATGATGGAATGTCCATATTGTAACAAGGAAATAGCTGTTACATCTGCTTTTTGCCCAGAGTGCGGTCAAAGCATAAGTGAAAAGCAGAAGTCAGTTACTTCTGAAAACTACTGGAGCACAATAGAAAATGATGATAAGCGGCGTAACCAAGAGTATCAAAAAGCCGCAACAAAGCAGAAAAGTGAAGCAAAAGCGCGAAAAGCCAAAACATTGGCAGTCGTTATTTCCTTGATTGTTCTTATGGTAGTTGGCGTAATTACCGCGTTTGGTATCATAAGTAAACACAACGCTGAATTAGAAATGGTAAAAGCTAACCTCCCTGGAATGGAACTGGAGTGTAGTTACAGCCAATTAGAGGGGGGATTTTGGTTTCACTACTATTACTATACTCTAAAATTTAAATCAGATGAAACGCTGGACTATTATTATTTAACGACGGCAGGTCCCGCTGATAAAGACGATATTCCGGAATTCAAGGGTACTTACACATATTCGATTAAACGCAACCTTCTTGGTGAGTATTATATCTCCTTTGAAAACGAAGCTTTCACTATGAAAGTATCGGCTGACAATGTTCCAATATCTCTTTCATATGGTAAATAGGCTATAATATAAATTGATAGGCAGGATTATCACGTAATCTACTGCCTACCTGTGTCATTTCTAATTTTGTTGATTTGTATTGTGATAAAAATAGTTATCTCCTTTATTTCGGATTTCATATTTCACAGTTTAACGGCTGTTAAAGTGTAACTGTCAATCCACCAATTGTTTTTTACAAATTTCAGGACATAATGTAGAAGATTCAACACTTAATTGGAAGATTTTAATTGGAAGATTGATTGCAACTTTAAGAGTGATTGTATTAGGTGGGAATTTGGCACAAAAATCACATTAAGCGGCAATAAACATGCACCTCTAGCCTATGACATGATGTGCGCAATCAGGGCGTCAAACTTCTTGGATGCGGTCACAAAAACTATTTTCGTAAGCACATCGACAGAATAATGTAATCAGGCAGCTTCCATTCGCGGAGCTGCCCGATTGTTATCTTACGCACCATATAAACCGTTCTATTAAACAATAACTATATGTACTGTCGAATTTGATATAAATAGATAAAATAGTGTAGAAAAACTAACGGGTTAATTTAATATGGATGTTTTGAGTGAATACACTGGTCGGTTTGGACAGTTAGTTATATCGAAAGGAGCGAATATTCACTGAAAATTCGCTGATATTAGTTGACAATGC
>CANQGU010000036.1 GCA_947623465.1 uncultured Clostridia bacterium
TAAAACAGTTTAATTATAGAGCAATTTTGAAGGGTAAAAAATTTTTATAAAATTTCCCGAAATAAATTGACACTATCAATATTTTTAAAAAATTTGACATATAATAAAAAATGTAGTATATTATATTTAGCTTAAGCAAGAGAATAAATCGAAGAACTCGAATGTTCACAGAGATATGTTGACCACATATCTCTTTTTTAGAACTTTGCACTATTTTAAAATTAAAACACCAAGTTCTGATTTCTCAAAACACTTGGTGTTCTTATGGTGCAGATGGCCGGAATCGAACCGGCACGAGGTTTAACCCTCGCAGGATTTTAAGTCCTGTGCGTCTACCAGTTCCGCCACATCTGCATATTAAAATTTAAAACTGGTAAAACAATTTCAACATTGACTATTATATTATCTCTTAATTATTTTGTCAATACTTTTTATGAAAAAAATATTACAGAAATATTAAATTTTTTTTACAAAAGCATTTTTATTGTCATATTTATTGTTAAAAAGCAAATTTTATGATATAAATTACATAGAAATAGATATAAAGGAGATAAACTTATGACAATTCATGGACAAGAAGTATTAAAAAGAGATGGAATTTTAGTAGGATTTAATGCGGGATACAAATATACTCCTGAACACGAAAAGGGGTATAGAGGTATAGAGCAAATGCAACCTAAAAGAAATAGAGACAAAAATAAAGATAATCCATTTAACGCAGAAACTATAAAAAATCCTGAAGCTGTACATATAATGGAATTTGAAGATGGAAAAGTTTTGTTAACAAACAATAAATGGCATTACAATAGTCTAATAGAAAAGCCAGAAGAAGAAAGACTAGAATATTTAAAAACACTTCTTAATATCGATGATATAAATCAAAATAACGAAATTCAGTTAGAAGTAAATGATAATATAGGTTCTACAAATGTTATTGCATTATGGCATACAGGATTTTATGGTACAAATGGTCATTTTGATTTAATATCAACTAATGAACAAAGTAGTGAATTAATAAAAACATTATATAATGAAATACAAAAAGGAAATGTTGCCATATCAAGTGATTACAGCTTTATGTTTGAAGATAGAGGATTATCATTTGTATTATTAGATCAATTAACTGAAGAAGACATTAAAAATAAGCAATTAGCAGACCATTATTTTGATATATCAAAAAAATTAGAGCAAGATTATAAACAATATATACAACAAGAAGGACTATATGGGCAAGATAGTGTAGTAGAAGAAGGTAAATATCCAGTTGAAATATGGAATTTACAAATATGTGATGTAAAAAACGATTTTAAACGGAGATATAATACCAGAATTTTATATAGAGATTTTGGATACTTCAAAAGTAAAGGAAGATTTAGATTCGCTTTGCATGCAGAAACTATCTAAGTTAACAGGTGATGAAATTAAAACTTTGGTTCCTATAGTAAAATCTAAGGATTATGCTGATTATGCTAAAGACCATAGTAAAGAAGAAATTGAAGAATATTTATTTGGAGAGTTAGAATTATATCGTCAAAAAAAGATGATAGATGAAAGAAGTTATGTAGCAGATAAAGAATTTATGAAAAAAGTTGTATCACAACAAAGAAAAGAAACTATAGAAAAAACCTCATTATCTTTTAAAGATAAAGTATCAAACTGGTTACATCGTGATAGAGAAAATGATAAAGATAAGTTAGGAGAAAAAGGAGAGTAATATGGAAAATATTGAATATTCAAATTCACTATATCAAATAAATGAAATAATAAAATATATAACACCAAATTTAAAAGCTAGAATACCAAAAAAGTTTATTATTTACATTGAAAATAATAAGTCAGAAAATTATGATTGGAAAATAGATGAAACAATCCCATTATATGAACAAGATTTGTTACCTACTACTAAAGAAATTTTAACAGTATTATATAAAGACTATATGTGTGATGATGTAGAAAGAGCTGAAATAGAAAAGATTTTAAATGATAACGAAATAAAATATCAAGAAGAATTAAAAGAAAAATACAATCCAAACAATATGTTTAATAACAAAGCAAAAGAAGTTACAGATACAGTAACAGAAGATGAAACAAAAGAAGTTGTAGCATACAAAGAGTCATTTTTTAGAAAAATTATTAATAAAATAAAATTAATTTTTCATAAATAAATATAAAAAAGACCATTAAAAAGAACTATACCCCAAAAAGTAGAGTTAATTTTAAGGGTCTTTTTTATTTTGTAAAATTAGTATTTGTATGTTACAAGTTTTAAATATTAATAGTCACTTAAATATATTATTTTGAATATAAATAGGTGAGGTGAAAAAAATGAATTATAAATATTACAACACAAATCATAATGGGCAAGATGATTATGGATTAAAATGTATAAATGACCAAGGATATGGTTTAATTTGTAAAAATTACAAATTAGAATTTCCACCACAACATCAAGACACTCAGCCGGGAATGGAATATTTAATGACACCTAGGCCAATATTTAATAATCCATATTATAGAGGTTCAGGAAAACTTATGAATAAAGTTGCAATTATAACAGGAGGAGATTCTGGTTTAGGTAGAGCAGTAGCAGTTGGTTTTGTAAAAGAAGGTGCAGCAGTTGTAATAGTATATTACAATGAACATGAGGATGCAAAAGAGACTAAAGAATTTATAGAAAAACTTGGGGGAACTTGTATGTTGCTTGCAGGAGACATTAAGGACCAATGTTTTTGTGATAAAATTGTTGAAGAAACAATGAATAAATTTGGTAGAATTGATATTTTGGTAAATGGAAGTGCAGTTCAATATCAACAAAAAAGTTTACTAGATATAACAGACGAACAGTTTGATTTAACAATAAAAACAAATGTATATGGAATGTTTTATTTAACAAAAAGAGCTTTAAAGTGTATGAAGCCGGGGAGTTCTATAATAAATGTAACATCAATAACTACATTTAAAGGAGAGCCAGAGTTAATAGACTATGTTACGAGCAAAGGTGCAATTGTAGGATTTACAAGGTCTTTAGCTACAAATTTAGCAGACAAAAATATAAGAGTAAATGCAGTATCTCCTGGAGTATTTTGGACACCGTTGCAACCAGCTTGTTGGGAAGCTGAAAAAATACCTACACTTGGTTCAGATGCACCAATGGGAAGAGCAGGACACCCATTTGAGATAGCACCACTATTTATTTACCTAGCAAGTGATGATTCATCATATGTAACAGGGCAAGTTATGCATATTAATGGTGGGGAATATAAAGGATAAATAAAGTTTGAAAGATTTTAAAAAGAAATCTTCTTATTAGACAGAAAGGTTTAATAAGGAGAGTTTATTTTTATTATGAAAAAATATTGTTAGTTTACATTTTATATGATAAAATGACATATGAATTTAAAAAAATTTTATTCATAAAAAATTAATTCATTATTTATACTCTTGAAAGGAATGTGATTACAAATGAAGTTAACAAAAAAGAATAAAAAAATATTAACAACTTTTATTACAATGTTATTGTTATTAATTATAATTTATTTTAGTGAAAAAATATTACCCCAAAATGTAGAAGTTGCAAATTACAATAACTTGATAGAGGTGCCTGAATATAATGGTCAAATATATGTAAAAATAAACAACAATATTCCATATTTTACTAAAGAAGATTATACTACAGAAAGTTTCGAAAATTATAGTAAGTTAGACGAAAAGGGAAGATGTGGCATTGCTTATGCAAATATTTGTAAAGAAATAATGCCACCTGATGGAGACAAAAGAGGAGATATAAGTTCTATAAAGCCAACAGGATGGCTGCAAAAAAAGTATGATGGAGAATATCTTTATAATAGATGTCATTTAATAGGGTATCAATTATCAGATGAAGATGCAAATGAGCGAAATTTAATTACAGGAACAAGATATTTTAATGTTTCAGGAATGCTACCTTTTGAAAATGAGGTTGCAGAATATATAAATACAAGTAAGCAAGATGTGCATGTTTTATATAGAATAACACCACTTTTTAAAGATGATAATTTGGTGGCAAGTGGAGTAGAAATGGAAGCATATTCAGTAGAAGATAATGGACAAGGAGTTTGCTTTAATGTGTATGTTTACAATGTACAGCCGGGAATTAATATAAACTATAAAACAGGAGAAAGTTCAAATTAATTTTAAATAGGAGAGTGAAATATATTGAGTTTAGATTTATTTAATAATTTATTAAACAATGTAAAAGAAGATAAAGTTGTTCAAAATTTTATGAAGGAATTGTCAGATTCTTTAGAAAAGAAAAATAATGAGTTATCAAATCAAAGTAGTTTAAAACAAGAAGATGAGTTATATCAAGTGATTGAACTTGATGAAGATGGAGTTTATTTACAAAATATTAAAGATAATAAAGTTTCTAAAGAAACAGATATTTCAAAAGATGTTTTAGATAATATTGGAAATGATTTTGTTTTAAGATACAAAGACGGAGAATATATTTATGAGGAAGATTTAACTAAAAAATTTATGGATAGTTTAGTAGATATAAACGAGTATCAAAAAATTAAAGAGGATTTTTTAAATGAAAGCAATATATCTGAAATTGATGAAGGTACAAAGTTTACTATTAAAGAAAAGGAAGAAGATTATTGTATTTTAAATTATGAAAATGGAAATACAATAAAAGTTCCAACTGCTCTTGTCCCTTTTTGGGCAGAGGTGGGAGAGAATTTATATTATAAAAATGAGAAATTTAATAGGGATATATAGGAACAAGGTGTTTTGTAGCATCTTGTTTTTATAAAAAACAAATGTTTGACAAACCAATAAATTTGTTATATAATATGAAAAAATTTATTGGAGTGATATTATATGAAAAAAATTAAAAAATATAATATATATACAGATGCTAGTTTTGATGAAAAATGTAATATTGCAACATATTCAATTATAATAATGTTAGAAAACAAAATTTTAAAGGCATATTCAAAAAAAAGCAGAATAGAAATAAAAAATTCTACTGAAATAGAAATTTTTGCGGTATATCAAGCAATGAATTTGATTTTAAGTTGTTATATCAAAAAAGGTGAAAACCAAATATTTTGTATAAATACTGATTGCATGCAAGTACCAATATTCTTTGAAAATAGTAAAAAGATGAAAATATTTAAACATAATGAAAGCATTAAGATAGATATGATAAAAACATATAATGTAATTTGTACAAAGTTAAATAAAAATAATTGTAATTTTGCATTAAAATATATATCACGAAATTTAAATAAAATAGCTCATAAGCAAACTTATAATATGCTGAAAAGAATAAAAAAAGTGAGTAAGATAAATGTTTCAAAAGAAGATATATTAATTAATAAAAATATATTTTGTGAAATTTTGTCTAGTTTTAATAAAAGGCAAATATCAATTATAATATATTTATTGAATATTTCAAACGAAAATGGACTAATAGAAATGACACAAAGAGAAATTGCTAATGATTTAAATGTATCAATTACTACAATAAGTAAAACTATTAAAAAATTAGATAAATTGAAAATTTTAGAAAAGGTGAAAAACGGAAAATATTTATTATCAATATGATGATAATTGCTTAAAAGAAATGAAACCAAATTTATTCTTGTTATGGTTAATCTCAAAAATAAATATCAGCAGAAATGCTGATTTTTATTTTGTATAATTTTATAAAATTTAAGCATATTATATAATATAATATTTTTCATGCAAAAAACTTGCATAAAAAATAAATAAATGATATAATATAAAAAATGTTAGGAGGAATTTGTTATGATAACAAGTTTTAAATTTAATAATTGTTTTGCTTTTGATAAACAAGTAGAAATGATTTTAAGAGCAGATATGAGGACAAAAAAGTTTTCTTCAAATATTTCAAAAATAAATGAAAATCTTAATGTCTTGAAGTCTGTTACTATATATGGACCTAATAATACTGGAAAAACAAGTTTTATAAATTGTGTAAGGGCGATAAAAAGAACTTTAGAAAATAAAGAAATAATGTTAGATGCTAATATATTTACAAATAGTCCAATTTGTTATGAGTCTATTTCTTTTGTTTTTGAAGGTAAAGAATATTGTTATGAATACAAATTTGATTGCAGTCAGCGTTCATATATATATGAGAAAATGGCTGAAATAACAAGAGATCAGCATAAAAACGAAAGTGAAAATGTAATTTTTATAAAAGATACAATAAATGAACATTATGAATGTCCATCAGATTTAAATTTACAAAATGTTTTAAATATAGCTTCTACAAATAATATCCTTATATATACTGTACAAATTGAAAAATTTGAAATTTTACAAAAAATAAAAGAAATATTAACAAGTGTTGCTAATAGTATAGAAATTGTTGATATGAATCATATACCTAATTCAAAGACTATAGAAATACTAAAAAATAAAAGTAATGAAACTAAAAAAATAGTTGATTTTATAAAAAATGCAGATATATATTTAGAGGATTATAGATATGAAGAAGATATACAATTTGAAATTGATGGAAAGGAAGCTGATGAAAAGGTTTTAAAAAATCAAAATTTTGTAGACCAAATAAAATTAGTTTCAGTTTACAAAGGAAAAGCAGTTCCTAGTATTATTTTTGATTCTTTAGGAACAAGAAAAATCGTAGCACTTGCTAGTTATGTGATAACAGCTATTGAAGAAGGAAAAACATTAATTGTTGATGAATTAGACAGTAGCTTACATTTTAAAATTACAAGAGCGATAATAAGTATGTTTAACAATGATATAAATAAAAATGCTCAGTTAATTGCTACATTACATGATATTAGTTTATTAGATTGTAAAAAAATGTTTAGAAAAGAGCAAATTTGGTTTACAGATAAGAACGATAATGGAACAGAATTATATTCATTAAAAGAATTTAGTTATGACCAATCAGGTGTTAGAGATACTACAGATATAAAAGACAAATATAGTAAGGGAGTATTTGGTGCTATACCTGATCCAGATTTAATTTCTACATTATTGGAGGGGGATATGGATGAGAAAGTATAGCGGCAAAAAAATTTGTATTATCTGTGAAGGGTATGAGGAATTAGATTATATTGAAACATTAAAAAATAAAGCTGTTTTTTCAAATAAGTATGATTTTATAACTGTTAACGCTAAGTCAATAAACACTATTATTGCAAGATATCAAGAAAAATTCCAATCAGATTCATATTCATTGGTATTGATATTTTGTGATACGGATAAAGGACCATCTGAAAAATATAAAGAAATAAAGAAAAAAATAAATGAATTTCATGATATAGATATTGCAGATGATATTGTTATATTTGGAAATCCATGTACAATGCAAATTATACTTTCACATTTTGCAGAAATAAAATTAACTAGCCAAAGTAAGTCTGTTAATGCTAAATATGTTGAAAAGTTAACAGGAATACAAAATTACAAAGCTACAGATGAACAAAGAAAGAAATTATTTAGCAAAATTAAAAGAAAAAATTATGATGTAATGAAAGAAAATGTAAAAAAACTGTCTACAAATGATAAAGATTTATCTAGTACCAACATTTTAAAATTTATTGAAAAATTTGAGAGTGATGATGATAGTTGGATAAATAAAATAAATGAAAAATTATAAAGAAAATAATAAGGTGCTTTATTTTATAACAAAGCACCCAAAACCAAGATACCAAGATTATTATAATAAATTGTATCAAATTGTGAAATAGGTAAAGGGTTATTTCCTAAACCAACTTCAATAGTATAGCCAGGTCTATTATAATTTTGAATAAACCAATCTTTATATCCTGCAAAACTTGAATTATATGGAGTATCGTCTAAAGTATAACCACTAACTTCTGCAAATCTAGTTCCAATTAAAAAACTATCTTGAGGATTAAAATTTTGAAATTGCCAATAAATAACTTCGCCTTGTGTATGATATGCTATAACTAATCTAAAATTATGCTCTAAGGTAAAATTATAAATTGCCAAAGATTCAGGTTCAGTTAAAGGACCATAACCTACGAAGTCACGAGGAGCGGGCATTGTGAATCCTTGAGAGTATTTAATTCGTCTTGCCTCATTCCATCCGGCAGGAAATTGTAGATTTAAATCCACACCTCTCGTGTTTAAAATATACCAACCACAAAGAAAATTTAATAAAATGCAGTAATCATCTATATTACAGAGTATTTCGATATTAAAGAAATATTCTGTTTTTTTATGCAAAATTACTGCTAGAATTGGAGTGGTAAAATGAAAGATAAGGTTGGATATTATTCGGTAATTCCATCAGGAATTTTATACAATAAAGAATTAAAAGCAAATGAGAAATTATTATATGCGATGATAACTTCGCTTGCTTGTAAAGAAGGATTTTGTTTTGCAACTAATAATTATTTTGCAGAAGAATTAGGAGTACATCCTAAAACAGTTTCAAGTTGGATTTCAGATTTAAGAGATAAAAATTTTATAAAAGTTGATCTTATAAGAAATGAAAATAAACAAATAATTCAAAGAAAAATTTATATAAATGATGTACCCTATCCATTAAATAATGTATATCAGTATTCATTAAAAAGTGGACAGGCTATCCATCAAAATATGGAAGATAATATTATAAGAAATAATATTAAAAATAATACTAGAGTACAGAGAAAATTCATTTCAAATTATACTAATCAAAGACAATATTCAGAAGAATTTTTAAATAGTTTGTATGCGAATTTTAAATGAATTTTATCCGTTTTTTTAATAAAATTATTCTAAAAAATGATAAAAATTATGACTCCCAGAGGGCTAAAAAGGGTATTAGGGATTTTTCCCTAAAC
>CANQGU010000037.1 GCA_947623465.1 uncultured Clostridia bacterium
CAGATAAAAAATCGCAACACTTCATGATAGCATGAGTGCTGCGATTTTTTCCATCCACGTTCTTATTTGACGCTTACGTTTCAATGCTAATTCCCTTTTTTCTTGTGGAATATTAATTGTCAACTCACTATTTTCTTTTCCTAAAATTATATAGTCTAATGATATTTCCAACACTTGTGCTATTTCCACAAATGTATCAATACTTGTACTATGTGCTCCAGACTCTATTCCACTATATGTTCTATGAGATATACTAATCTCTTTCGAAAAGCTTTCCTGTGTGTAACCTTTCTCTTCTCTTAGCTTTTTAATTCTTTCTCCACTTGCTTTTAATTGATAACACATTATTTTCTCCTTTTCCGGTAGATACCAGTTCAGGTGAAAAATAATGAATTACTAATTATTTATCTGAAATTCAGTTACGAACAAAAAAGACGCAAAGAGAAAGTCAGTTAACAAACTGATATCTTTCCCCTGCGTCTCTGGTGCTTCTACAATTATTGCTGTATGCCCTTATCAGGTGGGCTCTCTATTCAATTTTATATATACATCTACCCATACACTGAACGATTTCTAAAATACTTTTCAGTACAATTTTTAAATCCAAGAACTCTTCCACAACGATTACATTTAATAGAAATAGATAGCGTGCCAGAAGAATAATCAAATAACCTACGCCCGCATTTTATACAACAGATTTGAATTTCATCTTTCATCATTAATACTTCCATTTTAAAGTTCATAATTATTCGATGATTTATATCCAACAAAAATATAGTTAGTCAAAATGAATTCATGACTTCCAAACAAAAAGGAGCCAAGAATATCACTAATCTTAGCTCCCATCACTCTTTCCTGAATACCTATCTATTCAGTGTGTATAATCTTTTTCTTTACTGTCAATATCTTCATTTTTCCCTCTTTGCCTATTCTTACTTCTACGCCAATGTTCTTCGAGAGATATTGTCTGACTATGACAATCAATTCTTTCTCTTCTGTTGATAATTCCGTTATTTCCTCTGTCAATAATTTCACTTATACCCTCCTTCTTTATCAAAGTTTTCAGGCATGTTCCATCAGACTGGTGGTAAATCAAACTTTCAATGCTTTATCAATCCTTTTATTTATGAATATTCTTCATATTAATTGCTTCTGCTCCTTCACAATGTATTACTGTACTCTTATACTATATCTCATTTATTATAAATAATCATTTAAAGTAAAAACGCAGCTATTTCACTTATTGTGACTATGTCATGCTTCCCATGTAAATTATATTGTCACTTGAACTCTTTCTACAGCTTAATTGCTGCATAAATAAAATTCAGCACTGTCTACACTTCGAACCAATCGGGATTGGATACATACATATCCTGTTAAATAAAATATTCTTTGGCAAACATTTACTACATCGATGTTTTTAATGTGTCTGTCTCTTTTAAATTAGCACTTTGATAAATTTTTATCAATTTATAAAATAAATTTATATTTGCCTAATTATTTTATTTTTTTACCTTTATTTTACAATAAAAATTTTTTTATTACATTTCGTTATTTTTTTGTTGTTTTATCGTAAAATGTGGAATATAATGTTTAATTGTATGTTTATTCTTAAATTAACCTATGAATCGTTAAAATCGCTTAATTGTTATCTAATAATACTTTTAACATCCTTATTGCTAATTTCTTTTCCTCTTCTGAAACTAAAAAAACACTATTTTCTTTTCCTAATACTATGTAAGCTAAGGATGTTTCCAAAACCTTTGACATCTCCACAAATGTCTTTATGCTTGTACTGTGCCTTCCCGATTCTATTCCACTATATGTCCTATGAGATATTCCAATTTCTTTTGCAAAGCTTTCCTATGTATAGCCCTTTTGCTTTCTCAATATTTTAATACTTTTCCACTTTCTACAATGTTATAACACATATAAAATCCTCTCTTTCTGGCTGATAACAGAAATAAGAGATATTTATTATTTTGTACTTTGTTCGTCAATGGAATATCTTTAAAAATTTTTTTATAACAATAAAATGCTCCTCCGTAGTAAAATCTCCAGAAGCAACTACAGTTTTCCTTAATATAACTCCAATATTCGTTCATCAACCGACCTCTCAATTTTTTAAGCCTTCTGTTAATCGTATAATTCTTTATCACTAACACCAAAGCATTATCCATTACACCTTTTAACTCGTGCTATAATATATAATTGTTTATCATGCCCTGTCTTGTCATAAGTACTGGTTATATATTCCCTTTTCTCCAATAATTTTAACAATTCTACATTATATTTGTCTTTAAAAAACCATACATCATGTCTATATGTTCTATCTTCCAATTCTTCATATGGTTTTCCCATTTCTCCAAATTTTACAGACAGCTCATCATTCGAATATGCATCAATATTATTTTTCAGTAATTCATAACGTTCTTCTTTAGGTAACAGTTCCCAACATGCATCAACAATTGTTTTATATACATTAATACTCCCCTGTTTAAGATATCTAGCTATATTTATCGTTATATCATTTGCTGAAGCGTTATCAAAAATCTCTTGTTTATCACTAACACTATAATTAGAATCTACTATGATACTTTCTAGAATATCAGAATCTACATGTATTCTTTCTATGTTACCTAATACTTCTTTTCTATAATTGTGTAACATTTTAGATAATAGCTTTGGATAAATCTCTTTTATTTTTTCAAATATTTCAATTGAAAAAGTAAAATATAATGCATCCAACATACCTTTAATTTGTTCTTCTTTATAACTTTCAATATCAATTAAAAAATCTTCTAATCTAAACTTTCTCAAAAATGATACATATAATTCTTGTTTCATATCTTTTTTAATAAAATCTTTTATAAAATTCTCCGTAACATTTTCATTCGAATGTTCTTCATTTGCCAAAACTTGAAAATTCTCATCTAAAAAATCTATCAATTGACTTGAAATACCAAATTGTTCGTAATAAATCATTATGTTTGTCCATGCTAACCTTAACCTTTGATTTAATAATATACTATTCCATATTGTTTTAATATTATCTCTTATCTCATCATCCCCATCATCCAGAAAATCACCACAACATTCTTCTAAATTATTTATCACTACCTCTTCCTTTTCTATTATCCTATTACATAATTCTGTATTATTAACAAGTCTAGAAAGCATATCCAATACTGCTTCCTCTTTTTCTTCCGTGTTACTCTCAATCGCAAGCACCACATTCTCTATATATTCTTCAAAATTTTCTATTATATAATCATTAATAAACTTATTATCTAATTTTCTAATAGCAGTATAATTACACCGATTCTTATTATCTACAGCATAAGTGTTATTTGTGGAATATCCACTATTTAATGCAATATAGTCAATTACAAATCCCATCATTTCAGGATTTATTTCGTACATATTATTTTCAATTATATACCGCTTTACTTCCTCATGAGTAGAAAAACAATCCTTTTTTTCAAATTTTATATTTATTACTTCTAATATTTCTATTGTCTTTTCTGCACTTATTCCATGTTCTTTCATATATAACATAAATATATGATTTTTTTTCATATATTCTGATATACACTTCTTTTTATCTTCCCCTACAACATTGAGAAACTGTAATGTATTTTTATCAATACATCTTAAAATTTCCAATAAAAATCCTTCTTTTCTATTTTTATCCAATGTAGGGTGCTTGGAAATAAAGATCCACATATTATTCCAATATTTTGCTAATAATTGTAGAAAGCACTCTCTATGTTTTGTATAGCTAGAAAATTCATTTATAAAATCCCACCCAATATTTAAATTTGAAATTAGCGTCTTAATAAAATTTATACATTTTATTGAACTAGGCATTTTTTCTAATAGACATTCTAACAAATCATAATTGAAAATCTCTGGCTGTTCAAACTCATATTCTAACAAATTATCAATAATTTGTTCACACTTTTCCAATTTGTATTCAAATTCTTTAGCTTCATAATTTCTTATGCTTAATATAAAATTCATATCATCCGCTGTGATACTATGTTCATGGAATATATTCATATAATTTGAATAAGATTCATCTATATAACCATTTCTTAATAAAAATACTAAAAGTTTATTCTCTCTCACACTTTCTGACAAAATATCTTTTATATTATATTCTTTTATCAATTCCTTAAGTTTTAATGATCTAATTGTCCTTTCTTTTTCTTGTAATTCGCTAATTTGTTGTTGTAAATCCACCTTTCTCTTATGTGTATTATGCTTTAAATAATTATATTTATCTATTATTCCTTTGCTATTATTACTTGAAGTATATTCATTGACATTTTTAATAGTTTCAGTTTGAGTATATCCGTTTTCATTCCTATAATTAATCACTATATTATCTGTTAATAATAATTCAAAATCAAATTCATCACTCATAAACGTTTTAAAAGAATAACTATTATCTCCTATATTTAAAGATATATAATTACGGTCATATAAAACAAAATCAAATATAAATATCTTTTTTAATTCTGTTAGCGTATCTAATACTTCTTTATCTATACTATTTAATATATTTCTGCAATCGGTATACTCCCCTTTTATTGATTCTATTTTATTTTTAACAAAACTCACCTTATTTTCAAAAGACTCTTTTACAATTCCTTTTTCTGCCTGTAAATCCGAAAAATCTTTAGGATACAGATTTTTAAATATAATAAGCGCTGCCATATGTTCATCTTCCAAATTTAATTTCTGACCTTCAGTAAGTAACTTCTTATAGATATTCAATTCATTGAAAACGTTATTTAATATACGCATATCATCTATATAAACAGATACTCTCTTAATAAATTCATCCGATATATTATACTTTCTCTCTCCTAACCATTTTCTCATTACTTCTACTGAATTTGTAGAATTAATAAATGGCACAATAGGCAATATGAAATCAAAAAACTTTGTTCTTTCTTTTCCTAAAAATACATCATCTCTAATCACATAAACAAATGATATTTTTCTTTTTATCATATCATTATTATTCAATATAGTATTCAATTCACGTAATTTAATAAAAATGCTATTATCCCCAAACCTATCTAAATCTTCAAAAAAAACCACATTAAATTTATTAGCTTCAAAAAAGTAAACAATTTCATCCATATTCTTGTTAAATGCTGAACTGGATTTTGTATTATCTAATTCTATTGAAGCCTTATCTGCTATATTCAGTCCCTTTATTTTAACTTTGGACAGAGCTAACCATAACCAGTAAGTAATAATTATTAGTAACACCACAATTAATACTATTGTGCAAATTGTTGATGCGATTCCAGTTTTTTCAAAGACAAAAATATTTCTCTTTTCATTAAATTCTTGAAGTGAGTCTTTAAATAATTGGTATATCAATAAACCAATAACAGCGATAACCATAAATATTTTTGTAAATAACAAAACACCATTAATCTTATGCAATCTTTTATATCTACTCTGTGGTAATTTCTTGTATTTTACTTTATAGAATAGTTGTTTTAAGATTTCTTCTTCAATTTTCTCTTCTCGCATAGAACTTACTATTTCTTGTTCAGAGCCCATTGTTCCTTGAACAGAATCGACTTTTCCTTGAACAATACCTACTTCTTTTTTAGCTATAGTTAATTTTTCTTTTTTTCTTGAAAAATTAGCTAATGAAATATTGATACTCTTTATTTCTTTTTTTACTTTTCTCTTTTCTTTTTTTAGAAATGTCTCAATTATACTGCTTTTACCTGAACCATAAGGACCTGTAATCGCTATATTATTTACTCTTTTTTGCTTTATTGCCCATATGAGTGCTTGAAAATATACTTCTGCATTTTCTACATGATCAATTGGTGCAAGACTAATATAATCGTTTTCTATAACGTTCTCGTCCTCTTTGCCCTCTTTTTTTATCAATTGATTTATTTTATTTAAAACTCGATTATATAATTTTGTTTTTTTAATTTTATTGCAGAATTTCATATGCGACCTCCATAACTTTATTCGACATTTTTATTATAACATAACTAATAGAAATGTTAAATTTTTACAGAACTAATCACCATGTCTTTCTGTTCTACACTTAAATTAAATTTATATTAAATTCATAACGGCTGCTTTCACACGTTTTTTATATAAAACATAAATGAGTATCTGTGACCAATTTCTGCTTTTCCTTTACCGAATATTGTTGTGATTTATCAACATATTTTATTACAGTTTCTCGACTTAACAAAAACCACTCCATTGTTTACTTCTTTTCCGTCAAATATTTTTCACATAAAATTTTTTCTTGGCATAAGTGTATTTTTCTTAAGAAATTGAAAAAAATCTATGGCTTTATCTCAATATCCACCTTTTCTATCAGAAGATATTAATACTTGCTCATCAAATATTCAATATTTTAATTCATAGCCAAAATTTGAAAATGGATATACGATATAAGTCTATTAAATTTACAAATGCAAAGGAGATTTTATTATGAACAACTTACAGACACACATTGAACATTATTTGAAATGCTGTGAAGAACAAAAAAGACTGGACTATAAGACACTAAAAGCATACAGAATTGATTTGTCCCAATTTCGTCAAACCATTTCTACAAACACTCTTACGGATATTACATCGCCTATGCTTGAAAACTACATAAGCAAGCTTCACAAAAAATACAAACCTAAAACAGTAAAGAGAAAGATAGCCTCCATAAAAGCGTTGTTTCACTACTTTGAATACCGGGAAATCATTGAAAGCAATCCATTTAATAAAATACTGATAAAATTTCGTGAGCCAACAACATTACCTAAAACAATTCCTTTAAATATTGTTGAAGCAATATTGTCTGTCATATATATGCAAAAAGATACTGCGAAAACTCTTTATCAGAAGAGAAATGCACTGCGTGATGCAGCTACAATAGAACTACTATTTGCTACTGGTATACGTATATCAGAGCTTTGTTCATTACAAATAGATGATGTTAATTTAGATGACGGAACCATTTTAATATTTGGA
Organism: uncultured Clostridia bacterium; assembly: GCA_947623465.1. GTDB lineage: Bacteria > Bacillota > Clostridia > TANB77 > CAG-508 > CAG-269. The sequence continues at coordinate 7,027 of CANQGU010000037.1, forward strand.
AAAGGTTCTAAAGAAAGACGGTTACAGATTGGGAATAATGATGTTATTGATGTCTTAAAAGAATATAGACTAAATTTTTCTGATGAAATTAAAAACTGCGGACATTTCTTTGCCAACCAATCCGGGCATTCTCTATCTGATCAGGTCGTCAGAAGAATGATAAACAAATATACCTCACTCGCATCTGTTTCACTGCATATCACACCACATATGTTTCGCCATACATTTGCTACTAGCCTTTTGGACGCAGATGTGGATATACGATACATTCAGGAAATGCTTGGACACAGTTCAATTAATATTACAGAAATATATACTCATGTAACCACTGCGAAGCAAAGGGATATTTTAACAACAAAACACCCAAGAAAAGATTTTCATATATAACAAAGAGCAGCGGTTTCATGACTGCTGCTCTCTGTCATTCTTTTTCATTATGTCTAATTATGACTAATACTATAATTACTCTATCTCAGGCCTTAAAGAGTTCAATAGTCCTGCTCGAAAACTGACTTTATGATTACCACGAAATTGATATTCATAAATCTGATTTTTAACAACTTCTATTGCTTCTTGGCTATATTTATCTCTTATATTATTATTGCTTAAAAAATCTAAATTCCGACTATAATCTTTGTCCAGCTTTAAATACATACTTGTATTAGTAAAATTAGCATCAACATAATCAAAAAAACTAGTTGCTGTATCTTGATAAATTTTTTGAATACAGTGATACATATTTTTTATATCTTTTAATTCATTTATACTTTTTTCTTTAATTACATCCTCTTTAAGAATTCTGTGAACTATACGATTTCTTTTCTGATTAAACTCTTCCACAAGTGCTATAAATTCATTCTTCCTTTCAAATTCATAACATTTTTTAACTTGTTGTATTAATTGGTAAAAGCTCCTTCTCCTAAAATGATTTTGATTAACTTTTTGGGGAAATAAATTTAATTGACTATTAAACTCGTTTATACTAACTAATGATTCCAATAGAATTTCTATAATTTGATGATATAATAATGTTGCAGATAACAAATCAAAAAAATCTTCATTAAAACGTTTATCTACTTCATCTTGAAGTTTAATAAGCGATGTCAAATTACTACGTATTCCATAATAAAAGTTCATATCTGCTACTTTCAGCATTAATTCTACTTCATATTCCATATTAATCTCCGTTCTGCCGCCTTTGCATGGCGGCGCAAATAGTAATAAAAGTGATTCACTCCCTCAATCTCCCACGTTACAATATACTTGATTATAAAGGCATCCTCGTCTCAGTATCAAATGCACCCACCCATTTGCTTATTGATTTGCAGGTGTGCCTCTCTACTTAGGTGGGAATACTCTTAAATTGCTTATCTATTCACTTCACCACATACTTTAAATTTATATTTCCTCTAAAATAATTATACCCTTTCTATACTATAACTCAATATTTCACGCCATTTTTTGCAGTAACAAAATCGTAGCCTACTAATATCTTTTTTCTACACCCCTTTCTCCTCCCCTTTATCACATACTTTTAAAGGATAATATCAAATTATC
>CANQGU010000038.1 GCA_947623465.1 uncultured Clostridia bacterium
ATGATTTATGGTATGGTGAAACTGAGACAATAATAGTTGAAGATGTGTCAAAATTTATTATACCGAAAGAGCAGTATTGCAGATAATGCGGTCTTGATTATGGTTTAGGTTGCATTTAAAAAAACAATAAAATGACTGACATCCTGTTGATTTTCAATGGTAAAGGTGCTATAATATAAGAAAAATTGAAAAGGATGAAGACAATGAAGTGCAATCTATCAACTTTAATGGGAAGTAAGCGGTATAGCATACAGGACGTCCATGAAAAAACAGGGCTGTCCAGAAGCACAGTATCGGCCCTTTATAATGACCGCGCCACCAGAGTTGATTATGATACCATAGAAAAACTTTGCAACTTATTTGATTGTTCCGTTCAGGAATTATTTACGTTAGAGGGAATTGCTCCAATGAAATCTTTGATTGAAGAGCCTTTGCTAGTGTCCTTATTTTCAGGTTGTGGTGGAATGGATATTGGGTTTGAACAAGCAGGGTTTCATCGTATCTGGGCGAATGATTTTGATGCCGATGCCCAAGCCACATTTTCTCTAAATCTGGGTGAAATTGATGGAAGAGATATTAGGACTGTTTCGGCAGATGAAATACCTGATTGTGATATTATAACTGCCGGGTTCCCTTGTCAGCCATTTTCAAACGCGGGGAACAGGAAAGGGGTTAATGATTCGCGTGGTATGCTTTATATGGAATGCCTTCGAATTATAAAAGCAAAATCGCCCAAAGTTTTTTTATTTGAGAACGTGAAGGGGTTAATGTCATCAAAATATATTGATGGACGAAATTTAGTTGAAGTGATAGCCTCCGACCTCAACGAAATGGGTTATATGGTTACCTATAAAGTGTTGAATGCCGTAGACTATGGTGTGCCTCAGCGCAGAGAACGGCTTATAATGGTTGGAATTAAAAAAGAGCTTGGTATTCAATTTGTATTCCCGGAACCAATGCCAATTTCAAAGGAACAAACACTCCGATATGTACTTGACATTCCTACTGATGTAAAAAATCAGGTAGATTGGCCATTGTCTCCACAGGCAATGTCTATGTTGCCTTACATTCCGGAAGGAGGTTCATGGAAGGATATTCCCTACGATTTACTCCCAGAAAGACTTAAAAAAATTAGAGATAATATGCAACGCTATCATGCACCTAAATTTTACCGCAGATTTGGATTAGAGGAGATAAACGGAACAATAACGGCATCTGCACAGCCCGAAAATTGTGGTATTATTCATCCTACCCAAAACCGCAGATACACAATTCGTGAGGTGGCGCGCATACAGTCATTTCCGGATGATTACATTTTTTATGATGGCAACTTAAAGGAAATAACGGCTGCGTATAAAGTTATAGGAAATGCAGTCCCTTGTAAACTTGCATTTGCAATAGCAAAAGCGATTATGGAACAAGTCTTTGACAAAGGAGGCAATAAATGAAAAAATATATTGACGATAACTCACTCATGCAGGCAATTGAATATTTCCGTAGGACTGAATATTCGAAGCCGGAACAAATTGGGTTGTTTTTCTATTTTAAGGCGGCGGGTTTAAATGATTATTCGTATGTAGAATATAAAAAATGGGGTGATTTCGATGCTTCCGATAAAGAGAGATATTTACGAATACTGTACGACTTGTCGGGCGTTTTCGATGCAACGCATGAAATAGGGCAGAAGTTTACAGCACTTTTCCCATTTTCCATAACGCGGGTATATAGGCCTAATTCTTTCTATAATGGTGGGTCTGTTTTTAAGTCGCTTTGTTCTCGAATATCGGACACCTTGGATAATTCATTGATAAGTACGATTATCCAGCGCGACAATCAGAATAAAAACGGACTTAAATTTAAACCGAATTATCTATCTTATATTAACGATAATCAGCTAAAGGGGAATAAAATTCCCTTAAAAATGTTGGCGGCGTGGGTGTATAGATTTTGGGACATTGATTTGCCAGATGGCGCAACCGAACAGGACTTTACGGATATAATTTGTCTATCGTTTTTATTAGACTTCCACATTTCAGAAAAAGAATTTAATACACTTTTCTCTATAGATAGCGGAACAATAATGCCTGCAATGAGACGTGTATCTATAAAAAATTTCAGAGCGTGGCTTAATTTTACCTCACCAGATTGTAAACCAGCCATTGAAGAGGGGAAAGCTGTTGACTATATGCCGATTAGCAAAGATTTAAGTAGGTCACGTTGTGAAGAGCTTCTTAATATGCGTGGGGCTGTGCTTGATCGGGAAACAATTATATCGATTCTAAAGGAGCGAGATGCGCAAATGCTATTGAAAATGAAAAATTCCGAACCGGTTGAATATGCATGGTACGTAGGTGCAACGGGGACCAATGATGAAGGAGTTTATACGGATTTCTCTGAAATTTATATAAATGAAAACCGTTGGGAAAATCGTTACAATAACAAATATACCGAGATCGTAAAAACCATGCAGGTCGGCGATAGAATTGTTATCAAGGCTTCTTACACAAAAAAGCATGGACTTCCGTTCAACAATCACGGACGCATAGTAGGGGTAATGGCTATTAAAGCTATAGGCATTATTACAAAGAATTATGGCGATGGCAAAAATCTCGCAGTTGAATGGGAGAAAGTAGAACCCAATAAAGAGTGGTACGGTGATGGGGTATTGAGAACAACTGTCCATTGTATTCGTGCCGCCGATAGTTACATAAAAAAGGCACTGCTTAAATTTACGTTTGAAAATATGCAACAGGATTATTCCGTTTTCGAAGAATCGGATGAAGAAGAAAACGTAGCCATGGTGGACGAAAGTGATGGTGCAACATACGAATCGACATTGACTTTGCCGCATAGAAACCCGAAAGAACGGGGTGGATTAAGTTTGAATTCCATATTGTACGGTGCGCCGGGGACTGGCAAAACTTATTCGACTGTGGAATATGCTCTTGCGATTATTGAGGGCAGGGAGGTTGATAACCATCAAAAGGATTCAACGGAACGCAAGGCAGAAATGGAAAAGTACAATTCTTATGTAAATTCGGGTAGAATCGTATTTACTACTTTCCATCAGAGCTATGGCTATGAAGACTTTATTCAAGGACTCCGTCCGGATATGACTGGGGATAAAATGTCGTTTGTTCCTCAAGATGGTGTTTTTAAGAGAATAGCTGATAGGGCAATGCATGATGGAGATAATCCTTATGTTATTATTATCGATGAGATAAACCGCGCTAACATTTCAAAGGTATTTGGTGAATTGATTACCCTCATAGAAGACGATAAGCGCTGGGGTGAGTTGAATGCTATAAGCGTTACTTTGCCATCCGGTGAATCATTTGCTGTTCCAAATAATCTTTATATTGTGGGGACAATGAATAGTGCGGACAAATCGATATCGCTTATAGATACGGCTTTGCGCAGACGGTTTGAATTTATTGAAGTTGTTCCCGATTATACAATCATAGGGGATAGCGACCTTAAAATGGTTTTGCAAAGGATTAATAAAGGTTTAGTGGATGAGCTTGACAGTACGGATTTGTTGATTGGACACTCCTATTTTATTGGGAAGTCAGTTAATGATTTATGCGAGATTATGAACCATTCTATTATTCCGCTGTTGTATGAATACTTTTTTGATAATTCCAAAAAAGTTAAAGACCAGGTTAAAAAAGCGATAGAGGGGTTGCCTTTTGATATTGAAGATTCATCTATAGGAAGACTCAAGATTATAAAAAAGGCTTAAAAAGGTGAAGCCATGCCGCTTAATTATTTTGAGGAAACAAAAATAGGTAACGGGAAATTGCCAACTGAATGGCAAAGCCAAGCATCATTAGATGAATTGGCTACTTTCCTACAGCTTAATTGGGAACAGAGGGCGGTATTTTATGATGACGGACAAATTACAAGTCGGCAACAGTTTATTGGTTTTACAGGGCAGAAAGGTATAAGGACGCAGAATTATATTGGAACAATAGTATTTAAGGGACATCAGCTTAATATTTTCCCCAAAATATTTCGCACCGAAAGGGATGATAATGAGACGGATGAACTCGACCTTGGACATTTAATGAAAAACCTTGTGATGTGGCTCGAATACTGCACCAAGATAGAATATCCCTATATAAGTATTACAAGTGAGTTGCAAAATACCACGGACCTTCGTGACCTATTTACAACTTTGTATATACGGTATGTCAAGGCCGCCTTAGAACATGGGCTATATTTTAGATATGAAGAGCAGACCGAAGATACTCACGCAATCAAAGGAAAAATCAATATAAAGGACTATTTTGCCAAGAAAATCCCTAATGGACAGCCTGACAGATTCCTATGTACATTCTCGACATTTGAGTTTGATAATCTACTAAATAGAATTATTAAATATACTTGCAAGCTGATATTTAATGATGTTTCGAAAGCCAACCAAAAAATTATCCGATACATACTTATGAAGTTAAACGAAGTGTCGGATGTGCGCTGTGTACCGCAAGATTGCGATACTATACGCTTGAGTAAGTTACATAGGCATTATTCGATTATTTTAAGTATGAGCAAGATTTTCTTGCTAAATAAAAGTACCACATATAACATGGACGATACAGAGTCGTTTTGTTTCTTGTTTCCCACGGAATTACTATTCGAGGGTTTTATCGGGGGATATATGCAGAGCATTTTGGATGGGAAGGCAAAGGTGCGGTTACAGGCAAGTGAGGTGTCGGTATTCAGTGATATTGTTTATGCTGGACATTCGCTTGGTAAAGCACTTACAATGAAACATGATATACTCGTAGAGCATAAAGATAAAGGGCTATTCATTTTGGATACCAAATATAAAATGATGGATCGTTTTGAGAATAGTCCGGATATTAGAGGGATAGTAAATAGTGAGGCGAGTTCTTCAGATGTTTATCAAGTTCTTACTTATGCAAGGACTCGCCGTTTAAAGGATATTTATTTGCTTTATCCAATGTTCCGCTACGAAGAAATGGAAACTGAATTCCCAATCGGCATAAACACCACGGATATAGGCGGGGAGCCGATTAATGTTCATTTGGTTAGGTTGCCCTTTGTGTTTGAAAGTGATGTCGATAAAACGAAGTCTCAATTACGCATGGTCATAGATAGAATTTTTGGATAAGAAAAATATGAAATGAAAGTAGCAAGTCTTTTTTCTGGTATGGGTGGCATTGATCTTGGCTTTATGCAAGCAGGATTTGATATAATTTGGGCTAATGAATATAACCATGAAGCGGCTACTACATATCGATACAACTTAAATCCAAATGTTCTTATTGAAAAGGATATTCGTAAAGTGGATGCGCTGAGTATTCCTGACTTTGATATATTAATTGCAGGTTTTCCTTGTCAGCCTTTTTCAATTATGGGTAAACAAAGAGGGTTTGATGATCCGAGAGGGAATCTTTTTTTTGAAATTGCACGGATAGTGGACATTAAACGTCCAAGGATAATTTTTTTAGAAAATGTTCAAAATCTCATTAATCACGATTCGGGGAAAACATTTTTAGTTATTTACAATACGCTGGCCTCATTTGGATACTGTGTTAAATATCGAGTTCTTGACGCGCAAGAATATGGCAATGTACCACAAAGACGTCAGAGGATTTTCATTGTCGCATTTTTAAATTACGATGACTGCTTTAAATTTGAATTTCCAGAGCCAATACCATTGACTTGTTCTCTGTCAGATATATTTGACCGTGACACTCGTCAAAGCGATGAGCTCTACTACACAAAAGAAAGTAAATACTACGAGCAACTAAAAAGAATAGTTACAGAAAAAGATGCGGTTTATCGTTTTTTTGATGAGGGCCTTTCACCAAAACCTTTTTATATCTGTCCAACTCTTCTTGCAAGTATGGGAACAATGCCTAACCGTGTGCCTATTATTATTGATAATTATGGGATACGTAAGCTGTCTCCTCAAGAATGTCTGAAATTGCAAGGTTTCCCCGATTCATTTACATTTCCTAATATTCCGATTAAAAGTGCGTATAAGCAGTGCGGCAATTCGGTTGTTGTAACAGTTATTAAGCGCATTGCGGAAAAAATAAAGACAATCGAAGAATAATATAACACTTAAAATTTAGATAATAAAAATGAATATGCAATTAGTTGAAACCATCTAAAGATAAAAATTTTTAGATGGTTTTTTCAAATGTCGTAATAGTGCGACAAGCAAACCTTGACAAATGCAATTTGAGCAAGTATAATGTAGCCACTCTAAATGAAACAGCCGTTTCAAATAGAACATAAGAGGTGAGTATGAGAAGCAAAGATGAAGATTTACTTAAGAATATAAAGCAGTACTTAGAGCAGTTTTGCGATATTAATGGCTATGGTCCCACGATACAAGAAATCGCTAACGAGATGGGAATCAGCAAAGCAAGCGCATTCAGATATTTAGCCACATTAGAACAAAGCGGACAAGTATCGAGGAGCAGGAAAGGATATATTTCCAATGCGTTAGCGCAACCCGGCTCGGTAATGCATTCCGTTCCAATTCTCGGCGCTGTTCCCTGCGGACCGCTAACGGAGGCGGAGGAGTGCATTGAGGGATATGTAAGACTGCCGGAGTCTTTTTCCGGTCAAGGCAAGTTTTTCATATTAAAAGCAAGCGGCAATTCAATGATAGGTGCAGGCATAGAGGATGGAGACCTAGTACTTATACGACAGCAAGAAAACGCTCAGGTGGGAGATATAGTTGTAGCTCTTGTGGATAACGAAGTTACGCTTAAACGCCTTAAATACGATACCGAAAAAGACGCCTATTATTTGCATCCCGAAAATCCCCAGATGGACGATATATATGTGGATCAAATTCAAGTTCAAGGCGTGGCGGTAAAAGTGATTAAAGACTTGCAACAGCAAATGTAAATAATGAGGAGGTGAAATAATGAAAAAGACAATGCATTGCATGCGGTGCGGTAGCGCAATAGAGCTTGATTATACGTCTAAATGGCAGAAATATCAATGCGCCGGTTGCGGAATAGAATTCAAATATCGCTATAAAAAGGACGGCGCATGGGAATTCAACTATAACAGAGCCGATCTTGAAAATCTATATGTAAGCGATGAAGAACTCGTAGACATAGCTAAGAAAAAGGAGACGGAAGATGGCGCAGTATAATATCAAGTGTCCGGTCTGCGGACATATCAACAAAAACTTATTATTGTATGAAACCGAGGGCAGGTACATATGCGAGCATTGCAAGCATGAGGAACAGCTTAAACAATTTATACGTCCAGAAACAGTACCTGCTCAAGCACCAAAGCAAGCGGTATAGCTTGTAGCTTAAATAATCCGAGCGGAATATTGCCCCGATGCCGTAAAGATGAGTTGAAGATACAAACGGTTATACTTTGGTGTAGGAGTTCCCAACCGCACAAAAGCTGTCAGAAAAATAACGGTTGTATTAATGGGATAAGGAGGGTAGTAGCGTATGGGCAGTAAACCAAGCGGCAAATCGGTCAAAGTACTGTGCATAAACTGTCAATGCATGATAGATGCCTGGCGGGATGAAACGGGACTTACAAAATCGAAATGTCCCAAATGCGGTAGTGTTACGGTGTCAAGGGTAATGAGCCGCCGACACATGCAATTAGACATGTACGCACCGAAAGGACAACAAATAATTTAATTAAGACTTGCTTTGCGCAACGATAGGTCGGTCTGAAAAAGTGACTATATAAAACCACATCCAAGCGCAAAGTCAAGCGGTCAGGTTAAACCACCAATAGAGTGAGAGGCCAGCCGATTTTCGGTAATTTTCTTGATGAGAAAATAACCAAAACGGCTGGCCTTTTTTATTTTTCTTTAAACAGCATTGAAATAAAAGCGTATCGCTCGGTATCGGTTTTTTTATTCAATAATGATTAAAAGGGGAAAATAAAAAAATTTTTTATAACTCGCCATTAACTGTCGAGTTTAGCTTTTAGAATACAGCCAACAACGGCAAAGGAGGTGAGAATATGCAAAGCGCAGCAGAACGCAGAGTATCAATTTTGGAATACTTATGCGTATGCCGTCAAACGACGCGGGAAAGCTTGGCAGCCGAATTCGGCGTGTCAATGCGCACCATCGAGCGTGATTTGATTGTGCTTTCATGTTCTTACCCGATTTACACGGTACAAGGGAAAGGCGGAGGTGTATTCATTGATAGCGATTATAAATTAGGCAAGAAATATATGACGGACAAGCAGACCGAG
>CANQGU010000039.1 GCA_947623465.1 uncultured Clostridia bacterium
ATAGAAAGTTTTGAAAATATTGTTGAAAACACTTGACGTGAAAAGCCATTATCAAAAAGGTGTACATTTTCGCAAGGGAAATTTCTGCTTATTTTTTCGGCGTAATAATCAAATAAAGCGCCATTCTGTACTTGATTTTTGTATGTTTATGTAGTATAATATCGATAGTAGGTATGGAAACAAATTCTACAAAAATGTACACTTTGCTGTAAAAAAGATCTGCTACAAAATAGCAGACCTTTTTGAATATTAAATCATTCATGCAGCTTGGCAAAATGTTAAAATGACTTGAATTTTGTCGCATTTGGTGTATAATGATTTATAGAAGAAACGCATTTAAATAATTTCATAAACGGATGTGATATAAATGTACGAGGAAGAATTCAAGATAATAGAAGAAGCGTCGCAAAATAATTCTCTGACATTTTTTGTCGGAGCAGGTATATCACGATTGTCAAATGCGCCCGGTTGGGAAAATCTAATTGAGTGTTTTTGCGCTAAAATGCAATACAAAAAGCCAGACAAGCTCAGTACAGATGACTATTTGAGAATACCTCAGATGTTTTACTATTCTATAAATAAAGACGAAGCAGAGTATTATAGGATATTAAATGAATTTTTGAATGTCGATAACATAAAACCGAATTCTGTACATAAAATGCTCTTTGATTTAAATCCTGCTTCTTTCATTACAACAAATTTTGATAATTTGTTAGAAGATGCAGCAGTTCAATATTGCCGCACTTATAAATCAATTGCCTGCGATAAAGAGGTCCCTCAGATAAACGGCGACAAATTCATATTAAAAATCCACGGCGACCTTAACCATAAAAATTTAGTTTTAAAAGAAGAAGATTATCTAAGCTACTGCGACTATTTTAAACTTATAGAAACGCTAATTAAATCCATATTCTCAACAAATACGGTCGTGATGATCGGCTATGGGTTAAATGACAATAATATAAAGCTGGTACTGAACTGGGCTAAAACATTGCTTAAAGATAACTTTAATAAGCCTATTTTCTTATATACCGACGATAAAAGACTCTCTGAGGCTGAACTTAAATATCAAGAATCAAGAGGCTTAAAAGTAGTTGAGTATTACAATTGTAAAGGTTTTGCGGAAACTAATAAGCGCTTAGATTTTGAGTACAGATATAAACTTATTTTAAAATCAATATCCAACAATAAATTTGAAACCGTAAAAAGGCTCTCCGACGCTGAAAAATTCGATTTGCTTTATTCATTACTTGAGCCGTTAGATAGGGTGTGGGCGTTAAGGGAGAATGATATTAAAGAAAGACTGTTGCCGTATGACATATCGACTTATGACGGAGCAATAAGATCACTAACTTTAGATGACCATATATTTGAAAAATTCATAGAATTAAATCAAATGAATGATGCTCAACTCGCAAGCGTTTCATCTGAAGTATTGGAAAAGTACAAATTGATAGTTAGAGTATTGTCAAAGGCTCGAATTACTCAATGCATAATTAAAGATGCGCCGCTGAATTTGAGAAACATCCCTGATTGTTTTGCTGATGATTGGTGTCTTAATTTTGATTATAGCAGTATGAACAAATTCATCAGCAGAGATTATTCAGACATCAGTAAAAACTATAAAAAAGCGTATTATCTTGCAAGAATTGAAAAGTTCAAAGAGTCTTACAATTTATTTTGCAAAGTTTCAAGAGCCGCTTATGCTGCGAATGATTATCTCATATATTACTTTTCGTGGGCAAATTCCAATTACTTGAATTCCGTACTTAATAATGTCAGTTGGAGTACTTTGTATGATGATGAATCTGAGGCAAATGAAGATGATTCTCCGAACAATAAAATGAAGCCGGAGTATGTATTTGACAGTTTGCCTATAGAATTTCGGAATAACTACGAATGTTTTAGAGATATTTATCCCGCTAATTTGCTTTATAAAAATGCCTATAATGCTTTTGTCGAAGGCAAGAAAATGGAAAAAAGTCTTGAAGGTAGAACCGTTGAAATTGGGAAAACAAGCACCTATACAGTTATCTCAAGAATAAACAGCGCCTTACATTTTCAGCTGGGAAACGGATTGTATGTTGACGAATTTTCAGAATCGGCAGAAGTTATCAAATACCTGACCGAATTGCTCATAAAGAAGTATTCATTGCAGAAAAGAAAAAGTTCTCATTACTCTTTCTTTGGCGGTAACTATACCGAGCCTGCGACAAATCTGGACTATATTGACTTTTATTGTATTGTTGAATATTTTGATGTCACAAATATAGTTAATATATTAAACAAGTATAAAATTCAAAATATCGAATTCAGAGATCCGGATCATATTTACCAAAATATAAGGAATATAATCAGATTTTACGATGAGGTAGTAAACAATGGTAAAATATTGCGGATAGTATCCTATCGTCGAAAGATCCAAAACCTTATGGCTGTATGCAGATATATGCCCTTGCCCGATGACATAGTGGAAAGTATTTGCAACATTTTGCTGAAACATGACATCGAGGATATTCCAATCAATGAAATAGTTATGTTTTTGGATAGTCAGGTTGCAAAATATAAAATATCTAACGAAAGAATCTCTCTTTCTATTCAAAAATTGTTTTACTATTATTTTGACGCTAATATTTCCGCTATTGAACAAGGCAAGAATTACAATGTTAGAGGCACAACCTCCAAAATAAATTATTTCAATCTTGCAGATTATGCAACTTCCGGGTTATCTGAAAGAAAGCTTGCGTATAGAATAAATAAAATAATAGGTCTGAATCCTGATAAATTGACGGTTAATCTTCTGGGTCCCTGCTATAAGCACTTATCTGCCAGCATGAAACATAAAGTCATAGCACAAATGAAAAGGGTATTAAAATCCGAGTTTAATTCAGACTATTTCATGTTCATTATGTCACATGGGATTAAGTTAGATAAAAATATTATTTCAAGTGCAAAATCATATTTATTAAAATCTGCTGAAAATATCGCAAATACACCCGCAGGAATACAGTATAATCCAAAGCCCAAATATTATAATGACTTTAGAAATGCAGGCTTTTTGTTTTTGAATGGCATTCTAAAAAGAGAAGACTTTATCGAATTACTTGGCTACGATGATTTATTTGATTTTTTATATTTATATGAAGATTTTGATTTTGATAAATTCAAAGTAGACTGGCTGCTTGATCTAACCGCATATGCTCTTGAAGAATTAGGTAAATCTGATGAAGTAAAGCAAAGAATTCGTTTGAAAATTAAAGAGGCGATTCAAGGCAAATCTTTAAATATTGCAGATGAAGAACAACTGACGCAGGTTTTGATACAATATTTTTGTTGATGATTAAAACAAGGTCAACGATGATAAAGCATATAACCGCAGATTATAAAAGTAAATCTAAATATGGGGGAATAATCATGCTAAGGATAGATTCAAAAATACTCGAAACTAATAATATAATATGTGAAAATATATCAAGTTTAAAATTCTTGTCCCGAGGAACAGTAAGCCAAAATGTATTGCAATATCTCAGGCATTTTGTTGAATATATAGATATTAAAATATATTCCAGGGGAAAAGATATCGATCCCGATAATTACGATATTAATGTAGAAGCCATCAAATATGTAAAAACAAGAGGTGAACTTAGATTTTTAGATAGATTTCACGAAATGCTTCAAAAATCAGTTTCTCATTATGTCATGAATAAAGACGGTTCCGAAAGGTTGATGCTGAAATATTATGAATATCTGTTAAAAATTAGAACATTTTTGCAAGATAAGTATAACATGAATGTTCTTGAAAATCTTAAAGACTTCCCTATAGATACAGATAAAGATTTAGAAGAATATTATGAAAAGATAGCAGAAAAAATAGAAAAGGTCAGTCCTCAAAGCAAATTTGTTTCTTATAGTGATAATTACTATATACAGAAAATAAAGCCATTTTTCGTAAAACATAAAATATATTATGAAGTGACTTTTACCGCCGCGACATCTTCAGTAAGCAAATTTGAAAGAGTAATCGCGTTTACCAGCAGAGAAATACCGGATAATTATGCTGTAAAATTTAAGATTCGTAAAGATGAGATAAATGTTCTAAACAGAAACCTTTCTATTCAAATCATTGACGAGTATCGCACCTCCATAAGGCCGTGTGAATTGAATAATCTTTGCAAAGTATTTGGATATAACGTTAATATTACTCGTAAAGCCAATGAATACAGCAACTTGATGAAATTTCTTACAAAAACGAAACTGTCATTGACGGATATTATAAGTAGCGATAAAAGTTATTATGATAAAGTGAAATCAAAAATATCTCTTAATGCGAGAACCTTAACTATAAGTGGTCTTCTTGACAAATGCAGGGAAATAGTAGTAAATAACAGAGATGGTTCTAATCTGATTAGGTATCTACTTTATAAAGCGAATAACGCTGTAATAAAAAGTCAGTTATCCGATAATAGTTGCAATTTGCTATCAGGATTATATGTTGGGTTTGGGTGCATACCATTTGAAAAAATGCCTTTTTGCACTTCACTGATTAATCATAATCCAAGAATATATGACTTGCTTGATGCAATACCGGAAAAAGGACATGAGCATGAATTTCTTGCAAGGAGAATCAAATATAATACTGAGAATGAGGGCAAACTGTTTACTTCCAAAGATGAATTAGCAGAATTTGTTGATATCAATTCACTTGTAGCAACATACAATAGTAAATTGCACTATAAACATAAGCATCGCAAGATTGAAGAGTTCCTTAATCATTTATATATAAGCGAATATGCCAATGATTGCTATAAAATTATTTTAAAGCTTAAAGCACTGTCGTCTGAAGGGATTAAGCATTATACAACTTCTGTTGAATCATGGATTTCTGAAGGGACAAATCCAATAGATGATGAGGATAAAAAGACCATTATAAAATCTATGTTTGCCGATTCTCGTGTTGCCATTATTTATGGTGCAGCTGGAACGGGAAAATCAACAATGCTAAGACACATTTCAAACTTTTGGGCAGACAAAAGTAAAATCTTTCTATCTAATACTCACCCGGCAGTTGATAATTTACAAAGAAAAGTAAATGCAGCAAATAGCAGATATTATACAGCAGCTTCATTTATTTATAATGACATTAGCGGAAACTGCGATATACTTATGATAGACGAATGTAGCACGATAAGCAATTCTGACATGAAAAAAATACTTGATAAAGCTCGCTTTAAACTCTTAGTTTTAGTGGGAGACGTATATCAAATTGAATCGGTATATTTTGGTAATTGGTTTGGAATTGCTCAAAAGTTCATAAATAAAAACGCAGTTTTCGAATTAACGCATCCGTTCAGAACTGAAGATAAGACTTTGATTACATTATGGGATAGAGTGAGAAATATTGATGACTCTATACTTGAAATATTGTTGAAGAATGATACTTACTATTCAAAGTTAAACGAATCCCTGTTTGAAAAAACTTCTGAAGATGAGATCATATTATGTCTTAACTATGATGGATTATATGGGATAAACAATGTAAATCGTCTGCTTCAAAGTAGCAATCCGAACAAAGAGGTGCAATGGGGAATAAATATCTATAAAGTAGGCGATCCAATACTTTTCAACGAAAAAAGTAGGTTTTCTCCACTTATACATAATAATTCCAAGGGAAAAATTGCTCAAATAAATGTTGATGAATCTAAGATACACTTTTTCATTGAATTGGATACTTCTATCAATGAATTAGATGCTTCCAAATATGATTTTGAACTTGCTGGAATTTCAGAAAAAGGTAAATCTATTATTTCTTTTATCGTTAATAAACTTCGCGGAACCGACGAGGACGATGATTATGATAACTCAACTATCGTACCGTTTCAAGTTGCATATGCTGTGTCAATCCATAAGGCGCAAGGCCTCGAATATGATTCGGTAAAAATAATTATCACAAAAGAAGTAGAAGAAAGAATTACGCATAACATTTTTTATACTGCCATAACAAGAACGAAGAATAAACTAAGAATATTCTGGAGCCCGGAAATCGGGCAAAAAGTGTTAAAACAATTGGTAAAACGAGATTTTAGTGAGGACGCTAACATACTTAAAAGATTATTTGAATCGTACGCAGATTTCTAATATAACAAAAAGACCGCAATTTATAACCGGTCGCTTTCTATATATCATTTAATGCAGAACGCCCGTTCCCAAGCTCCACAGCCATAGGAACGGGCTCATTATTTCCCAATCTTGACGCTTTTTCATTTTTGGGAATCAACTTTTATTCCTCCGTCAGCCACTCCGAAAAGTCCACGATCCTGACCCCCTCATACTGATACACCTCATGCCTTGTCCTTGCAATCAGCAGTTTCGGATAGGCGTCATGCACCGAAAGAAGCGGCTTGACCTCGCGCTGAAACGTCTTTTCATCGGATAAATTATCCGAAACCTGAATATACAGCTTTTCATCGCGCTTTAGCGCAACAAAGTCGATTTCGGACTTATAGAGAACCCCCGCATACACCTCATATCCGCGGCGCAAAAGCTCTATCGCAACGATATTTTCAAGCATTCTGCCATAGTCTGCGTTCTTGGTGCCGAGCTTCGCGTAGCGGAAAGAATGGTCGCAAAGATAGTATTTTTCGGTGGTCGAGAGGTACTTTTTGCCCTTGATGTCGTATCTGCGGATCTTGTAGAACGCAAACGCGCTGCAAAGATACTGCAAATAAGCGCCGACAGTCTTGTGGTTGATTTTGTCTTTGTGACTGTTGAGCGTGTCCGCGATCGTCCTTGCCGAAGTCAAATTTGAAATATTATCCATAAGAAAATCTGCCACTCTGTCCATCAGAACGGTGTTGCGGATCTTGTACTTCTGGCGAATGTCGCGGACTATCAGCGTGTTGAAAACCTCGGCGATGTAATCATACTTCGATTCTCGGTCTTTATAGACATATGAACCCGCCATGCCGCCCTCTGTGACGTATTTGTCGAAAGCCGTGTAGAGGTCGGAATATTCAAAATACTTAACATATTCGGCGAACGAAAACGGGTAGACCCGTATCTCAAAAGTCCTCCCCGTAAACAAAGTGGCGAGGTCGGAGCTGAGCAAAAAGGCGTTCGAGCCCGTGATATAAATATCGAATTTTTCAGAGGCATGCAGCCCGTTTATCGCCTTTTCAAAGCCTTGGCACATCTGTATCTCATCTATCAGAACGAAGTTTGAAACGCCGTCTTTATGCAAAGAATTTACAT
Organism: uncultured Clostridia bacterium; assembly: GCA_947623465.1. Classification (GTDB taxonomy): domain Bacteria; phylum Bacillota; class Clostridia; order TANB77; family CAG-508; genus CAG-269. The sequence continues at coordinate 7,249 of CANQGU010000039.1, forward strand.
GATCATACAGCGCGTGATACTCTGTCAGCTCCTCGAATTCGGGCATATTGAAGTTGATGTGGATAATATTCGCGTTTGGTATATTTTCGGCAACATAGCTCCCGAACGCCTCAAGCAGCTTAGATTTTCCGCAACGGCGGACGCCTGTTATCACCTTAATATCAGGCGTGCCGATCGCGCCGACCGCCTTGTCAAGATAGTCTTTTCGCTCGATCAGTTTCATGCGCTCACGCTCCTTTAAGCGCATTATATCACATCTGTTTCCCAAAATCAAGTTTTTTCTGAAATCGGGAAATATATTTTTTCGTCAGGGTGTTAAAGAGCAATCCATACTATGTAAGTATGCTTGACCGTATGCCCCGCCTTTTTGCAGTCCGCGCGGGTAAACGTCATCTTTCGTTCGGGACATATCTTCTTGACCATCTGGCCGCCGACAGAGCCTGCCTGACGGGA
>CANQGU010000040.1 GCA_947623465.1 uncultured Clostridia bacterium
AAAGAAACCCAAACTATAAACCTATGTTTATAGTTTAAGTTTCTTATAATTTTTAATATGCTTAAAAAACCTGCCTCACTTAGAGTTACAGTATTTCTATTTACTAAATATACTTGTGTGTGTGTGTGTGTGTGTGTGTGTGTAGAGCCTCAAGGGTTACAGGGTTTTTCATATTTTTTTCACTCACTTTCTTATTGTTTTTTTCATCTTTGTTCGATTTTTTTTGCCTTCATTTTTTAATATAACACAAAAGATTTTTTTATGCAATATTTAATTGTAAAAAAAATTTAAAAAAATTTTCCAATTAAATAAATTATAAAATTATAGCATATTTATTTTTAAATTAAAATTATAAGAGAGCTTTGTTGAACTATACTACAAATTGTAATATGTTCACTAAAGCTCTCTTAAAATATTTTTATCTACAAGTTTCTTTTATTAAACATAAGATTAAAGAAAAGATAGATAAAATTACCCATACAAAGAAGAAAGTTGTAAATGCTATAGCTAATGTTGCAGCTATACTAACCACTGCTATATTTAAAATTACAGCTACAGTACCTGCAATTAGTCCTCCTAAACTTGCAACAAGTAAGCAAGTTCCATTTTTACATATACATTTTTTAAATTCATTACATGAATCTGATACACTGCTAATTGCAAGAGATCCTAATAAAATAGCTAAGCCTATTGCTGAAACAATTAATGCTACTGCTACAAATCCGGTAAGTGCTGTAATAACACTATTTGAAAATAATACACCAACTAAAACGCCAGCTATTATGCTTATTATAACTTCAATTATGCATATTCCTTTACCATTGTCTGAACAGTTATAACATTCCATAAATATTCACCATCCTTTTACATATTAGAGTATTTTTTAGTTTTAACTAAAAATTTATCTCTTATATATTATATTTTTGGCAAACATAAATGTTACTTTTATAGCACTTGTATTTTGGTGTTTTCATCTACATTTTCTACTATTTTTCGTAAAATATATCTATCAATTGCTATACAACCTTTTGTTGGTTTATTGTTTGTACAATGTAAAAAAATTGCACTTCCTTTTTGTGGTGTATTGTTAGGATTTACTTTTATTTCTATTAAATATTCATACTCTATTGGATAGTCTATTAAATGTTCTGCAGAATTCCAATCCTTTTGTTCTATTTTTGAAATATCTACTAACTGATTATAATAGATTGATTTTGAATCATCTACCCAATACATATCTTTTGTAATTTGCATATATTTTAGCTTTGTTTTTACTTTTTCCTTTGGATATTTTCCTAGTATTATTCCTAATTTATATTCTCCAATTGGAGTTTTGCCATCTCCTTCTTCTTTTTCTTTTGTAAATCCTTTTTCTCCTATATATGCTTTTGTTTTTATGTTACATTTTGGGTATTCTAAAACAATTTCATTTTCTTGTTTTATATGCCTAACATATATTTTGTTTAAATTTGAAATACTTGATGTAGTTTTAATAGAAAATCACATTCCTTTCTTGTTTTACTTTAAAGTTTTTTCCTATCTACCAAATTGTTTAAACAATTTGCTATATTTACTAGATATTTCTGGATACATTCTCATTAATTCATCCATATATTTATTAACATTAATTTTTTCATTTGACTTAATACTTTTTTTCTTGCACATTCCTATATTATAGTTTGATTGCTCCATCATTATTATATTTTGTAATCTTTTTTTCAAATTTTCTTGTCCATTTATTTTTAAACTATTAATTAATTCTAGTAATTTAACTGCACTTCTCTCTCTTGCCTCTATTTCTTGAAACATTAATTCATAGTTTGCAATATAATATTCTGGATTATATTTTTTTATAATTTCTTCTTTTAATTGTAATATTCTTAAAGAATTTTTATCAAAGTTTGTTAATCCTTGAATATCAGAATATTGAATAGTATGAGTATTTTCATGATATATAAAATCTATTAAATCTAAAATTCCCTTATCTTGTAATACTTTAGTATCATCTATATTTATAATATTAATAAAAAGAAATGGTAGATTTTGACCTGCTGATATCTTTTGACCATACTCACTTCTAAAAAAACAACATCCTTTTATCTTATTATTTTTTAAATCGTTTGAAGAAAATTCTTCAAGCATTCTTTGTAATAATCCAAAATATTTTATTTTATTCTGGTAAATCACACTATTTATGTTAAAAAACTGCTGTAATATTAATTTTACAATTTCTATATCTATTACATCATTTTGAATTATTTTATATTTTTGTAAATCCTCTAAAAATTCTTTGAATTGTTCTTCATCTACTATTGTGCTATTATGATTATTTTCTATATATTTTTGTATTCTTTCATTAATGCTTCTTATATTATTTTTATCTATTTCTAAATTCTTGAAAATAATCTCTAAAAACTTTTTCGATTTTTCATTTGGAATTCTATTTAGAATTTGTAGTATATCTGATATTTCTTGATTATCAAATAAATTAAAGTCTTTCTTTTGTGTTTTTAAATCCACATAATAATATGCTAAATCAAAATTTTTTTGAATTATATTACTCTGAATCAAAAATCTACCTTCTGTAAATCTTTGTATAAAAGTGTTCATAAATTTCATATCTGAAATATTGATATTGCTATTTTCTAACATTTTAATTGATTTATTAATGGTTGGCGTTATATCTACATTTTCATTTATTAAATATACTAATAAATTGTCTAAATTTTTTATATCTTCAATGCTTAATTTTTCTTTAGATAAATATGTTTTTTCTATATGGTTTTCAAGTTTAAAGATTATATATTCTTTTGGAAATAATTTGTCTATAAAAGCTGTATCTTCTTTTCTACCTTTTAAAGAAAATGTATGTATTTTAATTATAATTTTTATTATTTCTTGTAACTCTAAAACATTTTCTATATTTTCTAAACCAACTTCAAATATTTTTTCTCTGAAGGAAATAATTGCTCCTTTATCCATATCAGTAAAAAAATAATTATTATTTTCAAAAGCTGTATTTAATATAAATTTTATATATCCACTTAATTCATTTAATTTTTTTATTTTTGCTTCATTTTCCATATAAATTAAAATTTTCCTCCTTTTAAATATGCTCCAGTTTGATGTATTTTTTGTTGTACCTTATTTTTAGTGGATTCATATGGGTGCATTGCTACATTCTTACACATGTCTAAAACTTCATCTAATTTTTTCATCTTTGTTTTAAAATCAGACTCTGTTTCTACATCTAGAATTTCTTTTGCACTATAACAAAATCTTTTTGCATTTTGTTTAGATGGTGCAGTAATATATGAAAGATATTCACTTCCAAACAATTGCAACAATTTTAATTTTTCCAAGATTTCTTTTTTTTGCTCAAAATTAAGCACTTCTGATTCAATTATTTTATCTACTTCTTCCTTTTTTACTTCTATTGCATCATATTTTTTATTAGATATTACTATACTTTCTGCTAATTTTTTTAAAATATTTACTTGTTCTATTTCTTCTTTTTCCATTTTTTTCTCCTCTCTTTTATTTATATTTAAGACCACATTAATTAGCCTTTCTTGAAACCTCAATGTATATTTACTACTTCTTTCATCATATGATTTTCAAATATATAATGCTTATTGCATAATTCTTTTAATTTTGGTCTATGTGTTACTATTATATATGTTTTATCTTTTAAATATTTTTCTATCATATTAGTTATTTTTTCTTCTGATAAAGAATCTAAATTAGATGTTGGCTCATCAAAGAAATACAAATCATTATCTATCAAAATTCCTCTAATTAAATTCAATCTCTGTTTTTGCCCAGCAGATAATTTTATTCCTCTTTCTCCAACTATTGTATCAAGTCCTTGTGGCAATTCATTATACCAACTAATTAATCCAGCCTCTTTTATCAATTCTAATATTCTTTCATCAGATATATTTTTACCTAAACATAAATTATCTCTTATACTTAAATCAAATAAATCAACTTCTTGTGATACAAAAACTAAATCTAGTCTAGTATCTTTCATATCTTTATTATTTATTAATAATTTACCATGTTCTAAAGGATATAGTCCAGCTAGTATATTCATTACAGTTGTCTTTCCTTGCCCAGACTCTCCCATTATGCTTATTTTTTCTCCTTTTTTTAATATAAATTCAGGTATTTTTATTTTAGTAGAATCTTCTGCATATGAAAATATAACATCTTGCAATTTTATCTCTTTAAAATCTTTTATTACATTTATTTCTTTAGTATTTTTAAAATATTCATCTAATTGTTTTTTAGATGTTTTAAATCTTTCACTTACATCAATTAATTTAACCAAACTATTTAAATTTGAATATAGTTTACTCAATGCTGTTATAAAAAATAGTAAATATGGAAGTGCATCTTCTCCTTTTGAAGTCATCATAATAGCAACTATTAAAATAACTAAATATAGTAAATCCATTAGTCCTGTAAAAGCACCATTTGCTGATGATCTTTTTCTTTCATTTAGTTTTGTCGCTTTTAAATATTCATTTGAATTTTCTGTGATTTTTTCTTCGCAAAATTTTCCAATATTCAACTTTCTTACAGCTATAATATTTTGAATAAAATCTATAAATTTTGCATTATATTTTGATGATGCTTCATTTACATTTTTTTGATATTTTTGCATATTTCTAATCATTTTATATTTTGTAAATACTGCTAATGCTGATATTATAATACATATTAATCCAGTTAGAATAGATTCCTTGTAAATCATAATAAATATTGATATTCCACCTATTATCAACGGAATTACACTTATTTCAAATTGCCATGTCATTTCAAAGAAATATCTTGAAACATTTGTTATTAGTTTGTGTATATATCCTGTATGAATATTTGAAATTTGTTCCATAGTCATAGATTGCAATTTTCTAAAATAATATTTTTCTATTGAAGTTTGTGTTTTTGTTTCATTTATATTATCAATATATGACCCTATTTTACCAGTAATTAGCTTTATTAATTCAATTGACATCAATAATATTGTTAAAATTATTAATTTTTTTAACAATAGTGGGCTCGTTCCAAAATGTGATAATACAAATGATTCTCCATAATCAGCAATTGAATATATAGTATTTATAATAATAGACCATATAAATAATTTTTTTGCTACTATTTTTAATAACTCTTTCACTTATTTTTCTCCTCTTTGTCTTATATACCAGTCATCAATCTCTCTTTCTTTATTATTTTGTTTACTATTGATTGTTTTGCTTTCTATTGTTGTTGCTCTGACAAGAATATTTGAGCCTTTATAAAATTCTTTAGTTATAACTGCTTTTGGATAATTATTTTTTAGCATTTTAATGTATTCTTTAATAATTGCTTCCATATCTTCTTTGTTATTATAATCTTCTAACATAAAAATTTTAGACTCTAATTCTTTTTCCATGTTATAAACTCCTATCTCTATAAATGAAGTAATTATCTCTCGATTTCTCCATTTATCTTTAATTTTTATTTTTTATTAATTAAAT
>CANQGU010000041.1 GCA_947623465.1 uncultured Clostridia bacterium
TATCTGTTTTATCAAAATCTTTTGTTTGATAATCTTGCGTAGCGTTAAATTGCACTCCTGCAAAAATAATTTTCTCTATTACCATAATTTTTGCTTTTTCATCAACTAGCCACTTTACTGGAGATACTTCTATCCATACATAATCTCCAGCTTCATATTTTTCTCCATTTGAAAGTGGAACTTCTCTATAATAAATTCTATTAGCTTCAACTCTCACATATTTTTTTCCTTTATATTGATATTCCTTGTGTATTTTTGGCTTAAATTTTCCACTCAAATCACCAATATATCTTGAATTTGTTGCATATTCTTTTCCAGTTTCTGATAATCTTCCAATTATAAATTCTTGTTCTAATTCTAATTGCATATCTTTTGATACTGCTTTTTGTGGATAATATCCATATTCTACTTCAAGAATTCCATCTTTTGCTCTTTTTCTACTTTCTCCGTTCGTGGGGATTGAGTCGATTGATGAGAACGGTAAAGCTGGGCGAGCACCACAATTACGTCCATTAACATATTGATAATGACTTCTACCATCACTCATAATCGCGCGCGCGTCATGATCCCCGTCATCTGATTTAGTCCAATAATAACCTGTTCTCCCCTCTAAAGAATCATCAAAAACTCCTCCTAAAAGAATAGAAAAATCTGTTATTTCTGCCTTTGCTCCTCTTTTTTTGAATATATCTAATTCATTTCTTCCAATGCACTGTTCTTCTGTTAAAAAAGTAAAATCGCTCACTTTTTTCCTCCTTAATTTTTAAAATTTATCTCAAAAATTTCTATCTCAATAGTTTACCTATTTTTACATATTTTGCATTTTAATTTCTAATTTTAAATTTATCTTGTCATATCTTCTTTTGAAACATCTTTATTAATTAAATGTAACTGTTCTAATTGCTTTTCTGTAATATTTATAACTTTACCACAACATGGATCAAAATCCTCTTTTCCATATACAAGCCAAATAATATTTTCTTTTTTCAAATCATCTTTTGGCATTCTACCATATCCATCAGTAAAAATTATTTTATTTATTTCTCTTTTTTTTGAAAAACATCTAACTGGTAAATCTAAATCTGTACCGCCTCCAGCTCCTGCTGGTATAGAAAATCTATCTATGTCTCTTTCGTTTTTAATATCTATAAAATCAAAAAATTGTACATCAAAACATCCAACTCTTAATTTGGATTGTTTTAATAACGGTTTTATTTGTCTTAAAAATGCCTTAACTAAATCTAATTCTACAGATCCAGAAACATCAATCATAATTTCTGTTTCTGCCTCATCTTCAATGTCATTTTCTTCTAATCTATAAGCATAATTATTTTCTGCAATAGATCTTCTTTGAGTCCATATTGTTTCTGTTTTTTCTACTTCCCTTCGTAGTAGAAGTTTCCAATCAATTTCTTCTTTGCTTTTTCCTATGTTATCTAATTTTACTTCTTCACTAATTCCTCTTATATTTCCTTCTGTTTTTTTACGTCTTTCTTTAAATCTTTTTATTTTTTCTTCTCTATTTTTTTTAAATTCATCTTTTTCGTCAATTTCAAATTCTTGTTCTTCTGCTGCTTCTGGCTCTTCTTCTGAATCATTTTGGTTTTTTTGGTCTTTTTTGTCTTTTTTGTCTTTTTTGTCTTCTTGATTCTTTTGATTATTTTTGTCTTTTTGGTCTTCTTGATTTTTTTTGTCTTTTTTGTTTTTTTGGCTTTCTTGATTTTTTTTATTATTTTTGTCTTTTTGATTTTTTTGTTTTTCTTCATCTTCCTTTTTATTTTGTTCTCTATTTTTAAAAGCTTCTTCCCATAAACTATGATCGTCTCCTGGTTTTTGTCCATTTTCATCTTGATTTTGCCAATTTTCGCTTTGGCCTTGGTCTTTGTCGTTTTCTTGTTCTTGTCCATTTTCGTTTTGATTTTGTCCATTTTCGCTTTGACTTTGGTCTTTGTCGTTTTCTTGTTCTTGCCCATTTTCGTTTTGATTTTGTCCATTTTCGCTTTGGCCTTGGTTTTGGTCGTTTTCTTGTTCTTGTCCATTTTCGTTCTGATTTTGCCCATCACCGCTTTGGCCTTGATTTTGGTCGTTTTCTTGTTCTTGTCCATTTTCGTTCTGATTTTGCCCATCACCGCTTTGGTTTTGTTGTTGCTCTTGTTTTTTCTTTTCTTTTTCTTGTAATATAATTTCATACAGTTCTTCTGCTGAATAATTTAATGCGTTTGGTATATTTATATCCCCCTCTTTAATAGTAAATCCATCTCTTTCCAAATTTGCATTTATAACAGCATCTGTTGCTATATTCCATGCTTCAAAATCCCTCTTTTTACCATTTTTATCTTTTAATCTAAGAAAATGTAAAAATTTAATATGTAGTATTTCGTGTGCTATTAAATATAATTTTTCGCTTTCACTTAAACTTGCAAAGTAATTTTGATCAAAATAGATGTTTTTTCCATCAGTTGCTGCAGTATGCCCAGGTAAATCATTTTTGAATTCAATATTTACTCTTGCTAGTATGTCTCCAAATCTAGGATACTTTGCTAATATTTTTCTTTTTATATCATAAATTGTACTATCATCCATTTGTGGTACTTCCTTTCTTTCAATCTTAAATTTAATTTCTTTCACAATCTTTACTTTTTTCTTTAGTATTTTCCTTTGCTAAATAGCTACTATACATTTTGCCTATGTCAGTATAAGCTTTAAGTCCTTCCTCAGCATATTGTTTTGATTCATTTACTATATTTAGAGATAATTGCATTTCTTGTAATTCTAATTCTGATATTTGTTCCATTTTTCTCTCGTCATTTCCTGCCCAATATATGTCATAAACTGAAAGATATTCTGAGTCACAATATTTTTTTATAAATTCTCTACAAGCTTCTACTTGTGTTTCATCTGCTGTTATTAATGCTGTCATATATGCAAATCTTTCGTTTATATCTCTTGGTAAATCTGCTTCCGCGTATCCTTTTCCTATTCCTTTTTCTACTTCTTCTGGAGAAAGAGTTGGAAGATTATAAAAATCATAAAATTCACTTGCCCATTCCATACGAAGTTTAGATTCTATTGACCTTTGTATTATATCTTCTACATTTTTTCCTTTATATTTACCTGCTTTTAAATTATTTTCGAAATTATATAAAGTGTTTGAAATTGAAGCCCATCCACGAGGATCATTTGTTCTTCCTCTACATCCATTTTTATCTAAATGTTCTTCTCCTACTTCTGGCTCTTCATAAAAATAATCTATATCTTCTATATTCTCACTTTTACCTGAATTATTGTATTTAGTTAATATATATCCTATTACTGATGGATGTACCTTATGTGGTATTGCATATTCTGTTATCCACTCTCCAACTTTTGGCTCCATATCTAGTATATGATCAAACCTTTTTTCTAATGGCTCTGCTACCTCTTCTGCAACAATTGAATACTTTTTTTGATTTCCTGTTGCTACTACTACTACATTATCTGGTAATTTTAGTCCTTTTCCTATCTCTACTATTCTATTTAGTACTAATGTATATACTAAACTTTGAACTGCAGGTTTTACATTTAAAAGCTCATCTAATAATATTACTGCTTTTTTTCCACTTTCTTTTGATCTTTCATAAACTGTATCTGCTATATCATATATATTTTGTATACTTTCTTTAATTAATTTTCTTTCTTCTTCTGTTGCTGCTTCCATTATTATATTTTTAGCAAAATCTGGTGGTATACTTTGTCCTGTTTGTAAATTAACAGAGCCTACTACTTTTTCCGGAAACATATTATTTGTTAATTTTATATATGTTAAATCTGGATATAATGATTTTATTCTTTCTGTTTTTCCTATTCCTGATGGTCCTCGAAGTAACACAGATTCTCCTGATTCTATCCAATTATGTATTATTTCTGTATCTGTCATATTTGTTCTTTCAGAAGGTTCACTATCATCTGGATTTAATTTTTTTAATCTTGATTTTCTAACTGTAGTTTTTTCTATTTCTTCTACTTCTTTTTCTTTATATGCTTTCATTAATTTCTCTATTTCTTTTAATTTTGTTTTTTCTATTGATTGCAATAGGTCTTTGGAAAAATATTGATCCATAAATCTTTTTATATTTATTTTATCAAAATCTTTTGTATGATAGCCTCCCCTAGCATCCAAAACTTCTCTATCTTCAAACTGCACTCCTGCAAAAATAATTTTCTCTGTTAGCATAATTTTTTCTTTTTCATCAACTAACCATTTTACTGGAGATACTTCTACCCATACAACATCTCTATCTTTATATTTTTCTCCATTTGAAAGTAGTTGAAATGGATAAAAAATATTAGCTTCAACTCTCACATATTTTTTTCCTTTATATTGATATTCCTTGTGTATTTTTGGCTTAAATTTTTCACTCAAATCACCAATATATCTTGAATCTGTTGTATATTCTTTTCCAGTTTCTGATAATCTTCCACTTATAAATTCTAATTTTAATTCTAATTGCATATCTTTTGATACTGCTTTTTGTGGATAATATCCAAATTCTACTTCAAGAATTCCATCTTTTGCTCTTTTTCCACTTTCTCCGTTAGTGGGAATTGTGCTGATTGACGAGAATGGTAAAGCTGGTCGGGCTCCAATCCTACGGATAGGAATCCCGGTCCAATCGTTATCATTAGAATTAAAATAGCTAACAATTTGTATATTACCACTGATATATTTTGTTTTATATTCTGTTTTAGTCCAATAATAACCTGCTCTACTCTCTAAAGGATTTTCACTATTTATATAATCATTTTCTGAAACATCTCCTCCTAAAAGAATAGCAAAATCTGTTATTGCAGCCCTGTTTCCTCTTTTTTTGAATATATCTAATTTATCACTTCCATCGCACTGTTCTGCTGTTAAAAAAGTAAAATTGTTATATTGAGTTTCTTTCATCATCTTCACCTCTTTTTTTAGTATTTTCCTTTACTAAATAACTACTGTATATTTTGCCTATGTCAGTATAAGCTTTAAGTCCTTCTTCAGCATATTGTTTTGATTCTTTTGCTATATTTAGAGATAA
>CANQGU010000042.1 GCA_947623465.1 uncultured Clostridia bacterium
TTCGAATCAAATTATAGATTAGTGCTTAAAAATATTGAGATTTAGGGAATTCCCCAGTCAAAAAAACTCATACTATTTTTCGGCCAAAGTTGAAACTTCACATAATATGTGGTATAATATATATATAAGTTTTTTTGCATTTCAACGCCAAATATCATTAAAGGAGGGCAAAAAAAGTGTTGGACTATATAAAAAGAAACATTCCAAATAGCAAAAGTGGTATTGGACTTGTTATTTACTCAATATGTAACTCCTCTCCATTAATCCAAAAGGTGAGGTACAATGGCTTTGTAGACGCATTTGAAGTTCCATTATCTACACTATCGATGTATGAGCAGGAACTTCTAATGAGTCGACAACAAAAAGGAAACTTGGGAAATACTCCCATAAGTTATGACATCAATTTTGCCGACCAAACTTTTCGGTTCGGAATTAATTAACTTTTAAACCCCATGTTGGCGTTGCATGGGGTACTTCTTATTTATTTAAAATCCTATTATTTTATTATACATTTCAATTGCATAATTATCTGTCATACCAGATATATAATATATAATAGCTTTATAATATTGTTTTTCATCTTTTATATTAAAAATAACATCATTTTTGTTATTAATGTTTCTTTCCAAATTCCAATAATTTTTAATCCAATCTTCAAAATCTGCTAATAAATCTGGACATATTTTTCTTGCAAATTCAAAATTTTTATATGACTGTTTTAATAAATTATATATTGTATTTATTATCAATTCAAAATAATGTACAGATTTGCTTAATTTATCTGATAAATATATTTTCTCATAATTAAATTTTTTTAATTTATTAATCATTTCATACATTTTATCTGAAAAACATAAACCTTTTTCTAAGTCAGAATTATTACATAAATCATATATTAAATCATTTATAATATTAGTATTGTTTATAACTTGGTCTGAATTACAATTTAATATTTCATAAAGTTCTTTTAAATCTTTATCTAAAATTCCTAAAGTTATACTATCAATAATGTCTCTACCCAAATAAGAAATTTTATCAGCAACTTTAACTACACAACCTTCCCAAGTATATGGTGCGTACTCATTTGGCATTTTATAGTCTTGTAAATTTATAAATTCATTTCTTGGTTTTATATTATTTTGGTCTATTTCTCCACAATGAGATATTATTCCATCTCTTACAGCATAGGTTAAGTTCATATTTTGTTTATTTCCATTTGGATCTTCTAAAAATTCTATTTTATCTACCATATCTAATCCATTTTTTTCATGCCAAAAGCTTTCTCCTATATCTCTTTTAGAAATTTCTGATAAAACCTTTTCTCCTTGATGTCCAAATGGACTATGTCCTATGTCGTGACTTGTTGCTATGGCTTTTGTAAGTTCTGTATTTAATCCTAAATATTTAGCAATAGTATAACTTATTGAATCTACATAAACTACATGTTCTATTCTTGTACATATATGGTCATTTTGAGGAGAAAAATAAACTTGAGTTTTATGTTTCATCCTTCTATATGCCGTACTATGTATAATTCTTGTATAGTCTCTTTCAAATTCTGTTCTCATGTCATTATTTCTAGAATATAATGGCTTTTCTCTTTTTATCATATTTTGCCATTTTATATTATTTTCATTTGCAGCTTCTTTTAATAAACTATTTTTCATATTTTACCTCTTTTCTTGATGGTGTGTCAAAAAAGGAACTCCCCATTGACACCTCTTTTCTTGGTAGTGTGTCAAAAAAGGACGTCCCCATTGACACCCATTTACAATTCATTACCACTCCCACTTTGGAACATACTCCTCTTCATGCTCTCCTAATTCTTGCATATAACCATTTTCAATTTCTAATTCACATACAAAATCTTCTATTTCTTTCCATTCTTCTTTTGTAAGTTTTCTGTTTAAATCTTCTAATTCTTTTGCTTTATATGTTGGAAAATATTGAGCCATAATACTTACAAAAATTTTGCTTGGCAGATTTTCTTTAATCCATTTTAAAACTTTTTTACTATTTTGTATATTGTTTGGTAACACTAAATGCCTTATAATTACTCCTTTTTGAATAATTCCATTATCATTTAATTTAGGGTTTCCAACTTGTCTTACCATTTCTTTTATTGCTTTTGTTGCTATTTCAAAATAATTATTTATGTTTGAATATTTTTTTGCTATTTCATTTTCTGCATATTTTAAATCCGGCAAATATACATCTATATACCCTTCTAAAAGTTTTAAAGTTTCTACTTTTTCGTAAGCATTTGTATTGTATATTATAGGAATTTTAAGTCCTTTATTTTTTGCTATTTTTATTGCTTCTATTATTTGAAGCACATAACTTGTTGGTGTAACTAAATTGATGTTTTCTACTTCATTTTCTTGTTGTTTTAAAAAAATATTTGCCAAATCTTGAACTGTAATTTCTTTTCCTCTCCCTAACTGACTAATTTCGTAATTTTGACAATAAACACAGTTTAAATTACAATTTGAAAAAAATACTGTTCCTGAACCTTTACTTCCACTTATACATGGTTCTTCGAAATTGTGAGTACTGTATAATGCAATTTTTACTTTGTCTTTTGCTTTGCATCTTCCTGCTTCTTTATTTAGTCTATTTATTTTACATTCGTGTGGACATATATTGCATTTTTCGTATGTTATCATCATTTTCTCCTTGTGTTTAAATTATTTTCTTTATATTACAATAATTGTTAAATTTAGTCAATGTTTTTTATTTAATATTTATAGTGCAAATTATGAATTTCATTGACATTTAATGGCATTTTGATGTATATTTAATTAGAATTAATATTAACTTTGTAAATAGAAAGGAGTTAAATATGAAACAAGAAACTTTAATGCCAGATTATAAAAATAGTATTTTAAATATGGTATCTTCTATTTTAGGAAATTACAATGTAAAAGATATACACTCAACACTTCCCAAATTAGATTTAATTTTAGAAAAAAAATATAAAAATATTGTTTTAGTTGTTTTAGATGGTATGGGAGAAAATGTTTTAAAAAATGCTTCCCCAAATGGAATTTTTATGGAACATCAAGTAGACTCTATAACTACTGTGTATCCGTCTACAACCACTGCTGCTCTTACAACTTATTATTCTGGAAAAGCCCCTATTGAAACTGGCTGGATTGCATGGTCACAATATTTTAAAGAATATGGAAGAAATATAAATATGCTCCCTTATGTGGATTCTTATACTGAAGATCCGCTTCCTAGAGATGAATTTGATATATATGAATTATTAAAATATAAAACTGTTTATGAGCAAATAGAAAATGCTTCTCCTGATGTTACAACCTATGAGATTAAACCTTCTCATTGTGAAATGAAAGCAGATAAATGTATACATATTAAAGATTTAAAAAATTTGTGTAGCTCAATTGAAACTCTTTGTAGAAATGATGAAAAAAAATATATCTTTGCATATTTTGATAGCCCTGACAACATAAACCATAAATATGGATGGGATTCAAAAAATACTAAAGAATTTATTTTGGAAGCAGAAAAATTATTTAAAAATCTTACAGAAAATTTAAAAAATACTGACACTTTAATTATAGTTTCTGCAGACCATGGTCATAACAATGTTCTTAATACTGATAATATCTATTATGCACTAGATATAGATGAACTAAAATCTTGTTATATAATGCCTCCATCTTTAGAATCTAGATTCGTTTCTTTTTGGATAAAACCTGACAAAAAAGAATATTTTGAAAAAACTTTTAAAAAAATGTTTGATGGTGAGTTTTTGCTATATTCAAAAGAAGATTTTCTAGCTTCTCATTTAATGGGATATGGAAAACCTCATTATAAAATTGATGATTTTATTGGAGATTATGTTGCTATTGCAATTTCTGACTCTTTATTACATATACATACTTATTTATCAAAGAAAAAAGAAGAAAAAAAATCACATCACTGTGGATTAACTAAAAATGAAATGGAAATTCCTTTTATTGTGTTTGATTTAAAATAAAAAGGAATATGTTGAGATTTCAAATCTTTCGATTTTAATATCTCAACATATTCCTTTTGGCGTAGCTAGCAAAGATTTCGAGAAGCCAACGCCATATACGTTGCTTGGTCTACCATATATTCTCTTGAGTTATCATTTCCGAGTAACTGCTTTATATTGGTAATCCCTTTGCAACTTCTGAGATAACTATCCAGATTAATCTTTTTAATTATCTCCATATCTTCGGAAGGAATCTGCCACCCGGCACTCTTTCCGAAGAAGTATTTTTGGGAATTAGTATCATATATGCAGACAACTTGCACATTGAAATATTTTCCCAAAAATGTTTCTATACCAGCTTCGCAACTGACATAGAAATCGATGTTTTCCTCAGGGTTAATTAGGTTATTCACTCTATTCAGAGCCCCAAGGTAAGTCTCCTCATCAAATGGTTGATCTGGCACACCAGAATCAGTTTGTTGATGGAAAACTTCTAGCTCAGCATCTTGAATTGCAAAACACCGAGCAATTGCATGTTTAATACCGTTTATTTTGTCAACGGAATTAGACGCAATCTTAATCCTCATGGCGTTTTACCTCCTTGTTGTTTATATATTCATTATACCATATTTTTACATTTTATTCAATATTTCTAGTTATTTGGTATGAGTTTTTTTGACTGGGGAATTCCCTAAATCTCAATATTTTTAAGCACTAATCTATAATTTGATTCGAATTTT
>CANQGU010000043.1 GCA_947623465.1 uncultured Clostridia bacterium
GACCACAGATCCAGGCTTAAGACCATGTCAGAAAGGAGTGAGCAGAACATGACACCGTTCATCCGTCACTACTAGCATAGCACTACATAGGAGGTAAGAATTGGGTCGTAGGAAAAAGCTCGTAAACGACACCAACATCCCGCAGCATGAGATCGAAAAGCTCGCCCGGTGCTTCCTGCCGGACATCCTCGCGTTTTATGAGAGCGAGAAAGGCCAGCGGGAGTTTGCAGCGTGGAAGGCCCAGCGGGAGAAAGAAAGACACCTCCAAGACACCAAGGCGTAATAACGCCAGCGGCGGCACCATCCGGTGCCGCCGCAATTATGTTGAATTAACTAACATTTACTACTTGTAATTCCACATATGATCATTCACTATCATGTTCGCCACTTTGATCTGAAGTGTGTTGCTCTAACAATTGAATCCTCTTATCTAATTCCTGGAGCAAAGAATCCACCTCTGATGCTCTTGAAAGGCGACCCTGACTAAGTATGAGAATTGCCTGTGCAAGGACCACTGTTCTTGACTCAAAATCATCTATTTCATCCAAGCAACTCAACAGAAGAGATGCCCTCTCTGTACGTTGAGTGTATTTACTTCTAGCAATATACCGAACTTTTTCAATGCTATCTTTATTCTTATCAACCAATTCCTTAAAACGTTCGTTACTCATAGAGAGAGGTTTTCCTAGGTATTGGTATGGGATTGTAGCATCTATAATTACATAGTAAAATGCGAATGCACGTTCCTTAAGCGTTTGAAAAACAACACATATATCAGTCCAAAGAGCCTCATAAAATTTCTGCGGCTCAATTATTCCGAAATTGCATTTCTTTATGCATCCTCTAAGCAATCCGTTTACTGTATCACCATAAACTGATTCGTATTCATCAATTTCGTCTTCCGAAAAAAACTGTTCAATAGAAACACTGCCATTTTCAGGTGGGCCTTGATAATATTTGCAGACAAATTCAAATACATCATTGTTTTCGCCATAGTCTTTTAACAACCTATAACACAAGTCATATGTTTCCCCTTTATAACTTGCTAATAATTGCTTTATGCTATCCATTTTATACTCCTTTCAAATCTATCTAGTAATTATCAAATATAATATATTTACGATCATATCTTGGCAAAGGCATATTAATAGCGTAAACAATGTACATTCATCTAGTAACAACGGGCTATTCATCCATTTTATTCCTAAAGCGAGGTTTACTATAATTAGGATTAAAAAGGCCGCGCCAAACAATGATAGAATAGAAAGAGTAATAGCATACCGGACTCTTTCTTTATCAGTATTTATGTCAGCATAACTTTTGCGTACCCGGCTAATCAAATCGACCCAACTTACAAGAAGGCCACAAACAACAATAGAGGCAAACCATGTTCCAGATGCAAATAATCTTATAATCATTAATGTTATAAGAGCAATAGTAATATAAAACTTCCGAATTATCTTCATAACTGTAACCCATTATACCGCAGTGTTAGAGAGAAGCTGGTCAAAACTTGTCTGCGCATTTACTGAATCTATGTACATTTCACCACGTCTATAATCAGAAATGAATACCTCTTCATCCTTTAGTATATACTTTAGACACTTAAAAATGTCCTCAATTGAAAAGAGCGTGGTATTGAATACATTGACGGTTATCATTCTCGGATAAAACTTGATGTATAACCCACTTAACCATAGCGTATCATCAGAAACGCTAAATTCTTTACAGTCTGAAAAGTACTTTGCTGTTCTTTTTGCAATTCTTATGACAGCCTCACTGTCAAATACTACAATACTAATCATCTTTAGCACCACCTATTTGGAAGGCGTCAGCTAGAGATAAAAAGAATCTTTTTACCTTTTTCTCTTCCTCTTCTGATTCAAACATTCTAAACTTTTTTTCAAAATAATTGATTTGTTCTTGACGCTGAACAAGGAAGTCAACATTTTCAGTCTTTATAGTTGATACATCTGAAAAAATCTTAATATAATCATCTGTGTTGAAATCGTCTTTCTTGAGTTCGACGATGGATTTTTCATGTATGTCGGATATTATCTCTTCTGTAAAGTAATTTGCCGCTAAGACTCTTTCCTCATTTATATCTTGCTCGCGCTTTTTCTTTAATTTGCTCAGCTCGCGCTCTAATTCTCCAATACAAACATTGTCATTGTTTCTCCTTTCAATTGCTTCCAATAGAGCTTTATAGGCCCTATCATGATACGAATCGTTATGTTCCATAAAGCTGAAACCCTTCCCTTATAAACAAGCGCACCATGATGTAAAATCTTTTTCTTCTGATTAACATTCTACAGTTCTTAGACCATAATAACATAATTTCAACAAAATTCAACTATTTTACAAAGTAAAAGTAGCAATTACCACAAAATTTGTAACCATATGGTCTAATATCTGTCGGTACTTACACTAATGACAGTAAATGACGCCTTCTTCTTAGGCCCTCTTGGCTTCGACGTTGGCCGCCTGACTACCCCGTTCCCGAAATGCGTGTCCTCATACGGCTCAAAGTAAAACACAAATCCGAACCCATCGCCTACTGGGAAGGGTCCCAGATGGTTCGGGTTCGGATTATGTTGGTTTGGTACGGGTGTTCTTATAGGAACCCCCAAGAAATTCTGTAATATCAAGGGTTTGCGGGCAGGCACACAGCGATATTTACCTCAAATAGCGGATTTTTAGGTCCCGCAATATTGGCGTTCCTCCCCCGGAGCGTCAATTATTCATGCCCATTTGCATGCGGAGAACATTGGTTGAACTAATACACCGAATCTGTCTTTTTCCATTACTGTATGCCTTTTACTTCGCTATTTCTTCGCATCCTTCTCTGGCTGCTTCAAGCCAGTCTGGCACACATGGTCGATCTCGTCCCGCATCTCACGAAGCTCAGGATACACCACATCCCTGCTCATCCCAATGTGCCGCGTGAAGTCCTTGAACCTTTCCCAATGTCGGTGGCTCAGAACGATTTTGTGTAGGAAAAGCACCGGGTGCTTTACGCCGCTTTCAAGAAGGGTCTCCACATATTCTTCCTGGAGTGTATCCGCCATGTGCAACGTGTAATACTGATTCCTTTCCGGTGGCTCTGTGTTCTTTCTGTGGATGTTCGGGAACACAAACGCACCCGCCTGCGCCACCATTCTGTCGTTATTCATCCTGACACGTCCCGCGATCGGGTAGTCGCCTGCGAGATCATCATCTCTATCTTTCTTGGTTGTTCTGGCATGCTCGGAGTATTGGCGGACATCCTCCTCTTCGCTGAAAAACGGAAGGTCGCCCACGGAATAATCATTTAAGAGCTTATTTTGATTTTGCTCAATCTGCTCTTTGAGTTTATCCGCATTGCAGCCATCCTTGCATTTCATCAGTCTGGCCGCCATATTCATCAACACCGGGTCGAGGGTATAGATCGCCGCGTCTTTATCTTGCTTTTTGCCGTCAAGCCATCTACTGGTGGCAAAAAACAGCGACGTGGGAAAATCCTCGCTCCAATCCAGAACGGGCGTCGGGATCTCATAATGTTGCAACAGCGCCATCCAGTCGGCGTCATTAAATTCGGACGTATCAACAAAGGAATACAGCTTTGCCTTGGCGTATCGAATCTCGCGCCGCACAATCTCCGCCAGCGACTCGTTCAGCGGCTGCGCTGAGCGCATAAGGGATGGCACACACCTGCGTCCGGCGTCCGTCTCGCCCCGGAACCAGAGCTTCCGGTCCTTGAGATAGATATTGTTGGCATATATATTCTCCAGTGCCTTAAACATTTCCTCCGGATCGTCCACTTCGTATAGTCCGACGGACTCTATATATTTCTGAGCCTCCCGCTGGAGGTTCACTCTCCCGCCGTTTGTGCCGGGCGCTGGGTGGACCCATCTCGTATTCAGGTACGCTCCCCAGACCGTTGCGCAGTCTGACGGATGGCCATATCCCCGGATGATGTCCAGACAGAGACCAAACAACTCCTGTGTCTGCTTTGCAGCGTCTTTTATTCTGTAGATGGTATAGTATCTTCTATAAAAGCTCTGGAGCTTCTTCAGTTCATCCAGCACAACCGTATCGACGCTTCGCAGCTTTTCCAACTGGTTGCTGATGACTCCCTCCACATTTTTCGCGATGTTCCATAGGGGAGAAATCCATGTCCTGTACATACGGTAATTGTATACGCTCCAGGCGATCATGGTCTCTCTTTCGACCTCCTGTCTGCTCGCGTCCAGGGTCTGCGTCAGATATTTCTTCAACACCTGTTCGTTCAGTTCTTTTTCTGGTTCATTCTGCTGCCAAAGGATGTCCACCGCCATCCCAATCCGCAAATCATTGGCGGTGATTTTGGGTTTTTTGTCATACTGCGTATCTGCCAATGGTTCAATGTCATTTCTGACGTTATAGATCTGCCACAGATACTGCGGCAGCCTGTCTGCTTTTTTGTTCTCTGGTATCAGCAGATTGATGTCATAAAGGTCGGGAAAGATCTCGTTCCACATGCCCCAGAACAGTTTTTTTGCGTTTGTGAGGGCTTGGCGAGTACTGTGTTTTTCCACCACAAGCTTGTGAATATACTTGATAACCCCCCTGTCCCGAAGCTTCTTCTCCGCAACACCCTCGCCAGACTGTTCTCCCTCGGGGGGCTTTCTGTGGTCTTTCCACTGCTCGTCATAAGCGGCCTTCATC
>CANQGU010000044.1 GCA_947623465.1 uncultured Clostridia bacterium
AATTTTTCAACTGATTCATTTCCTATTAGTAATTCTGTTCTTGAAAATTGATTTAACATTTACTATTCCACCTTTTATATAATTTTGTTTATTAATTCAGATACACTTTCATATTCATTTTTAGCAACCCTTTTTAATTCATCAACTGAATTTATCATAGCATATCCATTAAAATCTTTTATCATTTCAATATCACTATAACCATCGCCAATAGTATAAACATTTTCTTTTGCCACATTTAGTTTGGCTAATAATAATTTTATTGCATTTGATTTACTTGTTTCATTTGATATTATTTCCACTGCATTTTCAGTAACATAGTAAGAATTTATATAATCTGAAAATTTATTATTTATAATTTTATTAATTTCCATTGCTTCTTCTTTTGTATTATACTTAACATATATTTTTGTTAATTCACTATAATTAAAATCAACTCTACTTTCTAATTTACTACAACAATAAAATTTTACAGATTTATCTAGTCGTAGATTTTCTTTTATACTACTTATTATTTTATCATTTATAGAAAAATTATAATATATGTTATCATCTTTATCTAATATTGTAGCTCCATGATTTATAATTACATAATCATAGTCAAAATTATATAGGTTAGCTTTATTATAAAAATCAAAATAGCTTCTGCCTGTCGCAATAACAAATATATTTTCTTTTTTTCTAAAAGAATTTACTGCTTTTTTGTTTCTTTTTATATCTTCATCATTTAAATAAAAAGTTTGATCATAATCGCTAACTAATATTTTTTTACTAGATTCTTTAATAGTTTTTTTATCTATTGTATTATTCACTTATTTTCTCCTTATTTTCTTGTATTATTTTATATATATATTTGTTAATTATTATATAATCATGGAAAGGAATTTTAATTCGTTCATATAGTCTATTTAAAACTTCATTTATTTTTATTTCATTGTTTTTATATTCCTTTATTTTATTATTCATATCTCTTTTAAAGGCCCTTTTATAAGAATGAATTAAACTAGTCCTTTTTATGATAATTTTTCCCTTTAATACATCAAGATTCATATACATATATATATGTCTTCCCTCATATATTACCGGATATGATATATTTTTTAATAAATAATTATATATCTTATCAGCATACTCATAATATTCTTTTTTCTTTTTTAGTTCTGGATATTCATTTTTAAATGAAACTAATAGATTTTTTATATATTCTGGTCTATTTTTTAAACTTGCTCCAAACATCCAATCTAAACTTATAAATTCGATATTTTTTTCTTTTTGAATTTTATGGGCTAATGTTGTTTTTCCTGAGCCCATCATTCCTGTTATATTAATTACTTCATCATCACTTAAAATGATTTCTAAATCTGATTTATCTTTAAAGATTCCGATATAATGCTTAAATATCATACTATACCACCACATCTATTATATATAAAGCTTAATATTAATGCAATACATAATTTATTGTAATTTTTAATTTATGCTTAATACTAAAGTTGCGTTGCTATTTCCTAAAATATTTTTTAGTTCACTTTCTGTTTTGTTAGTTATTTCTCCTAATTTTGTATAGCTCCATGAATTTGAGTTATAGAATATAGAAATTTGATCTCCTTGGTATAGCATTTTTTGTTTTATTTAATATTACAACTACAACACTTATTATTATTGCTAATATAAGTGCTAAAGTAATTAAAATAAATTTCTTGTTCATTTTATTTTCTCCATTATTTTTAATTTTCTTTAAAATTTCTTTTACCTCAATTTTTATAAATTATTTGCCTTCATATAGTTAGTCTATTTGTCTGACTAAAGTATACCAAAAAAGCAAGTGATTGTAAATACTTGCACTTGCTTATACAAATTGTAAGTTGTCAATGAGGTTATAGTACAATATTTTGTATGATTTTTCAAAAAAGAAAAGCTAAAAATTTTAAATAAATTTTAATTTCGCTTTTATCTAATTCCATACTTTTCTTGTAAATGTTGAAAAAATTTTTTCTAATATATCCCAAATGTATTTATTTTTAGCTAATTTTGTTGTATAATACTTATGGAGGGTATTATTATGAAGGTTATAGGCATTACAGGAAAATCAGGAAGTGGTAAAACAACATTTGCATCTCTTTTAGCAAAAGAATTAAAATGTAAACATATAGATATAGATAAGATAGGTCATGAAGCTATATTTAGACCAGAAATTTTAAACACTTTATGTGAAACATTTGAACCAGAAATTTTAGATGAAAATGGAAAGTTAGATAGAAAAAAAATGGGAGATATTGTATTTACCCAGAGACATAAAATGAGAGAACTATCTGACTTAACATGGGAGTTTATGCAACAGAAATTGGACTCGATACTATTGCAAGGCGATAAAACAATAGTATTGGAATGGATTTTATTGCCTCATAGTAGGTATTGGAAAAAATGTGATTGTAAAATCCTAGTTACATCAGATGATGAAATAAGAAAAAATAAAGTTATGGAAAGAGATAATATATCTGAAGAATATTTTGATAAAAGAGATTCTGCAAGTATAGATTATACAAAGATTTACTTTGATTACATATTTGAAAATGATTATAAAGCACAAACTATGAAAAAAATGCTTCGGTAAAGTGAGTGAACAATATATAGGAGGAGATGAACGATGAAATTAAAAGTATTAGGAACACAATCACCTTATAATACAATGGGGCATAATTGTCCAGGATTTTTAATTACAGATAATGAAACAAAAATAATACTAGATTGTGGTAGTGGTAGTCATAGTTTATTAAATTTTCCAAATGACTTGAACAATTTATCAATTATTCTAAGTCACCTGCATAGAGACCACTATAATGATGTTTATAATATGCAATATTCGTCATTTGTTTTTCATAATCAAAAGAGAATTGAAAGACCAATTGATATATATTTGCCATCAAATCCAGAGAATATTTATCAGGATATAATTGGAGAAACAAACAGCTTTGCTAATTATTCAACTATTAGCGAGGAAAGAATTTTACATATTGGAAATATGGATATAAGTTTTTGTAAAACAGACCATCCTGTAGAAACTTATGCAGTAAAATTATCTAATGATGATAGAACAATAGTATATACTTCTGATACATCTTTCTCTTGCAAAGATAAATTAGTAGAATTTGCTCAAAATGCTGATTTATTAATTTGTGAATCTAGTTTATTAACATCTTATGGATTTCCAGAAATTAATTCACATTTAACTGCTAAACAAGCAGGAACAATTGCAAAAGAAGCTAATGTCGGAGGATTAATGCTAACTCATTTTTGGCCAGAAGAATTACCAGAAAAATTTGTTGAAGAAGCAAAAATTATATTTCCGAAAGTACTAGCAGCAAACGAAGGACAGATTATAGATTTTTCTAAAATTAAAGAAAAAGAAGAAAGAATGAGATAATCAAGAAGGAATGAGATAATCTCATTCCTTCTTGATTTTTCGGTTTTTATTTTTTTACTAATGCAAGTATTTCTTTAGGAAGATATTTTGAAACATCTTTATTATTTCTAAGTAGTTCCATAACCATACTTGAGCTGATATTGCCCAAATTGCTAGCTCTAATGTAAACTGTATCAAGTGCAGATATTTCTTCG
Source organism: uncultured Clostridia bacterium (assembly GCA_947623465.1). Classification (GTDB taxonomy): domain Bacteria; phylum Bacillota; class Clostridia; order TANB77; family CAG-508; genus CAG-269. The sequence continues at coordinate 3,619 of CANQGU010000044.1, forward strand.
TTGATAGATGCCATATTTTCCTCATATTCGTAGTCCATACCATTTCTGATACCTCTGACTAAAAATGTTGAATGATATTCTGTGGCCACATCAATGGAAAGATTATCATAAGAGATAACTGTTACATTATTAAGATTGTTGCGAGATAGAACTTGTTCGATTGCCTTCTGCATCAGCTCTTTGTCAAATCGCCGTGTTTTCTTTGGATGAACACCAATTCCAACGATAACTCTATCAAAGAGTTTAGCCGATTGTGTAACTACATGTAGATGTCCATTTGTGAATGGATCAAAACTACCTGCATAAAAACCTATTTTCATTTTAAAACCTCCTTCAATCATTTGGAGGTTTTACCCTCCAAGTTGTTATACTTTTTGGGTAACAAAATTTATACATAAAAAATTATAGCACATTTTACATAATTTTGCAAATAATAACTTAAACAAGTATGAGTTTTTTTGACTGGGGAATTCCCTAAATCTCAATATTTTTAAGCACTAATCTATAATTTGATTCGAAT
>CANQGU010000045.1 GCA_947623465.1 uncultured Clostridia bacterium
TTTTTCTTTAGGATATTTTTCTAGTATTTTTTCTGTATCTTGTTTTACTTTTTCATCTACACATTTTTCTTCCATATATTCCTCCCTATTTTTCTTTAATAACATTTACAAAAATCTTATCATATATTATTATTTTTTTCAATAAATATGCCAACTATTATTTAAAATATATTTTTTATGATTTCAGAAATATCATCTACATTTTGCTCTAATGTCTCATCCATTTGTTTTAACAAGTTTTTTTCTTGTTCTTTAAATTTTTTATCTAAATAATCCATTATTTTTTCTTCTTGTGTTTTATGGCTTTCATCTATCTTTTTTGATAGTTCTTTTATCTCTGCCTTAGTTTCATCTATTTTGTTTGATAATTTTATTAATTGTTCTAAAATTAATTTTTCCATATTAAATACCATTCCTTTCTTGCTTAATTTGAAATCACAAATATTAATGAATAATTATATTTTTTAAACGATTACTTTTTGCATCACTTCCTCTTTAATGAATTATTGAACAAAAAACTTAAATATTGTTTGATATTAATTGTATTTTGATAAAATTTTTTGGAATATTAATAAAAAAATTATAACATATTTTCAAATATTGTCAATAAAAAATAACCCTAAAAGTTAAATTTTTAGGGTTTATATTTAAAAAATTTTAGGACATTTTCAAATTTCATTGACATAAAAAATAATTACAATATTTTAATTGTAACATTTTATTTTTTGACTCATATTATTAAGTGTTAGAGGTGGTTTTATGGCTTATTCAGATAGAGAGTTATTAGCTAGAATTGTGCAATGTGAAGCTCGGTCGGTGAAGGTGATAATCGGTATGAAAGCTGTTGCAACAGTTACTATGAATAGAGTTAATAGTTCTGAGGGTGAATATGCAAGGGTTTCACAAGGTCGGAAATATAAGAAATATTATTTTTCAACCTGGACAATTTGATTGTGCTGCGGAGACTTTAGGAAGTAGATATAATTCACAAAATATTTATAATATGAATCCTACAGAAATTCATTATTATATTGCAGATTGGGCTTTAGCAGGAAATAAATTAAACGAGATTGGAAATTGCTTATGGTATTTAAATCCTTTTAGACCTGACTGTAGTCCTACTTTTCCAAGTAATGGTTCAGGTACTTTCCATACAAGGCTTGGTAAACATTGCTTTTATCGTCCAACAAGCAAGTATTCTGATACTTAATTAAAATTATTTTTATATTAAATAACTATTCTTATAATTTCAAACATAAAATAAAAAAGCATAATTTAAAATTTATGCTAAATAAAAAGGAGGTACATATTTATGGCAAATTCTGAAGAAACTCAAACTACTAAAGATACAAGACAGGTTGATATAAATCAAAATTCACCAGAGATTTTAAGAAATCCTATTTACACTCCTGCATTTTTAAGAGAACAAATTGGAAGACTTATGAGAGTTGAATTTTTAATTGGAACTAATAATATGGTAGATAGAATTGGAATTTTAGCAGATGTTGGTGCAAGTTACATTTTACTTCGTTCTTTTGAAAATGATAGCTTAGTTTATTGTGATATTTATTCTATTAAATTTATTACTATTTCTACAACTGGTATTTACGGCTCAGTACAAAATAATAATCCTTATTATTATTAAAAAAATTTATTTTAACTATTATAAAAATAAGCTTATCCAAAGTTTGCTTTTGTTTTAATAACTTTAAGATAGGCTTATTTTATTAATTTTTCCATATCTTCTGGCAATTTACTTTCAAATACTAATTCTTTTTTAGTAATTGGATGAATACATTTTATTTTTGAGCTATGCAAAGCCTGTCTTGCAATTAAATTTGATTTTGTTCCATATAAAGTATCAGATATTATTGGATGTCCTATTTCTTTCATATGTACGCGAATTTGATGTGTTCTTCCGGTTTCTAATTTACATTTTATTAAACTATAATTTTCAAATTCTTTTATTACTTCATATTTGGTTATAGCAGATTGCCCATTTTCTTTATCAACACATCTTTCTATAATACTTCCATTTTTTCTAGAAATTGGATATGTAATTACTCCATCCTTTTTTTCTAAAAATCCATCTACAATACACAAATATTCTTTATAAAAATTATTTTCCTTCATTTGCTTTATAAAACTTTCTTGTATATATTCACATTTTGCAAAGATTACTATTCCTGATGTATCTAAATCTAAACGATTTACCGGTCTTATTTTTTTATGTAATGATGTAGTATCATAATAATATTTTATTCCATTTGATAAAGAATCTGTAAAATGTGATTGTGACGGATGTATTGGAATTCCTGCTATTTTATTTATTACTAACATCCATTTATCTTCATAAATTATATCTAAATCCATTTTTGTTGGAATAATATTTGAATTGTCTTCCGGGTAACTAAAGTCAATTTCTATTATATCTCCTAAACTCATTATTTTTCTTGTATCACATTGTTTTTTGTTTAATAAAACATTTTTATTTTTTATCAGTTTTGTCAAAAGTCTTGTAGATATATTTAATTTTGACATTAAAATTGTATTAATACTTTTTCCAACTGTTTGTTCATTTATTTTATATTTTAATTTCATTATTAAATTAATCTCCTATAAATACTTTAATAAATATGAGAGAGCAAAACATCGGGTCATGTTGCCCCAATATATGCTCTCCCAAGAAACCTTGCAATTTGTTATTATTTTTTATTTCCGAAATACGTATACCGTAAGGTCGCGTCTTCCGAAAATTTCAGTATCGGCATGTTGGTCCATAAATATGTCGAGCTTGTTGCCTTCTATGGCTCCACCACGATCCTCCACTGTGAACCAACCCCCGTTTGGGAAATCCTTGAAGTACGGGATATACAACCTCGTACCAAACGGATACTCAGTACTTGCTGCAACAGTTCTATACTGCATAGCAGTCACTCCAGAGGCTGTGTTCCGATCATAACCCTCTGAGCATTCTAAGCACGGATCATAAGCGGAACAATTAAATGTTCCTACCTCCGCATATTCGGCCAAATCCGCATCCATAGATACAGGTTCGTTCCACAGATCAGAAAGTTTGCTTTGCACACTTTCCAATCTCTCGTCGAAGGATTCTAATTGCAATGTTACCGTGTTAACCTGTTTTTCAAGGTTTACACATTGTTCCTGAAAAGTTTTAGTGGTATCAATGACATTTTGGAATTCACATTTCGTTAATTTCCAATAGTCTTCATTCTTACTTTCTAATGCAGATTTCTCTGCATGAATTTCAGAATCTTGACTTACGCCATTGATTTCAAATTTTAAAAGTTCTTTTGATCTCTTCCACTTTTCAGAAACGAGACGCTTTCCCATTTTTGCCTTTTTTAATTTTGACTTGTTACTTTGTTGGATATTATCCAACAAATTGTCTGATTTGTTCAAAATTTTGCGAGCCTTTTCATGGTATTTCTTTGCCTCATGAATAGAGGTAGTTTTATCAATCTTTTTTGCATATTCGCTCGCTTTTTTTAAATCTTGGCCTAATTCTTCCAAATTAGACGTTCCTTCGTCAATTGAGACTTTTTGAACTTCACCTTCCATATCATATATGGAATACTTGATGTTGCTGAGCCTTTCGGCATACTCTTGTTCCTTTTGTTGCTCTGTTGCATATGTAATACCTATCATAATACATATTAAAATTACCAGTGTCAAAATCACTCCTATTAACCGCTTCTTCTCCTGTTTGCTCATTTTTTTCCTCCTAGTTATTTTTAACAAATTGCAATTAAATTTCTTTTCCCAAAAAAGCAAAAAGAAAATCTGATTGGTTTCATATCTATTATACCATAAAATAACCATATTTTCAAATATTTCGGGTTTTTTGTATGAGTTTTTTTGACTGGGGAATTCCCTAAATCTCAATATTTTTAAGCACTAATCTATAATTTGATTCGAATT
>CANQGU010000046.1 GCA_947623465.1 uncultured Clostridia bacterium
GACTATATTATCTTTATGTTTCAAACTCAAAATTATATATCATCGGATTATTTTCCGAAACTTCTTGACACTAATTTGCTAATTTTTTTTAGTTTTTTGTAGATTATTTTTATGTTTCTACAAGACTACATATTTTCTATTGCATATTTTATCATGCTGTTTACTATTGCATTAAATGAGCATCTATTTTCTTTTGCTAGTTTTTCTATTAATTTGCAGTCTTGGTCTTCTATCCTTACTGTTTTTGATATTTTATCTAATTCTTTTGATACTTTAAATTTCAAAATTAATCACCTTCTTTTTTTTTATATTTTTATAACTATATTTTCGTTATCTGTAATGCGTATAAGAATATCCATGCGGACAATCTGTCGCACCATAAAGATGCGTCTTGTTCATACCATGATCACATGGGAAACTATAAACTTCATAGTCATGAGGACTGTATTTTCCATGCTCGCATCCGGGATGCGAGCACGATACACCATCTAAATAATTAGACGGATCATCTGACCTCTTACCACACCCCACATAAGTACAATACCAATAGACTATTCGAGTGCCTTCTTTATAAGGTACGGCGTAATCACCCCACCCGTTACATCTTTTCGTTTCCTTTTTACCATAGCATCTAGTTCCAAAAGAGTAATCACTACAATAATACAAAGCATACAAAATAACATCATGAGCAGGCATTTTATACGGATTGTAAGATGACTGACTAACTCTATCCCCGTTAGACCCCTTAACCGTAGTCCAACCAGCAAAGTTATAACCCTCATAAGACGGTCTTTTACTCATGTCAATTGTAACAACTTCCCCCTCCTCATACCAAGCTGTATCAGGAGCACTTCCAGTTCCTTCATTTAAGTCAAAACTTAATTTGTATCCCGGATTTGTAACCGTTAATTTTTCACTTACTTGTTTTTTTATATTTCCGGCTTTATCTACTGCTATTACATGTAAATAGTATTCCCCGGTCTCTGTTGGAGTCAATGTAATTTTTGATGTAACGGTACCCCCTGTATATGCTGATAAAATATTTCCCATATCACCCGATGATTTATTAAATATATACTTACAGTTTTCTGTAACTAAATTACTTCCACCTGTATCATTTAATGTTACATTCGCCGTCACATTCTCTCCTCTCTTTACTGAGTTGCTATTAAAGCTAATGCCAACAGTTGGTGGATCTTTGTCTATATTTGCGACTGTATATGTTTTTTCTCTATAATTGTTTGTATTATTTTTATCAGTTTGTCTTGCATAAACTGTTATATTATTTTTCATTACTGGTACTTTAAATGAATTATTAGGTGCAGTTATCCATTCTTTATTTTCATTTGTTTTATATTGTTTTGTTAATTCGTTACTACTAGAGAAATTTATCGTAACATTAACTGTTCCATTTGTCCAAGTATTTTTATCAGCTGTTACTGTTGGCACGTCAATATCTCTTGTTTTTACACTTACAGGATTGGATTCTGTAAGAGCATTACCAGCTAAATCTGATACCCTCGTTTTTACTTGATATGTTGTATTCATTGTTAAATTTTTAAATTCATATGAATTATTACTACTTGATGACCAATTAAAACTTCCGTCATTTGGACCTTTTATTCCAAATGCCCTTGTACTTGTATTTATGTTACTATTTGAATCTGTTTGCGTTGATGTAACTGTGATACTACTTATTGTTTGTGAAACAGTTGGTGCCGTCGCCGTTGGAGGAGTGTTATCTATATAAAATGTACTAGTTGTATTTTTAATTGTTTCATTTCCTAACCTATCTCTTGCATATATCCATAAATAATATTTTCCTGTTTCGTTACTTTTTGTAACTACTCCATTTTCCGGTACTAGTCCAGAATTGTTTCCTGTAAATTGTTCTTTAGTTATTCCTGAACCTGTCGTACTCCATAAATATTTCTTTTCTCCACCTGCCATCCCTGCTGAATTATCCTCTATTTTTACTGTTGTACTCTTTGACCTTGTCCAAGTCGTTTCTCCATTTGATGTAAATGTTATTGTTGGCGCTGTATTATCTACTTTAAATGGACCTTCAACATCCGTCGGTGAGTTTGTATTCCCTGCCTGATCTCTTAAATTTTCTCCTTTTACATGTAAATAATAGTCTCCTGTCGTATTATTTAACTCAACTTTTGTTGAAACACTTGTTGCTCCCGCATTAGCACTTATTACAACTTTTTCTTTATAGCTCTGTGTAGACGCTGCTGATGTTGTCCATTCATATCTTACTGTATAAGTTCCAGACGAAAATCCTGAGCCTGTGTCCGATATAGTTATTGTTGCCGTTTGTGTTTTAGATACTGTACCAGTTCCTCCAGTTACTGATATTGTTGGATTTGTAGTATCTATTTGATTTACTGCCACTTGTCTTGGTTGTGCTATTACATTTTTTAATTTATCTCTTACCCATACATTATAAGTTCCCTCATTATACTGATATCCACTCGTCCAATTTGTAGTGTTATCAACCGATATCCATTCTGAATCTGATGTAGGAGCTGAAGTCACACTTGAATTTGTTATAGCATAAGCTCCTATTCCTATTCCTCCTTGGTTATCTGAAGCACTTACTTGAATTGCTTTTGGTCCATTTTTCCAAGTTGCTGGAGTTTGAGTAGCTGAAGATATTGTTGGTGGCGTATTATCTATCGTTCCGATATCTACCTTAGATCCTGCTGATACGTTTCCAGCTACATCTCTTACCCATGCATAATATGTTCCTGCTGTATATGTAGTGCTATCCCATGAATTCGCTTTAGTCTGTATCCATCCGGCATCACTTGCAGCTGGGGCTGTAGAAGCTGAACTTCCTGATTTTATCATATATCCATATATTCCACTTCCTCCATTATCTGTTGCCTTTACTGTTATCTTTTTATTCTGTGTTGACCAATTTGTATCTGATGTTGCTGATGATATTTCTGGTTTTGTTGTATCTATATTTGATACTTGTAAACTTGTGGCGTTTTTTGTATTTGTTCCATCTGTTTGACTTGCATATATTGTTGTGTTACTGTTAATAGTAAATATCAACGGATTGGATGTAGTAGTAGTCCATGTATTTGCACCATTGTATTTATACTGTTTTGTAAACGATTGTTTGTTATTGTCAGGATAATTTATTGTTACTGTGACTGCTCCATTCGTCCAAGTATTTCCGTTAGGTGTTGCACTTATAGTAGGTGTGTCTATATCGTAAGTTGTTACCGTTAATTGAGTAGACTCTTTATAACCATTCCCTGCATTATCCATTACTTGAGTTTGGACATCATACCTTGTATTCATATTTAAGTTATTAAAAGTATGTGATGTTTTAGAATCACTTTCCCACGATCCCCATGTGTTATTACCTGATAATCTGTATCTATACTGAGTTTTGTTCGAATCTATTCCCGCACCACCTTGATCTTGTTGATTTAGTGTTACTGTTATAGATTTTGTTGTATGTGTCTCACTAGGAGCTGTATTATTTGGTACTGTATTATCTAAATAGAATGGTCCTTCTACACTTTTAGTTGTATTTCCTAATGAATCACTTGCATAAATCCATAAATAATATTGACCTGTTTCCGCATTCTTTCTCAATACATTTCCACTTGTAAATGTAGATCCACCTGATGTTATAGTTTGTTCTGTTGTATTAGATGAACTTGTATTCCATAGATAGTAATGAGTACCTAATGAGTTAACATGTGCATCTGTTATAGTTACTGTACTTGTTTGCTCTTTTTTATATGTGTTTTTATTTGGACTACTAAATGATATTGTTGGTCCAGTGTTATCAAATTTAAATCCAACCGAATTAACCGCTGAACCATCACTACTATTTCCAGCAACATCAGAGTATCGCTGACCCTGTATATGTAGATAGTAAGTTCCTGTAAAT
>CANQGU010000047.1 GCA_947623465.1 uncultured Clostridia bacterium
TACAAAAATTGCAAATAATAAAAAGAAAATGACTGCTGACAAAAATATTTTTATATACTTTGTCAACAGTCTGAAAAGTATTGTAAAAAATTACAATACTTTTTATTATTCTTTATCAGCAGGATTTTTTAGAACTATTTTTTCTAAAGGATTATATGTATCTTGTGATAATAAAGTTTTAGAAATTACATTTCCGTTGGATTTTACAATTTTATATACATTTACTACCTTACCTAAAGCACCACTTTGTTTTATTTGTTCTTTTCCTAAATTAACTGAATCGTCATATTCATAAACAACTTTTGGCTCTGTTTGTGATACAAGTTCGATATTAAAATCTACATCATATTCTGTTTCTTCCTTTAATCCGTATATAGAACATGAAATAATAGTATTAGTTGCTTTCATTTCTATTTTTATAGGAAATGAACGATTATTTACAAATTTTAAATCTTTTGCTCCATATACAACAGTGGCATCACGACCTGCAGGAACATAGGAAGTTACAAATTGATGATTATGTCTTTCTGTTACATCTAAGTTAGCTCGAATAACAGAATTATATAAAGTTGAAGAAATTTGACAAATACCACCGCCAACACCATCTACAACTTGACCATTTGAATATATTTTGGCTTCTTTATAACCTGTAGAAATTGTACGAGCACCAACTATTTTATTATAAGAAAATTCTTCACCAGGTGCAAGGATTGTACCATTTATTTTTGAAGCTGCAAGCTCTAAATTATTGCTTCTATCAGTATTTGACATATCATATTTTGTTGTAAAATTTGAAAGTGTATCTTTAAATGTATCAATCCCTAAGTCATTTATAGTTATTTCTGGATAAGAATAATTAAGTTTTATAATATATTCTTCTTGTTCATTTTGTAGTAATGAATTTGCTTCATCTTTATCAAAAGATATTCCAACTATTTCAGGATATATTTTAAATGGATTTTTTTCGTAATAAGCATTTTTTGGTTCTTTGAAAATTTCATTATATATTTGTTCAATATCAATGTTATTTGGATCTTGTTGTTTTGTTGGAACTTTAATGGTATTATCAGATGTAGACCAATCATTTAAGGTATCATATATTTTATTTTTCAAATTTTCACTATCTACTACATCTCCAGAAGATCCTTTAGTTATAATCAAATTATCATTTTCTATGTAATAGCTACTTTGAATTAATTTGTTTGGTAAATTTGCTGCAGTTTGTTCTATTAATTCATTTAATTTATCTTCATTAAGAGCTACTTCTGTTGTAATATTTTTTTTGTTTAACATAAGGTTTAAAATTTCAAAATTATTTTTAAAAATATTTCCAGAGCGACCTATATTAAATGCTTCATTAATATATGAGTTAATATTATAATTAATTTCAAGGCTTTCAAAAGTTGCAGTATTTTCTGTATTTTCGTCATTAGATAGTATAATATTATTATTTGTTTTTTTGTTTATAGTTTCTGTAATAACATCAGTTGCTTCATCTTTTGAAAGGCCGGAAACATCTATGCCATTAATTAATACACCATTTAATATCTTGGTATTGTTTATATTTATAAATGAAAAAATTATTGAAAATATAAACAAAAGAAACAATATTATAAAAAAAAGTATAATTGTAAATTTTTTTAGTTTTGGAATTTTAAAAATTTTTCCCATGTTTTACCTCTTTTAAATACAAGTATTTCAAACAAATACTAACATAAATTTATTTTTTTGTAAAGGTAAAAAAAAGGAAGTTTTGAAAAAAAATAAAAAAATTTGGAAAAAGTACTTGATTATTGTAAAAAAAAATAATATAATTTCATATAGCAAAAGACAAATAAGGAGAAGATGAAAAAATGGAATTAACAAAAAATATCTTTTTTAATACAGATAAGTTAATAGAAAATAGTAAAGTAAAGATTTCTTATACAGGTAAATTTTATCAAGATGGGTCTGAAAAAGTTACTATACATTATGGATTTGGAAATGAATGGAATAATGTAAATGATGTAGAAATGGAACATACAGAACTTGGTTTTCAAACAGAGATAGAATTACTTGAGGGAGAAAGCTTTAGTTTGTGTTTCAAAAATGAAAACGGAGAGTGGGATAATAATGATGGTCAAAACTATGTTTTTCCATTAGAAAAAGTATCTCAACAACTTATAGTGCTTGAAGATGAACCTAAATCAATAGGTAAAGCAAGACCTTTAAGAAGAACATATTTATGGAGCAAAAAATTAAAAATTGCTGTATATAAAATAATTACATATTTACCAAAAATTATATCTGGAAATTATAGTAGAAAAGCAAGTAATAAAAATTAAAAAATAAAAAATATATCCACAATTTGTAACTAATTTGTGGATATATTTTTTGTTTTTAAGTAATAACCCAACCACCATTTGGTGAAATTATTTGTCCTGTAGTATATGAATCATTTATAAGCCATAAAATACTTTTTGATATATCTTTAGGTGTTCCTAATCTTCCTAGAGGTATGGATTGATTAATTTCATTGATTTCTTCTTTACTTAAATTTTTGTTCATATCTGTATCAATAATACCAGGTGCTATTGAGTTAACTCTTATATTTGACGGACCAAGTTCTTTTGCTAAAGATTTTGTTAATGCATCAATACCAGCTTTTGAAACTGAATATAAAGATTCACAAGATGCACCAACTAATCCCCAAATTGAGGAAATATTTATAATACATCCTGCTTTATTATGTATCATATAAGGTAATACTTCTTGAATTGTATAAAAAACAGAAGTTAGGTTTACTTGTAACATATTGTTCCAATCATTTTCTGTTATATCTGTAAACATTTTTTCTTGTGATATTCCGGCATTGTTTATTAATACATCGATTTTACCATATTTTTTTATTGTAAAGTCAATCATAGATTTTACTTCTTGCCTTTTGGATACATCTGCTTTGTATATATCTATTTCATAATTTTCTTTTTTTAATTCTTCTTGCATTAATTTTGCATCTTTTTCAGATTTATTATAGTTTGCAATTACATTGTGTCCGGATTTTGTAAGGTCTATTGCAATTTGCCTTCCAATTCCTCTAGATGCTCCTGTTATTAATATATTCATGTTTGGTTCTCCTTTTTTAATATAAAAAAAAGCCAATAATTAAGAGAAACTCAAAACTAATGACCTTTTATGGAGCCACTTGTCCGATTTGAACGGACGACCTACTGATTCATACCACTACAATTTTCATTGCCATAATAATTTATGTTTGCGGTCTGGACTTTCTCTTTGCCATAGTATTTTTTACCTTAGGCACATCGTATAAAGTCTCTACACTCGGAATTTGTATTCCTAGCTCGGGATTAACATATATTTTTAAATACTTAGTCTTCCCCGAATTAGCGATGTCCACTTTATAAGTTTCCTCATAAAGGTGCAAGATAGTTCAAAATAAACTTTAATGTTTATCTATCCCACAAGTCAGTTGCTCTACCAGCTGAGCTAAAGTGGCGTATAAAATTTGGTGACCCCTACGGGAATCGAACCCATGTCTCCGCCGTGAAAGGGCGATGTCTTAACCGCTTGACCAAGGGGCCTTATA
>CANQGU010000048.1 GCA_947623465.1 uncultured Clostridia bacterium
TGATATTTTTTTGTGGTTAAATTAATTATATCAAAGGACTTTCTTTTTTTCTATTCCGAAACCATTTTACACTATTCTTTTACCATTAAATTTGCCTTTTTATGTAAAATATGCTATAATTTAAATAGTTAACTATCGTTAACTGTTGTACCCGAAGGGAACTATCAAACTCTCGGAGGGTATTCCTCCGAGTAATTTTAAGGAGGAAAATCAATGATGAAAGACACTCGTAACGCAAATTTTGAACTGGTAGGAAAAAATCCAGACTTTTTAACGTCCGAAGCTGAAAAGCTTTTTGATTGGATTCAGAATTTAATAGATTCTGATGACAGAAAAAAGTATTTTGGGCAAGTCTCTCTTTTCTGTTTTTACGGGAAAGACAAAATTTCTGTGTTAGTCTCAGATTTTGTCAAGAAAGAATATGACTTGAGTTATATTTTTGAGAAATTCAGTCCAATTGAATTTTTCAAAAAACTGAAGGAAGTCATTGATCAGAAGAAAGGATATAAAACCCATATTGTCGATTATACCGAATTTTCGGATTTGGACGGAATTTTGCTACTAATTGTCATTGAGTAAGCAACACCCCATAGCTTATATACTATAAGCTATGGGGTGTCGCATTTATTTTATATTGAATTAATCTATCATTGTTATTTTTTCTATAACAGGTTGATTTTCTTTTAAAACTGTTCCATTGTCGTCTTCTACTTGTGTATTTTCACATATTTTATCTACTATTTCTATTCCACTTGTTACTTTTCCAAATCCTGCATATTGTCCATCTAAAAATGTACTATCCTCATGAACTATAAAGAACTGTGAACTTGCACTATTGTATGCACTTGACCTTGCCATTGAAATTGTTCCTCTAACATGAGAAATTGTATTTTTTACTCCATTTGCTACAAATTCTCCTTTAATATTTTCACTGCTTCCTCCCATTCCTGTTCCTTCTGGGTCTCCTCCTTGAATCATAAATCCATCTATAATTCTATGAAATGTTAACCCATTATAAAATCCTTCATTAACTAATTTTGCAAAGTTTGCAACTGTTATTGGAGCAATGTCTGCATCTAGCTCTAATTCAATTGTTCCATAATCTTTTATTTCTATTTTTGTATGATGTTTTCCTATACTATACATATCTTTTTCCTCCTCTTTACTTTCTTTTTGTGTAGTATTTGTTTCACTACTATTATTTTCATTATTGTCTTTAGACAATTTACTTATTATAAAAAATCCAATTAATATTATTAAAATTACAATAATTATACTTATTATTATTTTTTTGTTCATCACTTTTACCTCACTTTATTTTATATTTTTTCATTTTTCACAATTATAGGGTTTCCCACTTTGTTGTGTTTATTTATATAGAAAGGATTATTATTCATATGGTTTAAAATCAAAGTTAAATCCAATAAATTTATGAAGTTTCATATCTAAGAAGTTATTAATGTCATTATTTGCAATAGTAGAAACATCTTTTATTCTACAAGTTTTATTATTAAACCTAACTAAAGGATTAATATATCTTTTTTTACCTTTTACACTAGTACAATAAATCTCATTATTAGGTAAATCACTTTTATATACTGAATTTCTTGTAGCATTTTGAAATTTTTCAAATGCATCTTTTATGTAAATATCATCACAATTTTTAATTAATTGTATTATATCTTGCTCTGAAAGTTTGTATAAATCATCAACTGTAATATATCCTTTTATATTCATTGATTTTACAATATCTGCAATAAACTGCATACAAAGTCTATCTTCATCTTCAATCCAACGCGGCCATAATTTTGAAATGTCATGTATAAAATTTTCACATATTTTTGCATCTTTAAATGCTAGTTCATCTATACCATCTTCATTTTTAAGTACTATTATATTATTATAATATTCTTCTATATTTTTAAGTTCAAACACTCTTATTTCATAAAGTCCTCCTGACAATGTATATTCAAATCTGTCAGCACTTAATCTTGTAGTATCGTTGTCTGCAATTGGATAAATATGATAATCAGAAATTTCTTCTACTTTTATATTGTCTCTATTTAATAAATTCATTATTTCTTTTGAATTTCTAATTATTTGCTCTGTTCTTTCTTCTGTTGATTCTTGATGTTCTGAATCTCCATTCATAAAATCAATACAATGTTTAAAAGTTGGAGTTGCAATATCATGAAATAAACCTGAAATGGTTTGTTTTTTATCGTGTGTAAAGTTCCATATAATTAGTGCTACTGCAACACTATGAGTAAGTGTAGAATAGAAATATCTATCGTTATATACTTTGGTATATAATGTACCACAAGCCATTCCTATCCCATCAAGTCTTATCATTTCTGGAGTGTAAATATATTCTAACAACCATTCTGGAAATTCTGGTGACAAGATTTTTAAATAATCTCTTATTTCTTCATTTAAATTTTCTAAATATTTATTCATTTTATAAGTCCTTTTTTTCTAATAATCTTTTTAAAAAATTCCATGCTCCTGTTTTTTCTGTTAGACCATAATATTTTTTTCTATAATAACATATTTTGTATAATAAAGGAAGTTTTTTTTTTAAAATTCTTTATATATTTGGTGGCACACATGTAAAAATGTGTGCCATTTCTATATAAATATCAAAAAAGTTTTAATTTGTATTGAAATATTTGATAAATTTTAGTATAATTATATCTAACATGCGGGTATAATTTAGTGGTAGAATGTCATGCTTCCGACCTGATAGCGCGGGTTCGATTCCCGCTACCCGCTCCATAATGCGTTTTCGTCGAACTACTTATAATTATTGATACAGTTAAGTTTGAAGAAAACAAAAAGTGAATATCATTTTCACATATATAAGTCGATTTAGTCGGCTTATTTTTTGCATTTAGCCAAAAATAAAGTGGCAAAAAAGCAAGAAATAGCCTCAAAGTATTGAAAAAAGGAGGTTTTTGTGATATGATATCTATGGTAAAAAGAGAAATAGCATTAAGTAAAGAATTACGTTCTAAGATTGAATGGGCTTGCACTTTTAGTAATTGTGAACCAAAGATAAAGAATGGTAATTTGAGAATGGTAGAAAAATCTAATATTGCTTATGTAGAGCCACATACGGTTGTTATTAAAGATAAAGTATATTTATTCTTTAATGAACACGAATATTTTTACATAGGTAATTTAACAAATAAAATACCACTCTCGAAATTAAGAGATTTTATCAAAGGTAACTAATACTAAAAGTTTTCTTTATTGTCAGCTAGTTTTGTTATAAGTAAATAATAGAGTTAATTTAAAGTGTTAGTTATCAAACTAGCACTTTGTTTTTTGGAGGTAGT
Organism: uncultured Clostridia bacterium; assembly: GCA_947623465.1. Taxonomy (GTDB): domain Bacteria; phylum Bacillota; class Clostridia; order TANB77; family CAG-508; genus CAG-269. The sequence goes on from CANQGU010000048.1 coordinate 3,339, forward strand.
AATGGAAAATGAAGAAAAAAGAAATGTAGCAGGTATCTACATTAGAGTAAGTACAGAGGATCAAGCTAGAGAACGGATTTAGTTTAG
>CANQGU010000049.1 GCA_947623465.1 uncultured Clostridia bacterium
ATTTGTATTTGTTCTTTTTCTGTTGGTGGTCTTAAATCAGGTGCATTTCTTTTTACTTTTTCATACATATCTAAAAAACTAATAGTACAATCTTCTGTGTAACCTTTAAGCTCATGTAATAATTTCTCAAAACATTTAATGTGCATGCTTACATCAAATTTTTCATTTATAAATATTGGATCATAACGAATTGCTACTGCATTTTTTCCAAGATGTTCTGATAACTTTTTAAAATCACTAATTACTTGCTTTTTATCTGGAACATTTGGTTCTATATCTTTTCCATAAGGTGTAATTGTTACAAACCAAAATTGTTTGTATTTGTCTAATTCTGATAAATGGGAAATTAATGGATGTGGATTTTTAGTACAAAATGCTAAACAATCAACAACTTTTGGATTTAAACTATATTTAGTTACTTGATTTTTATAATATGGATTTCTAACATACACATAACCTTCCTTTATTCTATTTAGTAACCAATTAGAATAAAATGCTGGTATATCTGTTCTCATTCCTGTATTTATTATCATTTATAAATGTCCCTTCTTTTTTTCTTTTATCTCATTTTTTTATGCTAATATTATAATAACTTAAAGGGGGAATTATCCCCCTTTAGTTTACTTTTGCTTCGGTTTAAGTAACACGAAACAGTGTTCAGTGCTGTGAAAGCCCACGGCGGAACGCATAAGGCACATACTTGTAGTCCTTGCTATAAGGATAGAAGAAGTCAAAGCCAAGGAGAAATGGTGGACAATCTATATCATTATCAGTACCGCCACCAAAAGAGCCACTTTCCCCATTTCTGAGTTTTATAACTCTCACGCGTGGAAGTTCATCATACTTTTTGAATAAATCATTCACTGATTCTCCATTACAAAGTCTCATTTGCAACTCTAAATCACAGATGACTTCATCACACATTCCCTCACCTATTTCTTCACACATATCTCGCATTTCCTGTTGAGTTTTGTACTCCCAATTATGCTCAAAGATATATGTTTCGATTACGATAGGATATTGTTCTGGATTCTCATTAGCGATTTTATTCGACTTTGCAAATCTCTTCCAACAATTTTTTCCTACGTCTTCTGCCTCATTGCACTTGCGGCGAATTTCTTCTTTATTCTTGTTAATAACCTCTCTGTCAATGCGAAACCATTCGCCTACCTTCAGTTTTGTAATTGCCTTGTTATCTGTCGGTTCAGATATAATTGCCTTTTCCTTTAAAAGTCTTTCATAATCTTTAACAAGGTCTTCCAAAGGCATTATCCGACCATCAGAAAGTTGGACATGCAGTTCCTCTACACTTTTCTTCACGAACACATTAAGCATAATTTTTCCTCCTGTCATTTTTCTAATAGTAAAGCAAAAGCTTCCTATTAGCTATTTTAACACGATTTCCTGTTTTTTGCAAATTTACATATGAAAAACTAACTTTATTTTACTAATAATTTTACTAAAGAATGACTCTTTATAAGTTACTACTGATGTATTTTCATTTTCTGTTATTGTATTTACAACTTTTTTTGTTTTATCATTAAATATATTTTCTGGATTGTATTTTTCTCTTAATTCTTCTTGATATTTTATTTCGTTATTATTTAAGGTTTTCTCTAATTCAACTCTTTCTATGTCATCGCATATATAATCTTTATATAATACCGTTAAGATTTCTTTAGTAGTAGGTAACAAACTTTGTTCTTTTAATGGTATTGCTTTATCTATTTTCCAATCATAATCTTTTGACTTATTATTTTCAAAATAACTAATAAACTTCTTTGGTATTCTAGCTTTCAAATTTGGTGCCATATATTTTATTATTTCATTTATTTGATAAAGTGAATTTGAATATTCTATATTTTCCATATTACTCTCCTTTTTCTTCTGATTTATCTTTATCATTTTCTCTGTTAGGATGTAACCATTTTGATATTCTATCTTTTAATGATAATGAACTTTTTTCTACAGTTTCTGTCCTTTGTTCTGTGGCAATAGCTTCTAACGAGTCTTTTCCAATTTGATATTCTTGTTCTTCAAATATTTTTTGTCGTTGATTATATTCTTCAGCTATTTTTTGTCGTTTATGATATAGTTCTAATTGTTGATTTATATATACCTCTACATCTTCTTTTGAATGATTATTTGCAAATTCTTCAAATTCTTTTGATTTTGCAATAGGCACTAAAAATTTTATTTCATCTCCTGACATATAACGAGTTACATTATATAAACAACTATTGTTATCCCATTTACCATTAACTATGTGATAAAGTTCTAGATAAAATTCTGGAGATATGCCTTTATCAGTTTGGTTTAAATTATCAATTTGAACATTAGCAAATCGTAATGGATAATTCATTTCCATACCATATCCAGCCAATCCTTCTTCTTCTAAAAAATCATTATATTCTTTTTCAAATTTTCTTGCCATTTCATCGCGATGATCTACTAATTGTTTATTCATGAGATCTTCTTGAGTTAATTGGTCTAATAATACAAATGATAATCCCCTATCTTTAAACATAAAACTATAATCACTTGAAATAGCAACATTTCCTTTTTGCATTTCATTGTATAATGTTCTTATTAGTTCTCTACTTTGCTCATTGGTTGATATTAAATCAAAATAATTACCATTCCATATTGCAACAATATCTGGTGCATTTACATTACCACCATATTTTGATATAAGCTCTTCATAACTTTTTCTATCATCATTATTGATACATTTGTTCATTATTTCTCGTCTTTCTTCTTCTGTCTTTCTCATTAGAATCGTATAATTCCACTTGTCATTTGTTAGCCAAACATTTCCATCACTAAATTCCATTAAATTAACAGATTTAGGATTTTCAACAATTTCTCCATTAAAAGGATGATTTTTATTTTTATCCTTTCCTTTTTTAGGTTTCATTTGTTCTTCACCAGTATAACCATGTTCGTGTTCAGCATAAAAACCATACCCTGCATTAAATCCAACTAATTTACCATCTCTTTTTAGGACTTCTTGTCCACGATAAGCATATCTACTCATATTTTCTCCTCTTATTTAATAAATAATTTTTATGTAATTTATATCACAAAATATAATTTTTTACAATAAATATGATAAGCAAATATATATATGTCATAAAAATTTAATATTTATGTAATATTTCATTCTCTACAAATTCCTTTTTTATTTTCTTCATCTGCCACAATTATATGATACAACAGATTTTCTTTTGTTAAAAATGTAATAAAATCTAGTCTAGTACACCCAAAATCTTGTAAAAAATTAATTACTTTTAATTTATTAACCATATAAACCCCCTATGAAAAATTTGACAAACATAAAAAAATATGTTATTATTTAAGTACAAAATAAATGTATCCTAAGTCAGACTGTGGATTTCATTTACTTGTATGTGTATCGTAA
>CANQGU010000050.1 GCA_947623465.1 uncultured Clostridia bacterium
GCATATCATTTGTTCCATCAGTAGCTGGTCTAATTATAGCAGGAGAGATAATAAAAGACATAATTAAAAAGTAAAGAAGAAAAACGCGAAATGTAGGAAAAGAAAAATGAGTAATATATCAAGAGAAGAAGCATTTAAATTATTAAAAGAAATAGGGATAACTATTGAAAATAGAAATTATGATTATAATGTTATTATGATTAAATTACATAGAAGGAATAAGAAATGATTGAAATTGTTGAATATAAAGATGAATATGCGAAAGAATTGTCTGAAATAATACTAAGCAATATGTATAAAATAAATATTAAAGACCACGGAAAAGATGTAATAGATAAAATTTCAAAACATTTTACAGAAGATGAAATAAAGAAAAACTTTCCTAACAGGACTAAATGTTTAGTGGCATTAAAAGATAATGAGGTTGTTGGTACTGCAAGTATTGATAAATATAAAGGCGATGAAACAGGGAAAAAATATATTATATTAACTGTGTTTGTAAAGACGAAAAAACATCACCAAGGAATAGGTAGAAAATTAATAGAAAGTATTGAGAATATTGCAATTAATATTGGATGTAAGGAATTAGTAATACTTGCTTCTGTTTATGCTTGTGAATTTTACCGTAAATTTGGATTTGATTATTTAGATGGTAAAAAAGTACAAAATGAAGATAAAGAATATATTTTAGTAAAAAAATATTAATTATCGTTTATGATAAATTACAATATATATGAATCAGAAAAATAGACTAACTATATGAAGGTAAATAATTTATAAAAATTGAGGTAAAAGAAATTTTAAAGAAATTTAAAAATAATGGAGAAAAGGAAATGAATAAGAAATTTATTTTAATTATTTTAGCACTTATATTAGCAATAACAATAAGTATTGTAGTTGTAATATTAAATAAAACAAAAAATAGTACAACAACTAATATAGAAGAAGATAACTTGATAGAAGAAGGAAAGATTTTGACTACAGAGATTAATAACGAAAATATAGAAGGAAAGGTAAAAGATAACGAAGTGGAAGAAATAAAAATAAAAGTAGGTAGTGAAATATTAAACATGAAATTAGAACCAAATGAAGCAACAAAAGCTTTAGTAGAAAAATTAAAACAAGGAGATATAACAGTAAATACAAGTGAATATGGTGGCTTTGAACAAACCGGAGATTTAGGGTTTAGTTTACCTAGAAATGATACACAAATAAAAACAAAAGTAGGAGATGTAATGCTATACCAAGGAGATCAAATTTCTATATTCTATAACTCAAATTCATGGAGCTATACAAAATTAGGAGAAATAACTAACAAAACAGAAAGTGAACTAAAAAATATTTTAGGAAATAGCAACGCAACTTTAGTATTAAGCATAAATTAAAAATTACAATAAATAAAGCAGATGATTAGTTGATAATGGGTTAATAGTCAAATAAAATAAAAAAACACCACATTTAGCTTTGCCTAGCTGTGTGGTGTTTATCTAATCTTTTTAGGTAACGCACATTGTCTGTGGCTACTTACTTTCTATCTTTATTATATACGCATTTTATATTTGTCAATTATTTTGGAATATTTTTATTATCAGAGAGACAACTTACAATAAGTAGGGCAGGTAATTAAGTTGAAAATTACTTGCCTTTTATGTTATAATCAAAATAAAAAATAGTAATTTTTGAATAAGTGGTTAATTTATAATCACTTATTTTTGACTATATTAATTTGAAAAGTAAAAAATATAACCTCTAAACATATTGAAAATACTATAATGTTAATTTCAGTTGACAAAGTTCCAACTCAAATTGATAGAATGCAACTAAAAAAAGAAGTATAATTTTAAGTAGAATAAGGGAGGAAAAGAAAATGAATTTAGGAGAAAAATTATTTGAATTAAGAAAAACGAAAAATTTAACGCAAGATGAGGTTGCAGAAAAATTAAATGTAACAAGGCAAACAGTTTCAAAATGGGAAACAAATCAAAGTACACCAGACTTTGATAAGATACTTCCACTATGTGAATTATATGATATTTCTACAGATGAATTATTAAAAGGAGAAAAACAAGAAAAATCAGAAGAAAATAATTACAATAATGAAGAAAAAAAGAATAAAAACAATTATGAAAATATGACTAAGAATCAAATAAAGCAAAAATCAGCTGAAGTAGTTTGTAGTTCTATTTTAATATTTATTATAGCAATCGCTTATGCAGGAATTGGTACTGCTGTAATGAGGTGGAATCCTGTTGTAATTGGTTGTACTTTCTTAATAATAATTGGTTGGGGAGTAACTAGAATTGTAAAACATTATATGTCTATTCCAAAATTTGAAAAAACAAAAGAAGAAGAAAAACAAGACAAAATTGTGAAACAAATAAATGATATTATAGGTGGCATTGGAACAGCAATATATTTTATTGTAAGTTTTTCTACAATGGCATGGCATATTACTTGGGTAATATTTATTATTATTGGAATGGTTGAAGAAATTGTTAAACTGATATTTATGTTAAAAGGAGATGAAGAAAATGAAGAATAAAGGTATAATTATTACTTTAATAATTTTACTTTCTATCATAATATTCTTTTTAGTAATGTTTTTGGTAATGTATTTAACAGGAAGAATAAATCAAACAAATGGGATATTATTTTTTGGTTCAAGGGAAAGCACTAACATAATTTTTGATAAAATATATAGTGTAGAAGATATAAATAATATAGATATAAGACAAGATGCAGGAGATGTTATTTTTAGAGAAACATCAGAAGATAATATTAAAGTTGTTGTTTATGGAGAAAATGAAAATGATGTAGATGTTAATTTTAATCAAAATAATTTATCTATTGATAATACTAATAAACAAAAATTTACTTTTTTTAGTTTTGGAGTTAAAGCAAAAGATATTGTAGTATATGTTCCTTCTACATATAATAAAGAAATAAAAATAAAGAGCGATTATGGAAATTGCGAAATATTAGATTTAGAAAATGCTACAGTAGATATAGATTGCGATTGTGGAAATGTCAAATTGGGAAAGGTAAAAAATGCAAATGTAAAATGTGATTTAGGAGATACAGAAATAAAAGAAATATTGAATAAATGTGATATTAAAGTAGATTGTGGTAATGTAGAAATTAATACAATATCTATACAGGAAGATTCTACAATTAAAGCAGATCTTGGCAATGTAGATATAAATAAAACTAATGATATTTATATAGAATCAGAGGTTGATTTAGGAAAAACAAATATATCTCAAAATAATAGAAATTCAGAAATAACATTAAAAATAA
>CANQGU010000051.1 GCA_947623465.1 uncultured Clostridia bacterium
ACATTTGCCACTCGATGCATTGAAGTCGGCTTTGACGTTAAGACACTCAGCGAGATTTTGGGTCACGCGAATGTCAATATTACCTAAATCGCTACGTCCATTCTTCCTTTGAACTAAAAAGCAGTAACATGAATAAGCTTTCTCTCCCGTTCTAATTGCCGTCAAAAAAATAGTCACAAAATAGTCCAAGATGCTTGAGTATCAAGCGTTTTGGGCTGTTTTTTCATCAAGCTACATACTTCACGAAAAAAACCAAAAGAAAAATAGAGAAATATCGATGATAGCTTGAAATACAGGGGGGGAATAATTTGGACTCAAATAACGAAAAAGAGCAAAGGAATCTAGAGCTTGATAAAGAAAGATTGATTGATATCCTCACTGAAGAGCTTCCTGCATTAAGAGCAAAGATTGGACTATCACAGGATGAGTTAAGTTGTATCATAGGCATATCTCGCCAGACTTATAGCGCAGTTGAGACACACAAGAGAAGAATGTCATGGAATACTTTTTTATCATTGCTACTTCTATATAGTTCAAATGATAAAACAGCCCAGTATATTAATTCAGTGGGGGCATATCCACCTTCATTGAAGGAATTGTTTAATACCGACAGACGTTTAAGGGAGAATGAATGAAGTTGTGTTTATTGAGGAATCAATGCAATGTTAGTTTTTGATGCAGTTGGTTTTACGCTGTTTGGTATTCCAGGGTACTTCTTCTTTGCTGGAATTGGTTTTGTGGTTTCAATAAGTGTGTTTATTGTTTTCGTTGTAGATAAAGGGTATATGTTGCAAAGGAATATGCGCAATCTGCTTATCTCAATGCCATTTATGATATTTTGCGCAAGATTATTTGGTTGTATTTCAGGAGTCTATCGAGATGTGGGAATGAATATTGAAATATCTTTAGAGGGAATAAAAAACACTGGAATTGTATTTTATGGGGGCTTTATTGGATTATTCAGTTCCTTGTATTTTCTTACAAAAAAATACAATCAAGACAAACATGTTTTGGATATTGTTGCAGTTTGCGTACCGTTATTCCATTCAATTGCTAGGGTTGGGTGCTTTTTAGGCGGCTGTTGCTTTGGAAAAGAATATACTGGATTCTTTTCAATAAAGTACACAACGCTTATTTTAGGAGAGGTTTCAACGGCAAATAGAATTCCAACTCAAATCATTGAAGCAGTATTCAATTTCTGCCTGTTTTTATACTTACTCTTCTTACTTAAAAGCAACAAATGGAAGGATAAACATATTTCAAAGCAATATCTCTTGATATATAGCATTGGACGGTTTTTCATTGAATTTTTACGAGGAGATATTATGCGAGGTGTTATTTACGGAATTTCATTTAGCCAAGTGATATGTGTTTTAATCTGGGTTTACTTATTAATTAGTTACTATATCTCCAGGAGATACAGCAAGAAGATGGAGTTAAAGGAGGATATTAATTTATGACTGCGTTCTTATGGATGTTAGGTGGAGCTGCGGCAGGTGCGGTAATTGCCTTAATACTGTATTTTTTGGGAATGTGCATTGAGCTGATTAATTGCGCTTGTAATATTGTAACCTGTAATTGTGATGGCGGCGATGCAATTCCGGCAATGTGGAGTGGCAATTCATTTTTATCTGTTTTGCTATTCTGTGCAATTGCTGGAGCCATAATCGGCTTAATTTACGGGATATATAAAATGAAAGCTGCTAGTAATGAAGCAGCTCGTCTTAGGGAGGCCGAACAATCGGAAGAAGCAAAGAAGCAACGGAGAAAGTGGGCAGACGAAGTTAAACAAAAAGCGTTATCTATTGCAAACGCTTGCGAAAAGAATGCGAAGAATTATAAACCATTAGTCTCTCCTTCATACAAGGCGAATGTACAAATGGATACTATAATTAGCGAACTTGCAAATGCATCTGAATTAAAAGGCAAGGTTGATGCAATGGCAGAAGATGCTAAATCAAAAGGTGGTGTTTCCAAATGATCATTGTTAGATGCGAGAAGTGTGGACAACTTATACATAAGGCAGGTAAATGTTTTTGTTGTGGAAGCACTATCGGCTTTGAAAAAATACCTTTATCTCTTGTCGCGCATGAGAATGTGCATGATGAATTTCTCAGAATTGAACATCTTGTTAGGATAAGCAAGTTTGAAGAAGCCATCGGCTTATCAAAGCTGGTTCTTGAATGGATGCCATCCTGCTCAGATGTATTTTGGTTGAGAGTTCTGGCAAAAAATAAATGTACAAGTGATGAGGAATTGATTTGCAAGGGATTTTCTGCAGCTGAAAGCGCGGATTATTATAATGCGGTTCTCTTTGCCGATAAGACCCAAAAGAAAGTGTATTCTATGGTTGTATCAAAGATAGATGCACTTAAAAAAACGCTAAAAAAAGCTGTTGGTGAGCATGAATATATGGAGAAATTAGGCACAGGCATAGTGCAACAGCAAACTGAATTACATGTAGGGATTGAAAAGAAAAGGGAAAAACTTTTCAAATTGTGGTCTGAACTATCGGCAGTAGAACACAATATTCTTGCGATAGAGAAAGACTGCGAGCTCCTTGTGCACGAGCACGAAGAAGCACTGGAGATTGCAAGAACAGATGCTTCCTCCTTGAAAGAAAAAATATACAAGATAGAAGAGTGTACTGCTGAAGACCTACATAAATACCAAATACAACTCGGCGAGTTGCTCCAACAATCGGAACAGGCAAGGGGGGCTATCGACTCTATGAAAAAGCAACATCCTTGGGTTGCAGCTTGCAATGAACTACTTCAAAAACGTGATAGCATTGTGGATCAGATTAACAGTGAACTTTCATCGCTGAAGTCGTATGAAAACAGAGTTCAATCTACTATTACTGAAATAGAAAGAATAGAAGCGAGGCACAAGAACGCACTAAATTCTATTGAAAGCTATCACTTTACGGATGCTCGTAGTTTGTTAGGCGAAGACCTTTTTGCTGAAGCTTTCTCAGAAGCAGGGATTAGATGAGAGGAGGTAACTGGCAATGGATTATACATCAAAACTTTTTGTTGAGTTTCTAGATAGTGTCTACTCGAGTCAAGCAAGGATAGCGGCCCAAATGGCGATACAACGGACATGGACGGCAGCAATG
>CANQGU010000052.1 GCA_947623465.1 uncultured Clostridia bacterium
CAATAAACAATTTACATATTCTTTTAATATATTTTTTATTCTATTTGGCATATCAATCACCTCAATTCTTTTATAGTCCTTTTTTGTATGCCATTATCTCGGTAAGTGCTATGTAAGAGCACCATACTTAAGGCAATTTAGCTTTTTTATTTTTTTCTAACAAAATAATATTTTCTACCACAAATTTAATACTCATGTATCATTTATATCTTCTAATATGCATTATTTTTATAATCCAAACCATCCAAAAAAAGTTGCAAAATATGTTGCTAAAAGTCCAACAGGAATTGAAAAAATAAAAGTAATTAGTGGAAAAGAATATATAATGTATTTGTACGATTTGTCAATTTGTTTGATAAATTTACATATAATCGCAACTATTGATACACATATAAAATACCATATTCCTGCTTCGATAGGAGTTACTAATGGAGCTAATACATTAAATATATCTTTCTCCACACATTCTTCTGCATATTCTAATATTCTCGCAGTTCCAATAAATAATTCAAATAAAAAAAATGATATAAAATATATTGTTATAATTAGTATACTTATTTTTGTTTTTCTTGTCATAATCTTACCTCCTTACTGTTGATAGAAAATTTAATTGTAATATGATAAGTATTAACTACATTACAACTATTTGCAATCATTGCAAAATTATTAGCCATTGCACCTACAAAACTTTTAAAATAATCATCATTATCCACATATTTTTCTATTTCTTGTAAATCAGTAAAATCATATTCATCACTCAATGTAATATCCAAATCCCATGTTTCATTTTTTTGTTTTCTTCCAGTGAGTTCAATATATGAAACAAATTTGGATCTTTAAAAGTAATAGATTCTTTTTCTTTTCCAGTAGAAAAGGAGTGCTGTTTCTCGTATTTTTTTATTATTTCATTTATTTTTAATTTAAATTCTTCATTTTCTATTATTTTGTCAATTTCTTCTCCTTCTGTAATTATTATATCTTCGGCTTTTTCTTGCAATGAATGTGCTAAACAATCAGAAGCAAAATTCCATTTAATTCCTCTTAATCCTAAAACTCCTACTTGTAATATTCCATATTGTGCTAATTGTGTCATATCTGAAAGATATGGCTTTTTATTATAATATATACTAAATGCAAATCGTATTATATCAAAAGATAAATTTTGCATTTTATCATATTCGCCTTTCATTAATTTTTTAAAGAAATTTTCATGTTTAATATATTGTTTCTTTATTTCTGAAGCTTGTTTCATTGTAATTATATTAAAGCTATCTAGTTCTTCTATTTTTGTATGATTATTTATTAATTTAATATCCGTTTGTAAAGAGTTCTTATATTTGTTATATTCCTCTAGTGGCACATTATTTAATAAATTTAATGTTAAATATCTATTTGTAAGCATTTGACTTTGTTTTTTGGGTAATCTTTTTTATTGCATATTGCTAGAATCTTTTTATTTAATAAACTTTCACCATTTAAATTTTTTATACCATATAAACCTGCTTCATAACACATTTTCTTAAGACATCCCAATCCGAAAATTAAATTTAGTATCACTTATTTTTCTACCACACAAAACGCATCTATTCATTGTAAACACCTTTCCAAACATTTTTTCTTATTCTATCATATACTATTTGATAATTCAATAATATTTTTATTTTTTCTACAATATTTTACAAACTATTATATTAATATTAATTGCACGTTGGACTTAATTTTCCATTTTTTTCGATATATATAGATTCGTTTAGATATTCCATACAATCCTTTTGGAATCTTTCGTGTGAATATCCTCCTTTAATAAATAGCTTTTTATACTTGTGCCATACTACAAATATTGTAGTTTTCATTATCAATTTTCTAATTTTTCGTACAAAAATATTTATTACTTTGTTTCGTTTATTTGAAATTCTATATAATGTATCTGATTGCAAAACAATATGTTTTAATTCATCATTTAACATTTGCTTACATATTGTTTTTAATAATTTTGAATTGGTTGTATTTCCTAATGCAGTATAATAAGACAATGCTATCATTTCTGCTGTTACTAATACAATAACTTCACATTCTAGTCCAATCATTTTTCTTAATATTCTAAATATATTATCAATCCATATTTTTTTTATAGGCTTGATATCATATAATTCCATATATTTCTTTAAAGTTTGTGAATGTCTATTTTCTTCTAATATAAACCAGTTCATTATTTCTATGTATTCTTTGTATTTATTTTTTATCGCAAATTTTTTTACTACTTTTCTTAAATGTTTACCTTCAGAACCTTCTCCTATTTGAAAAGCTTTTATTGATGGTGTTATTAATTCTTTTTCTTCATTAGATAGTTCTTTATTAATATGAAAGTCAAGTTTTAATAAATGTTCATTATTATATTTAAAATATTCTATCCAATTAAATTCACTTAAATTATAAATTTTTGTTTCTTTTAATTTTACTCTTTCCATTTTTCTCCTATAAATTATAAGTTTTCACTAAAATTTTATCATATAATTGAATATTAATCAAATTATTTCTACACACAATTTACGCTTTAATTAAAGGTTAAATGTTTTTATTATTTTTTATATCTTCAATAACTTTTTTCAAAACTTCTTTAGTGTTATCAAATGTCAATGTATTTAAAGCTTCATCAAAATCACACCATTTACTATCTTCTATTTCACTTTCTTGAAGTACTATATTTTCTGTTTTAGGAGTTGCTATATAAAATACTGATGTTTTATCTATTTCATTATTTATTACATAATTTATAACATATCTTTTATTTTCATTTATTTCAACATCTATGCCAACTTCTTCTTTTACTTCTCTTAATGCAGTTTGAATTTCATTTTCTCCTTCTTCAACATGCCCTTTAGGAAATCCCCAAAAATTTCTATTTTTTTCATAAACTAATAAAACTTTATTTTGTTTTATAATAACACATCCACAACTTTTTTCTTTTATTAAATCCATAATTTTTTTCTCGTATAATGAATATATAGAAAAACATTATACATATCCTTTCTTTGAAATTTTTATTCTATATTTTTTT
>CANQGU010000053.1 GCA_947623465.1 uncultured Clostridia bacterium
CAGAATATCTTTCAGTTTATGACATATATTGGGCAGGAAATGACGAGAGAAAAATGGAACAAATATCAGAATTAGAAGAAATGCAATTATTTATAAATACGCTAGATGAATCAAAACAATATGCTGAAGAAGGACTTAAAGCTTACACAGACATAGGAAAAATGTATAGTAGCTATTTAGTAAAAGAAAAGACTAAAAAAAGAGGTGAAGATGATGAAAGAAGTTAATAATGTTTTTGAAAATAAAAATGAAAGGAAGGAAAATATAATGATAAATAAGGAATTAATTGAATTGCAAAAAGGTTGCAATGCTACTTGTGTTGTAATTCAAAATGAAGATATAAAAGAATTAGAATCAAAGATTTTAGTTGATTCAACTTGCAATACAAATGATTTGATAAAAATTTTTAAAGAAAATATAAGTAATAAAAAATATGATTATTTTGTAATAGAAGAAATTGATAAAATAAATTTAAATGAGCAAAATAAATATTACCAGATTGTCAAAGATAGAGAATTTTTAGGATATAAATTACCAGAAGATATAATTATTGTTCTTACAGTAAAAAGTAAAGAAACTTTAAAGAATATATCACAAAACCTTTATAATCTTTGTGTTGTTGCTTTTTAGTTAAAATTAGAAATCAAAATGCAAAATATGTAATAAAATGTCAAGTTTTTGAACTTTTAATGCAAAAACTTGACAAAATATCAATTAAGTCCTATAATTATAATAGGTGATAAAAATGATAAATAGGGAAGATTATTTAAATAAATTAATAAAATTTAAAGATAAAGAATTAATAAAAGTAGTAACAGGTATAAGAAGATGTGGAAAATCAACATTATTTGATTTATATATAGAATATTTGTTGAAAAATGGAGTTGAAAAAGAACAAATAATAAGGCTTAATTTAGAAGATCCAATATACTACGAATTAGATGGTTACTTAAAATTATATAAATATATTGAAGAAAAAATGAATTCAAACAAAATGAATTATATATTTATAGATGAAGTACAAAATGTTCCTGAATTTCAAAAAGCAGTAGATGGATTATATATTAAGAAAAATACAGATATTTATATAACTGGTTCAAATGCATACTTGCTATCTGGAGAACTTGCAACACTATTATCAGGTAGATATATAGAAATAAAAATGCTACCTTTATCATTTAAAGAATATAAAATAGCAATACCGGATGAAAATATAGATAGACTATATCAAAAGTATATTTCAGTAGGATCATTTCCATACACATTAAAATTAGATAACATAGATGATGTTGATATGTACATAAAAGGAATTTATGATTCTATAATACTAAAAGATGTTATGGCAAGAAAAAATTTTCAAGATATGCAAATGTTACAAAGCATAATAAGTTTTATGTTGGATAATATTGGAAATTTATATTCTACAAATAAAATAGCAGATTACATGACATCTAATGGAAGAAAAATTAGTGTTCATACAGTTGAAAGTTATTTAACTGCATTAACAGAATCATTTATTTTTTATAAAGCTACTAGATATGATATAAAAGGAAAACAATATTTAAAAACAGGAGATAAATATTATGTTTCTGATTTGGGATTAAGATATTTTATATTAGGTAGAAGAGAAGATGGAAGAGGACATATACTTGAAAATATAGTTTATTTAGAACTCTTAAGGAGAGGTTATGATGTGTATGTTGGAAAAGTAGATGAATATGAAGTTGATTTTGTAGCAATAAATAGTAAGGGGATTGAGTATTATCAAGTAGCAGAAACAGTGAGAAATGAAGAAACTTTAAATAGAGAATTAAGAACATTAGATATTATAAAGGATCATTATCCTAAATATTTATTGACAATGGATTTAGATCCTGAAACTTCTTATAATGGAATTAGAAAAATAAATGTATTAGATTGGCTATTAGAAAAAGATTAAAGTGTAAAAACTTTATCTTTTTCTTTTTTATAAAATATGGGATCTAAATTAACTTTATAGACCCCACATTTTACTATAATTAACATTATTTTACTTAATTTTTATTATTTTCTTTCAAATATCTTTGGTACATTTCATCCATACTAGAAATATATTGCATATCTTGTTTTACTTTAAACTTTTCATATTCGTTTTCAGCCTTTTCGATTGCTTCTTTATGTGATATAGAACCTGCATTTTCTAATATCTTTTTTCTTCTAAATTTTAATAAGTCATCTGTTGCATCAATCCAATTTTGCATTGTCATTATATGTCTTTCCTTTGCTTCATCTTCAGCAAATACTATAAAGAAATTAGTTAAATCATTTAACTTTTTCAATTCTTCTTCACTTAAATAATTTTTAGCTATTGTAACATCATATTTATATATTAAACCATCTGGACAATTTTTCCAATTTGTAAGTCCCATATGTTCTTTATTAGCATTTGCTCTTTTATAAATTAGTTCTGCAGCAGTATGTCCAGAAATAGCATAATGTAATTTGTTTTGAACAATTTTAAAAAATGTATATGCTTCTTCTGAATTAGGATTGTAGTCAACTGCTGTTGCTATAAATAAATCTGTTATTTTTTGATAAGCCATTCTTTCACTGGTACGAATTACCTTTATTCTTTCTAATAACTCGTCAAAATATTGTGAATTTACTTTGCCACCTTTTAAAAATCTATCATCATCTAAAGCAAATCCTTTTATCATATACT
This sequence comes from uncultured Clostridia bacterium, assembly GCA_947623465.1. Classification (GTDB taxonomy): domain Bacteria; phylum Bacillota; class Clostridia; order TANB77; family CAG-508; genus CAG-269. The sequence continues at coordinate 2,702 of CANQGU010000053.1, forward strand.
CTTTTAATAATTTATTTGCCCAAGTCCTAAATTTTATAGCTGGTTTTGAATTTGCTCTAAAGCCAATTGAAATTATCATATCTAAATTATAATAACTCGTAAAATACTGTTGTTTTCCATTGTTACCCATATGTGCAATTTTTGCACATGTGCTATCTTCTTCTAATTCCTCATCTCTATAAATATTATTAATATGTCTTGTAATTCCAGTTCTATCTATTTTAAATAATTTAGTTAAAGATTCTATATTGAGCCAAACATTTTCATTTTGTAACATAACTTCAACTTTAACATTATCTTCATCATCAGTATAAATTACAATATTTTTTTCATTTCCAATTA
>CANQGU010000054.1 GCA_947623465.1 uncultured Clostridia bacterium
CCTTAGCAAGGGACGTATGCGAAAAACATCACTTGCAAAAGCACCTTATTATCCGTTTCAAAATTAGTTATAGCAATAGATTACGGGATTTGTATATATAAATGTCATTTTTTGCTATTAACTATGCTTTTAATTTAACATAAATTTTTATATTTTGCAAGTCAAAATTAAATCATTATTCCATAAAGTTCTGCTCGTTCTTTAAATGCTACTTCATTTCCTTCAAGTATATTAATTGCTTCTAATGAGACAGCTTTATTATATATTGTTCCATTACATTCAATCCAGCTATTTTCACCATTACCTTTTAACACTATAATATTTTCTGAATTTCCAGCAACCGCAATATTAGGGCTATGTGTAGCTACAATCAACTGTCTTTTTTCTTTTACTCTATCCAATTCTTTTACTAAAGTATGATATACATATGCATTATCTAAATCATCTTCTGGTTGATCTAAAATTAATAATTGATTATTGTCTGAAATAGTAGTTCCATATAATAAAATTAATAATATTCCTACTGCCTTTTGCCCAAACGATAAATTGGTTCTTTCTATATATATTTTCTTTCTACTCATTCCATAATTAACATTTAATTTAAAATCAATAATTACTTGTGGTATATTAGAAACATAATTAAATTGAAAATATTTATAAGTATATTGACAAGCTCCTCTTGCTATTTCTTCGCTTAAGCCTGTTTTATTTGCTAACTCTTTGTATTGATTAGTAAATAATAAATATAATAAATCATGTGTATCTGATATTTTAGCAAATAGAAAATATAAACTCTTTCTCAATTTTATTTCTTCTTCATATCCATTTAAATTGCCTTTGTTTCTATTATTCTTTATTATTTCATATATTATATTTTCTTTATATTTTTTAGGTAAATCAATTTCATAAGTTAGTATTAACTTTTCATCTAAAATTTGATTCATTTTTTCAATTGTTTCAATATTATATTTATTTATCTTTTCAGATACATCAAATAATTTATTATAACTTGATACCAATGCTTTTGAATTATTTTGTGCATTTTCATCTCTCTTTCTTTCAATATCAATTTTTTGACAAAGTTCATTTACTTCATCTTGTAATATTTTTTTCTCTAAGCATAATTCTTGATATTTTCTTCCTATAATTCTTTCTATGATTGAATAAATGGTTTTAGTTACTTTCATTCTGTTATTTCCTATTTCCAATATATTTTTTTGTTGATATATTATTGGTTTTATATCATCGAGAAATGATATAATTTTATTCATATTGGTATTATCTAATCTAACAGAATTTATTTGTTTTTTAAATTTTCTATTATTATAATTATAAATAGTAACATTGGGACTATTTATTCCCTTTGGTGCTACTGTTATAGCATAAATTTTATCTTCTTTATTGACAAATAAAAGAATCTCTTCAAATCTACTTATAATATTTTCTTTTTCTTTAATCTCGTCATATTCTTCAAATTCATCAACATTATATATTAAATAATCATCATTTTTAGAATAATAGTATGTTTCTGTATCATAAAAATTAAAAGCATATTTTATTATATCTATAACTGTTGATTTACCTGTTCCTCTTGCTCCAATAAAACAATTTAATTCTCTTGAAAAAGGTATTATTTCCCAATCTAATTCTTTACTTTTATTTTTGACAAAACTTCCTTTGATACAAGTAGATATTATATAAGAATTTTTCTTAATCGGAATATCTTCAAATATTTGAGTATGAGGATTCTTAAAAAAAGATTTAATTGTTCTAAAACTTAATTCTCCCATATTAGCGTAGAAAAACTCTGTTCCCATTGGCTTTCCTGAACCTATATAATTTTCTTTATCCAAAATACTGTGACTATCTGAAGCTTTAAAAATTTTTAAATTTTTATTAAAATTTTTTATTAATTTAGTTAATTCGTTTCTATTACTTTCATTACTAATACAAACACCTAACAAATTTGGAAATTTAAGTACTTTTTCAACAATCCCTCCGTTAATTATAAATTCTTCGTCTTTTTTTGATGTTTTTATATAATCTTTAAGGAACCCTTTATCACCATCTGCATGTGGTAAACATATGAAAGCATTATATTCATTGGCAGTTTCACATAAAGTCAATGGAGTTACTCTATCTGCACTTGCTTTATTATTATCTTTTTTATTATCTATTCCACATCTTTTTATAAAATCTTCTATTACTGATATCGCAGTTTTTTCAGAAAAATAAACTAAAAAATGCCTTGCAAAACATGTAATCTCTATTCCTGGCATTATATATTTTCCATTTAACTTTTCTTTTAATTCTGAATTTTTATTTATTATATCAATTATTTGTTTATATCCATCTATAGTATTATGGTCTGTTATGGCAATAACATCCAAATCAGAATCTATAAATTTATTTATAAATTTTTCATATTCTTTTATAATGTCTATGTTCTTTTCTGAATATATATAGTCTTTAGAGGCTGGAGAGTGAATATGCAAATCCATTTTTTTTAACTTTGCAATATTTTTCATTTTTTTCATTGATTTTTCAAATAATTCATCTACATACATTTTCTTTTTCCTTAATTTCATTTACTAATATTTGTACTGATTCCACACTGTGTAACAACTATTATTTCTTATCTTCAAATTCTTCTTTTTGTTTTTCTATTTCTCTTGCTAGTTCTTCTTCAGTTGGTAAGTATAATTGATATTTTGAGGCAAATAAATTCTTATTATCATTAAGCACAGAATATTTTACTATTGTATCTTTTTTATCCGAGCATAATATTATTCCTATTGTCGGATTATCATCTTCTGTTTTTATCTCATTGTCGTAGTACCTAACATAAAAATCCATTTGTCC
>CANQGU010000055.1 GCA_947623465.1 uncultured Clostridia bacterium
GCGGCGATATGCTGTATTGATTACCTTTCCCGTGTACGGATTTTTCATATGTATGCGGCATGACCAATTACCGTTTGGAAGTTGGGTCAGACCGACGCTGTTTGTCTTTGCCATAATATGTCCTCCTATCTTATCTAATTTTGATACGAATATCGCTTTCTGTATCATAATTAGAGTATATCACATTTTGGAGATTTGTCAATAGTTTTGATACAATTTTTTTAATAAGTATCATAATAATATTTTTGCTACAACTCTTGACATTGTTATCAAAACAAATTATAATATAATAGAAAAGAGGTGATTATATGTCCGATCAGAACAATCATGGTGAATCTTTGAATATAGAACCCCCTACTATAACGAACACTGATCAGCTTGGTAGCTTTTTTTTCATGCCGCACCCTGGCATGTTGCCTATGGGTCTTATCAGTGCCGATTATGCGGAGTTTGATTCTTCTTTGACCTATGCGGAAATCAGTAATCACGTCTGCGAACAATTTAGACAATCTATGCGTGAGTATTGTAAAGAAAAAGGAAATGCCTTTCCTCCTGTTTTCGAGGATAATTCACATATCATTATATTGTGGCGAAATGTAGTTGATTTGACAGGTGGTAAGGTTGAGCTTGACAAGACACTTGAAACACTTTGTGAATATAAAAACTTTGCTGGTACAATATATATTCGTTCCATTCAAGATGTTCTTTCTGTTGGCGTTGAATACCTTCTTCATATGATTGCAATACTCTATAAGAATCATAGAAGTTATATCTTCCTTGACAATGACTATTTTTCATATCAACCAGAAGCCGAAGCAGAAAAACAAGAGAGAATAAAAGCGTCTTTTGACGGTAAAGTAGATTCTTTAGTAGCGGAGGCACTTCAAAATGTCTTACGCCAAACGCAACAAGGTGAAGTTATCTCCAATCTTGAAAACCTGTTGCAATGGCCAGAGCCAGCACCAATAGACAGATTTTTGGAAATCTATTGGAAGTGGCAGAAAGCCGAAGTTGCAGTTGATGTCTGTAAAACGGAACTTGGTATTACGCATAGGACTTTTTATAAATACTCGCAGATTTATGAAGCAACTCCTTATTATTGCGAACATCTAAAAATTTTTTATAATGAAATCAAAGATATTGCAAAACGTGGCCCTCTCCCTGATAAAGAGGATTATCTAAGAGATATGTATGCCTTAGATTTAGGCCAAATTACGCCAAAAGATGTATGCAAAAAATACGAACTTGCTTCTGTGATTGATATTCCCCGTGTCAAGATTGCTCTAACCGAGCGACGAAGAAAAGCCAGATAAACCAAAAGCTCTATTACCTCTTTTCAGGTAGTAGAGCTTTTCTTTATAGTAACAGCAGCGTAACGGTGACATAACCTGTTTTCCTATATATGTACTTATTCTTATGACTGCAGATGTTTATATTCTGGCTGGTGAGAATATTCATGCGATCTGTTTCTGTCTAGGTGTCTATAACTTTCGCTGTATATGTGTTTGCCTACGCCTATTACATAATCCCCCCTAAAAGAAAAATGAAAGGAGAAATAATTCATATGGATAAACCTGAAATAAAAACTATATTACCAGAACACTATCTTGATTATTTGAAAGAAACTTATAAACCCCCTAAAACCGCAGCAGGGCAAGATTATTTGAACAATCCTTTGACATACTTTACGTTTGAGCAAGGATTTTTATCTACGGATAATGAATTGGATTTTATTTGCAAATATGGTTTTGCTCCTATTGGCTTGCTTGTTTCTCTGCGAGTTAATATGAGCAGCGGACTTGGCTATGGCATTAAAGTGGGGAGACCGCTTAATAAAGTCTTGAATGGGATCAGTCTGGATACCGATATTCCCATGACAACATTAAATGAATATTACGAGCAGCTTTTATCAGCTGGTTTCTTAATAATTATAGATGATAGTGAAGGAAATCAAGTGGTTACAACATTGAACCAACTTTACAACTGGGAGCTTAAAGAATATACAAAGTGGTGCAATGCCGAAAAACAGCGAAAATCTCGCAAGAATAAGAAAAATAAAGCTGAAGAGGCACCTTTGCCTGAAGAATGGCTGCCATCTGCCGAAGATGTAGTAGAGTTAGCAGTAACAGAAGCAGAAGCATTAGAACAACTCGGATATGCGTTTGACAGTGATTCTGACGGCACGGAACCAACGCCTTTTAGCAATGATGAAATATTTAATTTTTGAAAGGAGTAACTGAATATGATGAAGTTATATGTAAAGAACGATTTTGACCATATCATAGGCGTTGTAGCCTATAACAATATACTTGACGATTCACGCAATGAAAGCAGCTATCATCGAGGAATAACCAAGCTCCGCACAGGAGAATATGTCTTGATTGATAGTGATGAAACCTATTACAAAGCCTATACTGTTTCGGATTATACAGCTTTTGAGGCGATACTGGAATCTGGGCACGAAGAATTGCTTACTGAACCAAGATTTGCTTCTTTAAGACGATTTCTGCCCGACATAGCGACCGAGATATAAAATCCCGTATAATTTGTTTTATTTGTTCTAACAGGTAATTGTAAGCTCGGACGAAATAAAATCCATTTTGCCGAAATTGCTCGGATTTATACATACAGTGAACGGGTTATGATTGTAATTTACACAGAGATTATATGTATAAAAAAATAAGTAAAAAATAGGCTTCGCCTATTCAACTCCCCTGCCCCTCAATCTTGAGGGGTGGGGTTTCCTTTTGCGCCTTTT
>CANQGU010000056.1 GCA_947623465.1 uncultured Clostridia bacterium
ATACACTTAGTGCTTTTGTTTTTCTATATTTTTTGAAATCTTTTTTTATTTTTTCCCCAGAATATTTAACTCATATAGTTATTTGCCATCATAATAATCAAATCCACCACGCGCAAGAGCTTTATAAGCTACAAAGTTTGTCCTTTTCATTTTCAATTCTTTTTCATCAAATGGACGAAGTATCTTTTGGTCAACATCAATTAGGTATTTTTGATCATCTACATTTATAAGTAAACATCTTATATATCTAGTTGATTCTTTTGTAGCACCTTCTATTCTTTTCCATATTTTTTCTCTTTCATCTGAACCTAATCTAATATCTACTATTTCTTTCATATATTCAAATATTCCTTGAGAATCTATTTCATATTTTTTGTTTAAGATTTCTAGTGCTTTCGTTAAAAAAACAATATCTTCATTTTCTTTGTCAGAAATTTCACTTTCCTTTTTTTCTATTTCATTTGATATCTTCCTTATAGCATACTCACTTCTACCTTCATTAAACTTTACAAGTGCATTTTTAAATTTATTATCTTTATCTTCCAAAATTTTTATACCTTCAGCAGTTAAGCCTGTTTTTAATCTTGTAAGATCTTTTATATTGTCAAAGTCATCTAAGTCTAAAGTTATACTATATTCATTACAAGTTAATCCTACAAAATAATGTGTAATATTTTTATTCCAATGAATACATACTTTATAATCATCATCATTTTTAAATAATTCTGTTAATGCTTTTGCAAGATATCTAGATAATTCATAACATACTCTTCTATTATGTCCTGCTCTATTATTTTCCCATTCTTGGTCAATATCTTGACCATACCATGTTGGTAGATAATATAAATCTTCTTCAATCTTTTTTATATATGATATTAAATTATCATCATATACATAATCATGGCATATTTTGTCAAAAATTTTTAAAATCTTATCTTCATTACTCAATTCATTATCTTTAGATAATTCTTCAACAAATTTACTAAGTTCATCTGTTATATTCCATCCTATTTTATCGTATATTATATTATCATCATATTTTTCTAAGTCTACCTGTTCTTCGTCTGGATTTAATACGATTATATGTTTTTTTCTAAAGGTTAATCCAACCAAATCGTTTAATTTTATAATTTTTTCTATATTTACGCTCACTTCAAATTCTCCTTATATTTTTATAATTATTATTTCTAATGTATATTAAATTATCCTCCATAGTAAGGATATTGATTTTCTTCTGGATTAAGTATAAATACTTTATTATCAAGATTATCTTTATTAATTGTAATTAATTTTTGTTCAACACTATCAAGTAAATATGTTTTATTATCATAATAAAACATCAAGCATCTTACATATCTTTTTTCAGAACCACCAATAACTTCTTTCCACAATTTTTCTATTTCAATTCCTTGATGTTCAATTTTTGATCTCATATATTCCATAAATCCTTGTGAATCTATATTATGTGCTCTTAATATTTCTATAACACTTTCAAAATATTCTATAATATTTTTTTCTTCTAAATTCTTTTCAATATCCTTAACTTCTTGTAAATCATCAAGTTTATTTTCATTAAATTTTTCAACTACTTTTTGAAATTTTCCTGAATCATCTCTTAATATTGTTATTCCGTTTATTGTTAGCCCTAATTTTAATCTTGTAAGATCTTTTATTTTATTAAAATCATCTACATCTAAAATAACACTATATTCTTTACCTGTTAGTCCAACAACATAATGTAAATTTTCTTTATCTCCTAACATAAAAGCTTCAAAATCTTCATTTCCATCTAATAATTCATTTATTGCCTTTGCATAAAATCTAGCAAATTCATAACATACTCTTCTATTATGTTTTTTTCTATTTTCTTTCCAAATTTCATCAATTATTCTTCCATACCAATCTACAGCTATGTATTTTATATTATCTGGGTCACTTATATCTCTTTTAAAGAAATATAAAACATTATCATCATATATATAATTTAAACATATATATTTATATAATTCTAAAATTTTTTCTTCGAAACTAATTGTATTATTTTTTAATAATTCATTTACCAAATTTTGAATTTGTTCTTCTAATTCCCATTTTACAGTATCATATTCAATCCAATCATCTTTAAATTTTCTATTTGGCTCTAATACTATTTTATAATCTCCATCTAAAGAGTTATTTATTTCATCATAAAATTTTTTTACATATTCATCACACATTTTATATATTCCTCCATTTTAGCTTTATTTTTTAAATAAATCTCCTTGTCCGATATGTCTTATATTTAACAATTAAATTTTCATCATCTTCATTTATTTTTCCACATTGTATTAAATCATAAAATACTTTTGGAGCTACTAATTTTTTATATACTTCTTCTAATTGCTTTTGCTTTACTCCGGCACATTGCAAAACAGTATATGCTTGTGATTTATCAATTTTAAAGAAAAATGCTTCGTCTTTTAAATATTGTTGTATTCTTAGATTTTTTTCATAATTTTCATTTTTTTCTTTTAATAATTCTAACATGGTTTCATTCATTATTACTATAACTTTAAATTCATCCATTATTAAAAATCCTTTCTTTTATGCAATATTTAGGCAATATTTTTAAAATATTTCATTAAAATCAACATTTAACATTATATCATTTATGTTAATCTTTGTCAATTTTAGCATTTACCAAGTATGAGTTTTTTTGACTGGGGAATTCCCTAAATCTCAATATTTTTAAGCACTAATCTATAATTTGATTCGAAT
>CANQGU010000057.1 GCA_947623465.1 uncultured Clostridia bacterium
GGATAATATCAAATTATCTATTGCATATGGCTTAGTTTATTAAATAGTTTGCTAAATAGGAGGAATACAAATGGAGTATTATATTTATGTTACGAATGATTGTAATTTGAATTGTTCATATTGTTCTGTTCTACTAAAAAGTAATCAACGGCATTTACCTATAAAACCTAATTATGAATTAAATGAACTAAAAAAATTTGTAGATACTACTCAAAAAGCATTCAACAGCGAAACAGCATGTTTGTATTTTTTTGGAGGGGAACCTACTTTAGATTATAACTTTATTTATTCAGTAATACAGTTATTTCAAGATAGTTCCGAATATAATATTAAATATGTACTACATACAAACGGATTATTATTGGACAAAATTCCAGATACTATATTAACCTATATTGATATAATATTTCTTTCATTAAATTATGAAAAAATTTATGACAATAATGAAATATCAGAATATTTTGTTAATTTTGTTCACAACATAGCATATATAAAAAGTAAAAAAGACATTCCATTTATTGGAAGGCTAACTATTTCGGAGGGAGCGAGTTTATATACCGAATGTACTTTATTAGGAAATTTTTTCGATTATGTATATTGGCAACTAGATAATCAAGAAACTCTAAATGATATTAAGCGATATAAAAAGCAGTACCTAAATGAAATAGAGATATTATTTGATTATTGGTACTCTTTTCTGAAACAAGGAATACTTTTACGATATGTTCCCTTTTTAGCTATTCTTAGACATATGATAAACGATCCTTCCGTTCCTGAAAATTTTTATTGTGGATATGGCGATGACATCGTGTATATTCAAACGGATGGTACATGCTATGCTTGTTGTGATGAAATGGAATCAAAAAAACATTTTATAGGAGATATTTATAATGGGATCCTATTTGAGAATATGAAAAATAATTATGATAGATGTTTAAAGTGTGAATACATTAAAATATGTGGTGGAAGATGTGGTAGAATGCATAAAGATTTCGAGGAGGATAGGATTAATCATTATTGTGATATGAATAGGTTTACTTTTAAACTAATAGAAAGTCATCTAGAAGAAATTAAAGACATTATTTCTAAAAATTATAATTTAAAAGAGATTATTGACGACTTTATGCTAGATTACACTGAATTAATACCATAATGACAAGAAGCCCTTTGATAACTATACTAATAAAGTCAAAGGGCTAAATATTTTCTCAAACAATAATATTAATGTATTGATGAATCAAAATATTCTCTATATTCTTCATATTTTTGTTTACAAAGAGACATTAAAATTTTTCCTTTTGTACCATATAATTTAAATTCTGGTGGAATTAATGTAAGCGTATATACATCAGTATTTGATGTGGTGGAAGTGTGTTTTTTCATTCCCATAATTTTGCACAATTTTTCTCCTTGCTTCGTAGACGCCTCAGCAAGAACTTGACTAAAATATATCTCCCGTTGTTGAGCTAATGCTAAAATGACATCAATTACTGCATTATATAATTCAATAAAGGCATTACTGTTTTGATAATATGGATGAATTGCTACAGCTGCAACATATAAAATATATATTCCGGGAGCATCATATTGTACTATGGAATCTGTGGTAAATTCTTTATCCATAAAATCCCCCGATAAGATTAAATTATAAGTATCTTGTGTTATTGGCAATAATGTAAAATATCCGACTATCCTCTTTGTAGATTTATCTTTTATAGCAATATATGTGTAGTTATTATAATCATACCATTCTATCGCTGTTTCTATTGAAGCTATCAAATCTTCCCTTAATACCAAATAATCTATTTCATCGGTTTCCTCAAAGTCACTATGTTTCATTTCTCCAGGATATAATATTTCAAAATTATATATTTTCGAAAGGGCACTGTATCGGGTTGCTAAATACCACTGAAGAATAGCTACTAAAGCCTTATTAATTACAAGGATTAAGGACTCATTAAAATGATTAGCACTTAAATTATATATATATGCGAAATAATCATAAATATTTCTATTTGCAGCACATTTTATTATATTTAATTGCTCAGAATAATCTGTTGCTTGAACAGATGCATTAATATTTAAATATTTTCCTATGTCACAGGCAATAATAGTTAAAATTTTTTTTGAACTTGAAATTACATATGTAGGATAGTCATTCATTATATCAAAATATTCTTTCATAGCAATACATGCTATGTCAGCTTGAATGTTTTCATATGAACTTAATTTCTTGTATAATGAATAAAGTGTATCTTTTACTGTTAATGCTTCATTCTCTATTTTAATTTTTTTAAGTGAAACATCTAGAATTGAAATGATTTCTTTTATCGTTTTTTCCTTAGCGTTAATATATTTTACATTTCCTAATATTTGAATTATTTGAAGATATTCTTGTGTTGATATATCATATATTATTGGAATGATTTTAGCTTTTTTGTATCTAGAATACTGTCCTGTCTCAAAGTAGACCCATTTACTTTCAAAAAAATTCTTTGTAACAATAAGAATTAAGCAAAATGATGTTTCTAATCCCTGTTCTATTTCATCATTTATGTTATAACCTTCTGAAATCTGTTCTTTATCATACCAAACCTTAAATTGAAAATTTTGTAATTCGGCCACTAATTCGTCTACAATAGTCATTTTATCTAGAGATGAATGTGAAATAAAAAAATCATACATTAGTATCGCTCCTTGCGTAAACAAAACTCATGGATAATTTGATATTATCC
>CANQGU010000058.1 GCA_947623465.1 uncultured Clostridia bacterium
ATCAACATATAGCCACCCAATGTAAGAGCGTATGCGAACTTGCCGAAAATCAGCTCGCCGAAATGGACGAAATGCTTGCTCAACTCGAACGTACTTCTTCGAGCTTATTATCGGAGCAAACGAAGGTACTTTCCGAGAACATCAAAGCGGAGAGAGACAGACTTTTACAAAAATTGCAAGAGACAAGAAAAGTGGCTGACGGCTATGCCGCTCAAGGTCGCGGTTATGACGGAAAAGTTTATGCAAAAACAATCAATGCCGCCGAGGCGCTTAAAAGGGAAGTCGATATATTGGCATCTTCAAAACTTGTGGAATTTAAAGGGCTTTTGGAAACTCTTTTAAAGTCAAGTATTGAAGACAGTTACAGGCAAATGATTAAAAAAGGCAAAGGCGTTGTAACCGTAACGGCGGCAGTGCAGAGTGTTCTTGACGGCATAGCCGACGGTACGCTCAAACAGTTCACCTATCTTGCCTATTTGCAGGACCCTTCGCTTTCCGGCGATAAACTCGTTGAGGCAGGGAAGCGGCTTTCGGAGGAGACATACGAATCCCGCTATGAAAGAGAAGTGGAAAATATACGCGCCGAACTCGAAGCCGCAAAGGTAGAAAAAGACGAGATAGAAAAGATTACGGCGGCAAAGGTCTCCTCAAAGCGCGAAACGCTCACGGTCATGCGTGAAGCGGCCTCACAGGAGATTGTGGATGAAAAGGTGCGCAGGCAAGCGCTTAAAGTAATCACGCAAGCCATACAGAGCCGCGGATTTATCGTCGATAAAAAGAATATAAAAATCAAGCGAGAGACAAACGAAGTCATAATGATCGCCCTCAAAGCGAGCGGCGAAAAGGCTGAATTCCGCATTTTTCTCGACGGCAAGTTTATCTACCACTTCCACGGTTACGAAGGGCAAGCGTGCCAAAAGGATATTGAGCCTTTTATGCACGACCTCGAAGAGGTTTACGGCATCCACGTTACAAATCAAACGGATATATGGAGCAATCCCGATAAGATTGCAACTATGAAATATCGAGCCATCAATACTAATAAAAATCGGAGGTAACTTATGGCGCTTTCCACAACTTTTCAAAGGTTAAAAAGAGAAATAGGCATCAAAAAATGCGTTATTCTCGACGGCAATGTCGGCGATGTATATTTAAATGACAAAAAACAAATCGTTGATCTTAAACAGTATCTCATGGATATGCTCAAAAACATGGACTATGACGACGTCCTCTATTGGGACAGAATAGACGGCGTGGACGGCGATGTGTCCCGCCTCGACGTAATTGAAGAAGTTGAAGTAGAGGGCGACGCCTACGATTTTGACGACGGGGAAGAGCAGAAAAATGAGGAGGAGCAAAAGACAGGCTCCGGACTATTTAAGGAACCCGCCGAAATATTCAATGTGGTCTTTAAAAACTTAAAAAAGCCAAACCGCAAAATCGCGTTTGTCCTGAATTGGGCTGATTATCTGTTTTCATCAGGCGGGCAGTTGTCTCCCGACGAGAGGGTACTTTTAACCATGCTCGGCAAGGCGCTAAAAGACAAAAAAGTCGAATATTTAAATTCCGAAGTTAACGAAAGCACTGTTATTCTTGTTACAAGCAAGCTCGCAATGTTTCCCATATCCTTTTATCAGGGCAATCCCGAAGTTGCCTGTCTTACTCTCTCCAAACCCGACAGAATCGAGCGCGAGAAGATGATGGAGAAAATCGAAAACGGCTTCGAGGTAAAACTCAAAGCGGGCGAAAGGCTCCTCACTTGCGATAAGAAAAACGAATACGTCGATATGCTTGACGATTTTACAAACCGCGAGATTATACAGCTTGCCCGTCTTTCCCGTAAGGAGGGGAAATTGCCGTTTGAGCAACTCTATCTCCTCTTTAAGTACGGTGAAAAGGACAACCCGTGGGAGAAACTCGACTATAACGCCGTCAAGAATATCAAAAAAATTCTCGGCGAGCGCGTTGTCGGACAAGACGAGGCAATAGAGAAGATTGAAAAGGTTGTAGTTAAGGCATATATGGGGCTTACGGGTATACATAAGTCGTCCAGCCGCTCCGCTCCCAAAGGCGTGCTTTTCTTTGTAGGTCCTACGGGCGTCGGCAAGACTGAACTCTCCAAGGCGCTTGCAAAATTCCTGTTCGGCGATGAGCAGGCGTGTATCCGTTTTGATATGTCCGAATATGCGCAGGAAAACAGCGACCAAAAGCTCATCGGCGCGCCTCCCGGATATGTCGGTTACGAAGAGGGCGGGCAACTCACCAACGCCGTAAAGGAAAAGCCGTTCAGTATAATCCTTTTCGATGAAATAGAAAAGGCGGCAAAACCCAACCCCCGTATCCTCGATATCTTCCTGCAAATTCTCGAAGACGGCAGGCTCACCGACAGCAAGGGTGAAACTGTATATTTCAGCGAGAGCGTGATTATCTTTACATCCAATCTTGGCGCGTCGGAAGTTTCCGACAGCGGCACAAACGAAGACGTCGCGCAGGAGTTTATCAAAATCGTAAAAAATTATTTCGATAACGAAATTAAGCGCCCCGAAATTTTGGGACGTATCGGATACAACAATATCGTGCCGTTCAATTTTATAAAAGATAAAGAGTTTGCCGTTAAAATCGCAAAGTCAAAACTCATTCCCGTTCAGCGTGCAATCGCAGAAAAATATCGCAT
>CANQGU010000059.1 GCA_947623465.1 uncultured Clostridia bacterium
GTCTAGTATCAATACCCGCGCACCCGTATTGTCTATGACTTTGGCGAGCCGTTCATCGCCGAGTTCAACCGCGCTGTCCGTTTCTTCTATATACGCAACTTTTGTTAGGTCCGCGCCACACGCCATAAGCCTTGGGACTATGGTGTCCTCTTTGCCGTCTTCGCTATTCTGATATACGACCGTTTTTGGCGTATTTTCAATATTTTCCAAAGGCATCGGTTTCCCCGTTGAAAGTATTGCCGCCAGGTTAATCGCAATCGTTGATTTACCCTCGCCTGGATCGCCTTGTATAATCGTTATCTTGCCATAAGGTATGTACGGATACCACAGCCAATCTACCTCTTTTGCTTTTAGCCCTTTATAATACCTAACTGCGTATGGCTGCTTAACGGTTACCATATACCCTCCAATTTTCTTCTATATAATTTTACCACCATTTGAATTTTCGGCGTTAATACATTTGTCAAAAGCACGGGCGTATTCTTGCCTTTCGTTTGACAAATGTATAATTATTTAAGCCAAACAACAAAAAACCGCTTTGAAATTTTTTTGCTATGCATTACAAAGGTAGGTAGCACTCTCCCATTGGTGCAGATTACAAAAGGAGGTAAACCTATGAATAGCAATATCAAGTATTGGACTTCCGAAAGGTTTTTCAAGCGGTTAGATTATTTCTTGGATTTGAACGATATAACCTTGAGCCAATTAAGTCAGTTGGCTGAAACAAGCACTTCGTCCATCTATCAAATCCGCAGAAGAAAAGCTCTTCCTAATTTCCAAACCCTATGCGCTATCTGCGATGCGCTCGGCTTGAAATTGTGGGAGTTCTTTGATTGCGATTACGAGCGAACGCCGGAAATGGAGCAGGTGATTTTTGCAATGCAGGATGTTCCCAAAGACGGTCAAAAGATTTTGGCTCAATTAGTTCAGTACATGAAAAAATAAGCGGTAGCCACCCTCCTGGGTGGCTACCGCCATTTTTCAAAAAGTTGGGAATTGTTTTTCCACTAATTAATCATCGTTATAATGTGTAGCGGCATAAACGCTCTGCTGTTGCGTAAACTGTGTTCCTGTCGTTGGGCAAGTATATTCTTCTTTTTCTTCATCATAGAAACACCCCTCGCCTATTTTGCAATAAGGACAAAAAACCCATTCTAATGCCATTTTTTCACCTCGTAAATTTTTTAACCATTATAGCAAATACGCTATAAGATGTCAATAGTCATAAGACAAAATCGCCGCCCGGTTATTGATTCAATACAGGCGGCAACTGTCGTAAGAATCAATAAATACTATTTGCCTTCTAGCATTTTTTTACATAACTCTTCATATATATCAAAACTCATTGTGCCATTGAACATACCTATTTTTTCATAAAATTCTAAAACTATGGCATCCGGCGCATACTGTTTTTCATAATAAAACCAATCTATATTGCAACACTTCAACGTATCGCCAACAAAAACTATAAGCAAAACCGCATCTGCTTTTTGCTTCAACTGTTTCGCATCTGCCACAACTTGGTAATACTCTTTGTTGGCAAATGCCTTCCTGCCCACCGAGAAGAAAACTATGCTCGTTTTCTTCCCCTCATATTGAACCTGTACGCATTTTGAAAAATCAAACTTATCTTCACAGGCGCATTCCCAAGCATAATCGAAACGCCCCATAAATTCATCCGCAACTTTAGGCTCTATTAATTGTAATACCTCCAAAATCCGTTTATACTGAGGATTTTTCTTGATTTGGTTATCACGGAATTTGCCTATAAGAGCCAAATGCTTCAACGCTTGCATCTGTTTATTGGGTTTCCCCTCATAGATGTATTGCATGAAAAATGTTGCAAAATCCCTTTCCGACCGGATGTTCGCCAATATCGTACTTCTTTCACCATCACCTATTATAAAATGTGGCAAGCCGCTGTTACCGAGCCATCTCACCCGTTCCTGTAAATAATAGATAATGTCATACGGGTGCATTATTGCGCTCATCATCGCTTCATAATCTTCTAGCTTGAAAACGTTGATTTTTAGATTACCATCTATTATCACTCGCTGATAATCCGTAATCGCGGGATTATCAAAAACAATTACAGGGAATATCAATCTGCCACTTTTTAATTTTACCGTCTGGTGGTATAGATCATTAACAACAATATTATTGTTGTTAATCGCTTCAATCGTTGTTTTAATTTGCCTTACGGCCTCATCGTAAACAATCTCTTTTAGCCAGGCATCTTCCTGCTTTCCCTTGCTTTTAGACCGTTCTTTAATTTGCAGCGGCACATAAATTGAGGCATATTCAAACAAGGCATCGCATAACTCTACTCGTTGATTTTCACTATTATAATATTTTAAGTTTTCGTAAACAAAATCTTTGCAAAAAAATTTTGCCCCAATTTCATTGCAAATTTTTTCAGACCGCGTCACCTGTTTCGTTTTGCCCCACAAAATTATTTTCATAGATATAATAACAGAAGTAGGCTCAGAAATCAACCGTTTTGGAAGTTCAACCCCCGTGGGCAACTGCTCCGTTTTCGCCGTTTTGACGACGCTCCTTATCAAGCATAATGGACA